>QMPV01000026.1 GCA_003648765.1 Candidatus Aminicenantota bacterium
GTTATGTTATGTTATGTTATGTTATGTTATGTTAATTACCAGATTGACGGCTCAAAGGCCATTTTGGGGAGTGACTATAAAACATCACCTGCATTCTGCCTTTACGCAGGGAAAAAGTTGCTTTCTCCTTCTCTTTCTGTTATAGTCCAGGTGAAATTTGAGAAGGGAGGATTACCCGATGAAAAAAAGAGTTGTTTTAGCTCTCCTCATCCCCATGTTAATTTTAGGAATATGGGGTTGTAAGAAAAAAGAAGCTCCCCCGGTGGCTGGCCAAGCCGAACCAGTGGATATGTTGACCCTGCTTCCTCAGGAAAGCCAGGCAGTTTTTTTCGGTAACCTAAACAAACTAATGAACCTCAAGGCGGTTAATGAAGCTATTCAAAAAGATGAGAGCTACCAGAAATATCAAAAGTTCATCCAGCAAGTGGGCATCGACCCTCAAAAAGATGTTTATTACGCTTGCGGAGCAATAATTGTCGACCCGGAAACCCAAAAACAATACGGCGCGGGCGTAGTCAATTTAAAATACGATCCGAACAAAGTGTTAGCCTATATCAAAGCTCAGGCAGAAAAAGAAGGCAGTGGTGAATTCCGAGAAGAAGAATACAATGGGGTTACTATTTACCTCGTCCCCACTAAAGAAAATGAAGAAGAAGGCGGTTTTGCTTTCCTTGATAATTCCAACATTATCGTGGGCACTACCCAAGGTATTAAAGCGGTTATTGATGTCGCTCAAGGCAAAAAACCAAATTGTAAAACCAACGCTAACCTGATGAATCTCTTAAATAGTGTTAATCAAGAAGCCCTATTCTGGGGAGGAGGATTCTTTCCCTCAGATAAAATGAGTAAAATAGCCACTCAAAACCCCATGATGGCTAACCTGAAAGCTGTCCAAGCTGGCACTATTTCTTTCGATTACAGTAATCAGACTTATCAAGCTGAAATTAAAATCTTCAGTGATGATGAACAGAAAGTCAAACAACTAGCCGATTTTATTACCGGACTGAAATCCATGGGCGCGATGGCCGCAGCTCAAAAACCTGTTTTCGGCGAATTGCTCAATAATATCAACATTACCTCCGAACCAGATAAAGTGATTATTTCAATGGAGTTAACCGAAGACCTAATTCAGCGACTGGAAGCAGAATCAAAAAAAGAGGAAAACCCAGAAAAATAAATTTCACTACTTGCTCGCCCCTCTATTTGGTTAAGCCTCAATAATAAACTCTTTCCCAGCAAAAAGGGCACAACTCAATCCCAAAAAGAAAAACGTTAATCCTAAAAGAATCAAAATTGCCTCCCCCCGAGGTGTAGGTTCTAGCCGGAACAAAAGGAAAGGGAAACCTTCCTGACTTAAAGGAGGGAGGAGAGATTTTAGATAGTGGACCACAGCCAACTTCTGGGTTTTTCCAGGAAAATACTGAATGATATTTTCCCAACCAAAGCTGAATAAAAGGCCGAAGAAAATGGCTTTTTTGAAAATCACCCCTAAGAAGGTGAATAAAGCCGCATAACACCAAATGCCCAACAGAAGCACTCCTCCATCCCGCAGAAGAACTTTATACAGGCTCAGATCACCTAACCGGTCAAGATTCATGATAATAAAAGACAGGGTCAAGCTGAAAATAATCATGATACTGACTAGCAAGGTATAAGCAGTATATTTACCCAGCAGGAAAGCAATTTTATGGAGTGGACGAGTGACTATATAAGGCAAAGTCTTCCCCTCTACTTCCTCCCGACAGACAGATGTGCCGAAAAATAAAGTCAAAAGAAGAATCAAAAACTGGAGAAAGAACATCATGATCATATTGGAATAAATAAAAAGGCCTGAAAAACGGGGATAACCATAGATAATTTGAGAACCTTTAAAAATAATCGCCATGGCTAGAGGCACCAAACTCAAGAGAAAAAATAACTTAGGCCGGCGGGAATGAGTTCCTAGAAAAAAATAAAATTTGAAGACATCCCTCCAACTCGCCCAAAAAACTCCCGAAGGCTGTCTTGATAAAGACCTAATCGCCATTATTTTTCTCCAATCAAATAATCAAACACTGCTTGAAGATTATCATCAGGCGAAGTAATGGCTTCCACCTGCAGGTCAAGTTGCAGGATCAACTGTTGTAAGCGGTCGAAAAAAATATCCCGTTGTTGAGTTTCAACCTGGATTTCTTGAGGATCAGGGGTAAAAAAGATTTTGATGACCTCTGGCTCTTTCACCAGCGCCGCGGCTAACTCTCTGACGCGGTCGCATTTAATAGAGATTATATGAGGGTGAGTGTCGATAAGGTCACGAATATAGTGGATATTACCCTCGGCGAAAATCTTACCCTGATGGATGAGGATAATCCGTTTGGTCATCGCCTCAATCTCAGGCAGGACATGACTGGAAACAATCACTGTCTGGCCTTTTTCCCCCAGGCGGCGAATTAACCTTATTACTTTCCTCCGCCCCAGCGGGTCGAGTCCATTCAGAGGCTCGTCGAGAATTATTAATTGGGGCTCATGGGCAATCGCTTGGGCTATTTTCAATCTCTGGCGCATGCCCCGGCTATAGGAGCGGATTAAGCGGTCTTTATCCCCAAAGAGATGGAGAAACTTCAGAACTTCCTCGGCGCGGCGGCGGGCTTCCTCTTCTGGGAAATGATGAAGACGAAGCATCTCTTTTAAAAATTGCCAACCAGAAAGGTCGGGAAAAAAAGCATCGATTTCAGGACAATAGCCTATTTGGTGAAAAATGTGAGGATTATTCCAGACCGGCTGGCCGAAAACCTTGACCTCGCCCAAACTGGGTTTCAACTGTCCGGTGATTAACTTCAAAAAAGTTGACTTGCCTGCTCCATTGGGCCCTAATAAACCCACCACCCCTGGTTCAATAGTCACTGAAACATCACTCAAGCCTAAGACATTACCATAATATTTCGATAACTTTTCGGTCTGGACCACCGCCCTCATTTAACTACCTCCACACTCCGAATTCGTTTCTGCAGGATAACAAAGGCCAGGAAGACCAATCCTAGAAGCACTCCCAGAGATAAACTCCAGGGCACAGCATATGGGGGTGACAAGCCAAAGAGGCCAGCAGCCACCTGTTGGAGGTTGAGTTTCAGAGATAAAAGCACCAAATAGGGGTGATGAAAATTCTGATAAAAAATATTAAAAATTATATCTGAAATAAAATAAACTCCAAAAATCATCAAAGAGGCATAGCGGTTATTTCGACTTAAGGCAGAAAGAGCCAGAGCATAGGCAGCAAAAAAAAGGGTCAAGACCAAAGAATAGCCCACTACCGCCAGCGGCAACCAGGGATAGTGGCGGAGAAAAACTAAATTTCCGGCAAATAGGAGTTTAAATAAAATAAACAACACTCCGGGAACCAGACTAAGTAAGAGAATGAAAAAACTCAAGGTAGCCATTTTGCCGATTACATAATCAATCTTCCGGAGAGGTCGGGCAAAATATAGTTGAAGGGCGTTAAAACGCAAGTCATCGGCGATAAGTCCTCCACCAACAAAAATCATGACCAAAACGAGAATAAAAAGAAACAAACTGTTAGAAAGATAGATTTTAAAATAATTAGGTGTAATCTTAAGGAAGGCAGGTGAGCCCCTTAACATAAAGCGAAAATCTTCCAAGCGTTCTGAGATATAAATGCCGGCTAAAAATATTAAGGCCGGTAAAAAAGTAGAAAAATAGAATAATTTAAAAAAGCGCTTCTGGAAGGCCATCTTGATTCCTAAACGAGTTAAGGGAAACCAGACCCACCGGGATTCTTTCAACTCTCCTTCCCAATGGGTATAACCTTTCTCTCGGACAGTCATTCTTCCTCTCCTACCACCTGGGCAAATAAATCTTCCAAACGAGATTGACTTCTCACAAAGTGGCGAATCTGAACCTTTTCCTCCACAGCTAATTTAAAAATAACTCGAGCGGACAATTGACTGGGTAAATATAACCTCCAGAAACCTTCTTCCATTTTCTCCAACCGACAGCCTTGCTGTTGTAATTTAGCCAGAAAGCCCTCCGCCTCTCCTTTTAATTTCAATTCATAAAGACTGAAATCCAACTGTTTCAACTGCTGAAGATTACCTTGGGCTGCTAACCGGCCTTGATGGAGAATAATCACCTCCTGACAGGTTTCCTCTATATCTGGCAGAATATGGGAAGAGACTAGCACTTGAACTCCATGAGCGGCGATATCTTTGATCAAGGCCAAAATCTCCTCTCGTCCCTGAGGATCCAGTCCTGAAGTCGGCTCATCCAAGAGAAGTAATTGAGGGTCATGGACCAAAGCTTGGGCCAGTTTTAAACGTTGGCGCATGCCTTTGGAATAAGTATCTACTAGTCGATAGCGGCTCTCTCCTAAGCCGACATAAAAAAGAACATCATGGGCTCTTTTCATGGCTTCTTGGCGAGGCATCCCAGCCAGTTCTCCCAGAAGAGCAGTTAAAGTTACTCCGTCAATGCCGGGTATATAACTTTCGTCTTCAGGCATATAACCCACAATCTGTCGGACCCGCCTAGTTTCTTGGGCCACATCATAGCCCATGACTCTGGCTTCGCCTTTTTGTAAAGATAAAAAGCCAAGCAACAATCTTAACAAGGTACTCTTGCCCGCTCCATTTGGGCCTAAAAGACCTATAGGCCCTTTGTCTACCGAAAGGGTTATTTCTCTTAGAGCTGGAATACGGCCATAGGCATAACTGACGTTTTTTAATTCTAGAGCCTTAATCTCTTCCATCTTTCTCTTTTCTATACGAACTCCCTTCTTTAATTGTTCAATAATTGTTCAATTAAAATTTAATTTTGACTAACAGCAGTTTCTCATTCAACTCTAACCGGAGTACCTTCACCCCAGATAAGGGCTCGATAAGTTTTTTCCACCCTATCCCAATTTTCCTCCCTGTCCAAAGCCCAAAACCGCCCAATCACTGTGACCACCTGTCCCAGCCCTAGCTCTCGACATTTCTTTTCAACCTTCTCTACATAAATAGCCCCACTTTCAGGCTTTTCTCCCCGCCGACCAATCAAACAATGGACAAAAACCTGAGGAACAGCCTGACGGCGGGCCAACTCCAAAAGGGCAAAAAGGTGGTCAAGGGTCCCGTGGGAACTGTAAAAAGAAACTATGCCGAGGAGATGTAAGGCCTGCCCATTTCTCTTGGCCTCCTCCATAGCCCAGAGAAAAGCTTCATTCTGAAAAAACTGACCCTGCTTAATTGCTTCGTCAATTCTCACTCGGTCCAGGAGAACTCGTCGCCCAGCCCCAAGGTGGAGATGTCCTGACTCAGAATTCCCCACTGTGCCCGGAGGCATGCCCACTGCTTCACCGGCCGCCTGAAGCAAAGAATGAGGAAATTCCTGCCAGAGGGAATCAAATTGGGGCGTTTGGGCTCGGGCGATTAAATTTCCCCATAGATCTTCTCTCATTCCCCAACCATCAAGGATTAATAGCAGAATTTTTGGTCGTGGGGGGGCGAGAAATGAGGAGTCAGTAATCAGAGAGCGACCGGTCATCTCAGGTGGGACCTTGACCCCAAGAAGCTGGAGAATAGTAGGAGCAACATCAGATAATTCCCCTTTAGAACGCAGGAGATGGTGTTTCTGAGGAATGGCTAACCCCGGGGCGAAATCAACTAGAATAAACGGCACTGGGTTGCGGGTATGGCCGGTATTAATGGCTCCATCAGGATACAACCACTCTTCAACCGTGCCGTGGTCAGAAGTAACCAGGAGAGTCACTCTTTTTTCCCGACAAGCTTCTACTACCCGACCAAGCTCCCGATCAACTACCTCCACTGCCCGAATCACAGCCGCCTCATTTTCGATATGTCCGATAACATCAACATTGGCATAATTGGCAATAATTAAATCATAATCGCTTTCCAAAGAATCAAGAATAGCCTGGGTCACCTGGGGAGCACTCATTTCCGGAACTTCAGCATAGTTCATGACCTCAGGAGAAGGAATAACTTGGCGAGATTCCCCAGGAAAAATCACTTCCTGTTTGCCATTCATAAAATAGCCCACATGAATTGCCTTTTCTGATTCCGCAATTTTCAGCACCTTTTTTCCCACCGAAGACAAAACTTCTCCCAAAGTCTGACGAACTGGTCCAGTGGGCGGAAAGGCCACTCTTACTTCAAGCCAGGAGGCATATTCAATCATCGTCACAAAGCGAAGGTCGAGAGGAACGGTCGGGAAAGATTGAAAATTTTTATCAACTAAAGCCTGCGTGAGTTCCACTTCCCGTTCGCCTCTAAGGTCATAAAAAATGACAGCATCTCCCCTTTTAATCCGCCCGACCGGCGCCCCCTGAGAATTGACAGCCACCAAAGGCTCAAGAGCCTCATCCTCTTGGCCCAAACGATAGGCTTGACGGATAGCCCGACCAAAAGGGCTCCTGGTTTGCTTGGCTCGGCTAGCCTCTTTAGATTTCATCTACCACCTCTATTATTTCTAGATGAAGATTATAAAGTTTCTCCTGGCAGTTTTCTCTACCAGAGAAAAAGGCCATCCTACCGGAATTACCCAAGGGGTGTCAACCTCCCCTGAGAAGCTCAGCTACTTCCTGAATCTTTATCCAGAGATATCTCCAGCAAAGAAAGGGGATCAACTCGGCTGCCTTTGAGGCGAACACTCCAGTGAAGATGGGGACCAGTCACCCGACCTGTGGCTCCCACGAGACCTATAAGTTGTCCTCGGTGAACAAAATCACCCCGCTTAACCTTTATGGCGGACAAATGTCCATAGAAAGTAAACAAACCCAAACCATGATCAATAATCACTGTGTTCCCGGCAAAGTAAAGTTCTGTTGCCAGTACAACCTGGCCGGCATTACTGGCCACTACCGGGGTGCCGGTCACAGCTGCAATGTCTATGCCCGAATGGGAAGAGCGAGGCTGGTTGTTATAAATTCGTTTTTCGCCAAAATTGAAAAATATTTTCCCTTGGCAAGGTAGAATAAACTTACCCTCACCCCGCCACTGGGTTGATTCTAGAGAAAAAATCGTCCTTAAAAGAGTCGATTCTCGCCTAATTCTCTCTGTGACTTCGGGAGGTGGAGTGACATACCGAGGAGCTACCCAGAGTTTTTTCACAGGGAAAGTCTTGGGTTTTACCGTGAGAGTGACTTGGAGTTGGTGTTTATTACCCAGAGAATCAATCACCGTTACTCGTAAGGGATAGTCTCCCGGTTTCATCTGAAAATCAAGGCCGAGCCAACCAAACCATTCATCAGACCCCTCACTCCGAGGCAAGAGGTGATATTTCTGGTTCTGAAATTTCATCTCAGCCTGGCGAATCGAACTGAGGCCTCGCAGAACAACCAGAAGGGCTTCTCCTGGTTGCAAAGACCGATATAACAAATCAACTCTGGGCTTTTCCTGGGTTGGCGATTGTCTCGTCTGAGAGAAAGAAATTGGGGACCCGAAAAGACACATCCACCCCAGAAGTAAAACCAGCGGCTTAGTTAACTTAATTTTGGAAATTATATATCTCATCGCTGCCCACCTCTTCCGTACGAAGATTGCTTATCTTAAACCTCTTTTTTCCCAGACACTTTCGGTTTTTCCTCTTAAGTTCAGCCTTCAGCCTTGACCCTTCTAGCCCGGGAGAAAGGAAAAGGCCTGGGTTAGTTGGGTAAAAATCGCTTACTCTGAAGCACTGACTTTTCGGAGAACACGGCCAGGGAGACGACCGGTATGTTCACCATTTTCGATGACCTGAACTCCATTAACAAAAACATGGTTGATCCCTTCGGGATACTGATGGGGGTTAGTCCAGGTAGCCTTATCAATCACCCGGGTGGGATCAAAGACAACCACATCAGCATAATAACCTGGTTCGAGCCTCCCTCTTTTGTCCAACCCAAATTTCTCAGCTGCTTTGGCCGTTATTTTGTGAATCATTTTTTCTAGAGGAAGAATCTTTTCCTCACGCACATACTTACCTAGGACCCGCGGAAAAGTTCCATAATGTCGGGGATGAGGCTTGCCTTTTCCTAGAGGCCCATAAGGGGCAATAGCGGCGCCGTCGCAACCTACACAAACGAGAGGATGGGCCAAAATTCTTTTGAGATTCTCCTCTTTCATCATAAAAGTAATCATCCCGACTCGATTTTTCTCTTCAACTAACAGATCGCGCATGAAGGTAAAAGGATCCTTGCCCGTCCGACGGCAACATTCCTGAATACTCAATCCTTCAAAAACCCGGTTCTTCTCGGTAACAACCGCAGCAATGACCACTTTCTCCCAGGAACCCAGTTTCTTTTCCTGTTCGGCCAGGTGCTGACGATATTTCTTCTCAAGCTTTTTATCCTGAAGGCGTCGGAGAAAATCTTCTGTGGTTCCTTGTTTAGCCCAAAGAGGAAAATAAAAACTTAAGCCAGTCGAACCAGCCAAGTAGGGGTAACGGTCGGCCATGACAGCCAATCCTTCTGCCTTAGCCCGGTCCAAGCTGGCCAGTGCCTCATCGATTTTAGACCAATTGCGCGGATAGGCAACTTTTAAATGAGAAATCTGAACACTAACTCCACTTTCCCGAGCTACCCGAAAGGTCTCAGCCAATGATTCCAGTAAATAATCGCCTTCACTGCGCATATGAGTGGCGTAAACCCCACCCCATCGGGCTACCACCCGACAAAGTTCAATTAATTCTTCAGGTTGAGCATAACTACCTGGAGCATATTCCAGGCCACTAGAAAGTCCAAAAGCACCGTTCTTTATGGCTGCCTCAACCAAGTTTTTCATTGTGGTTAACTCAGCTTCTGTGGGAGCTCGATCGTCAAAGCCCATGGCTTTTCCCCGGACAGCTCCATGGCCAACCAGTGTAGCGTAGTTAATGGCGGTGCCTCGTGTTTCTATTCGAGCTAAAAAGCCCCTAATATCCCGCCAATTAAGCTCTAGGCCATACTGTTCTTTCAAACTAGCCTTCATCTCCTCATAGGTGCTGTCGGCCAGAGGAAAAGGAGAAAAGCCACAGTTACCACTCATTACTGTGGTAATGCCCTGATGGACAGCACTTTCAGCTTTAGGATTAACCAAGAGTTGAATATCTGTATGGTCATGGGCATCAATAAAACCAGGTGAGACAATCATTCCCTTGGCTTCACACACAGCCCTGGCCCGACGAGTGGGGATCTGGCCAATCTCGGCGATCAGACCTTCTTTAATCCCCACATCTAACTGCTGAGCCGGGGCCCCACTCCCATCAATTAACTGGCCACCCTTAATCACTAAATCATAATCTTTGCCTTTAAGACAGCCCTTAAGCAGAAGGCCGCTACCCGAAGCTAAAGCTAAAAGCGAACCCTTTTTCAAAAATTCCCGGCGAGTTAATTTACTCATTTTTTTCTCCTTTATCTGGCAAATTAGGGAACCTAGTCATCTCTTCCTTACCAGAAGCCTCCAACCAGGTTTAATCCTATCAAAATAAGAAATTGGTCCTTTGGCCATAAGTAAAATCGCCTCTTTCTTCTAATTAAATATTGGGCGAAAACCGCCATTTTTCTCATCCAAGTTTATCTCTATTTTTATCTATATCTATTTTAAAAACCAATGTCTTTATTTTTCAAAAGAAAAAGGTCAAAGTAAAGCCTGTTCTCTGGGGAGAAAGAGTGATGCCCCAAGCAATCTGGGGCGATTTCCCCTCAGCATGTAAAGTGGCAATTTTGTGACCAATAACATAACCGAGCACACTCCCAATAAAAACATCTGACAACCAATGATATTCATCGTAAACTCTCGAGAAAGCTACCAGAGAGGCCAGAGAATACACTACTCCATCCACCCAGCTACTGTCCACTTCAGAAGCGATAACCGCAGCCACGGCAAAGGCAGAAGAGGCATGTCCCGAAGGCCAAGCATGATTACTGGATTTGAGAGAGAAAGGATGGAATTGTTGGGCCTTATGGTTCACTTGGGGCCTTTCCCGTCCCGCTAGAAATTTCAGTAAATTAACCACAAAACCCGAGGCCAGCCAGCTCTCCAAAGAGAGCAAAGAAATTTTTCGCCACTTGCGGTTATGAGTGATCTCACCCCATAAATAACCGCTGCCTGTGCCTACCAGAATTACTCCCCCATGTCCTAAGTAGGAAATAAATTGGGAAATATCACTTGAAGTGGAAGTTTTATTCTCCCTTAACCAATCATGGAGTTTTTGGTCTCCCCAATAACAGACCAAGCCTGCTCCGGAGATCAAAGCTACTTTAAACCAATCTGATTTTTGCCATTTGACTGGAGCGCGGCCAATTTCGCCCCAGTCAAAAACCGCTCTTTGGAGATATCTTTTATTCAAATGATAGTCCAAGCTCTCTTTGGCTGGTAAGGCTGACAGAGAGAAGCAGGTACTCCAGTAGACCAGGCAGAAACCCAATAAGATTTTAGCCTTGTTCCTCATTGGGAATAACCAATTTCTCAATTTCAGTGAGGATTAAATTAGTCGCTCCCTGAAGAGTCAGCAATGTCTGCCGCGCTCTCTCTCCCATAAGAGTCAACTCTGCCTCAGGGAGCTCAGTTAAAACAGCCGCCAATTCAGCCGCATTTTTGATCTCCTTGGCGGCTCCGGCCTCTATAAATTGTTGGGCCAGATATTTAAAGTTGTCCATATGAGGGCCAAAAAAGAGTGGTTGGCCATAAAAAGCCGGCTCAAGAAGATTATGCCCCCCTCGCGGCACTAGGCTTCCCCCGATAAAAACAACATCAGCTAAAGCATATAAAGAAGCCAGTTCGCCGATAGTATCGAGAATCAAAACATCCCAATTTAAAGGAGCCTCTGTCTCCGGAGATAACTCTTGAGTTAAGCCTGTGACTGAAGGAAGTTGAGTCCGCCGCTGGCAGAGAAAACCCAATTCTTGACACTGGTGGATTAATTCATCAACCATCTCCAAATGACGGGGAGCCAGAATAAGAAAGAAAGGCTTCTGTTTTCTTCTTGCCTGCCGAAATGCCTGAAGAAGGGGGATTTCCTCTCCCGGATGAAGACTCCCGGCTACCAAGATTTTGGCCGGCTGATCAAACAGGCGTCGGTCCAGTCCGAACCGCTTTTTCATGGCTTTTAGTTCTTCGTTGGAAAACCGGGGTAATTCAAGGTCACACTTCATATTGCCCGAAACAATCACTTTTTCTCTTGAGACGCCCAGACGAAGCAATCTTTCTCCTTCTTCTTCTGTTGGCACTAAAAATTTATCTACTAGATTAAAAAGCCTAACTGTTAAGGCCTTTAATCGGGCATAGCGACGGAAAGCTGTGGGGGTCATGCGGGCGTTAATCACCATTATCGGACAGTTGCGGGCTTTAGCTGTCCGGAGGAGGTTGGGCCAATATTCAGATTCAACTAACACCAGAAGGCAAGGATGAAGATAAGTAAAATACTTCTTCAGAATAAAAGCGAAATCAAAGGGAATAAAAAAGATTCGCTCAACATGAGAAAATTTGTCTTGAGCCACTTTCATTCCGGAGAGAGTTAAACAAGAAAGACTTATTTCCCACTCAGGATGCTTTTTTTTCAAAGCCTCAATTAAAGGTTGGAGAGAAATAAGCTCACCCACAGACACAGCATGAAACCAAAGAGAGGGTCGGTTCGGAGCAGGACGGGGAAGCTGGTTCAATCCCCTACCTAATCTTTCTCTCAAATAAAGTTTTTCTCCTCTCAGGAGGCGATAACGAATAAAATAGGCGGGGATATAAATCAACAAAAGAGCAGCCGCCAGTAGAACAGAATAAAGAGCGTACATACTGACCTTGACTATACTAAACTTTTCCCTAAAAAGGCAACTTTTATGGTCGCCGCTGGAAAAATTCCTCTTGAAGAATTTAACTTTTTCTGAAAAAAAGGCGCCGGGATAAATATTGATATTTTTTTTAAAATTGTGTATTCTTTTTCTCCAAAATCTAATCCACCGTTACCAAGAAAAAGAAAGGAAAAGAAATGGCGGAAGAAAAAGCAACTCAAGAAGAAGCTACTCCGGAAGCCAAGCCAGCTTCTGAAGAGAAGCCATCTGCCCCAGCCTCGCCTCCTAAGAAAAAAAAGAAAATTAACCAAATGACGCTGGAGGAAATTGAAGAACGGCTCAAATATGTCCAAGAAACCCAGGGTGGTCTGGACTCTCTTTATGCCCAGCACCTTCTCCAAAGGAAGGCTTACTTATTACAACAAAAGTCAACAGCAAAAAAATCAAAATAATTAAAACACACTCTCTCCCTTCCTCTTTCTCAATAATTAGCCTCCTCTTATTCAAGGCGCTTCTATTTAACCTCCAAGGCCCTCACCTTTTTGAAAGGAAATTACCCATCAAATAATCAGAATCGTCATCTATTAAGTAATAGAAGTCAGTCCGGTCCCCAGAGGTAGATCTTCACCTGGCACCAATCTCATTTTGGCCTCGGCCGTCAATTCATAAAGTTAGGTCTTTTCATATTTGATTAGAGCTCACTAATGGGTAAAATTATTGGTCATTTCTGATTTTGGTTTCCCTTTGACTCAAAAGCCAAAGGTGAAAAGCTAACCCCGGTCTTCCAGACTAACTGATCAATTTTTTCGCTTGCCGCCTTTAACTAACCATTGCTTTTTTTCCACCATTTCTCTAATCCGATAATAAGGGATAAGAATCAATAACACCAAGAATAACATCACAAAATAAAAAGGGTTCATGCCTTTCTCTACCTGATGAGCCACCAGAATCAAGCTTCGTTCCACATGAATGAAAATCAGATTAAAAAAAATCATGGCTAGTAAAGCAAATTCCGCTCTTAATCGACTTGGCCCTGTCTCAGAAGAAGAGTTCTTTTTCTCCACAGCCGTCCGCCGGGAAAATAGGGCTACCCTAACCCGGGCCAGTTTGAGAAAGAGAACATTGAATAAAGTCTCTCCTAAAGGATAAAGAAAGATTAATATAGATTTAGGATAAAGGAAACTATTGCCTTTAAGGGCTAACCAGAGAGGAATTAGCGCGGGGAGACGAGGATAAGCATAAAGAAGCATAATCCAGCTCACAGCTAGAAGCACAACATTTAAAATAAAAAGAAATAAGGGCACCATTATCAATCAGCCGGTATGATTTCAACTTTATCACTCTAACACAAGCCAGTCAGGTTGGCAATTAATCATTCCAAACAACACTGAGTTTAGAACCAGAGAGAACCTAAGACTAATTTAATCAACAAGTTTCGAGCAAAGCAATCTTAAATTTCGGGAAAATAATTTACAAGTGAGCCAGTTTCTGGTAATCTAAATAAGAAAAAAAGAGAAAAAATATATAGAGCACTAAGAAGGAGACTGAAAGTGCTGAGTAAGGAAGAAAGAATGAAGATCATTGAAGAATTTCGAACCCATTCGAAAGATACGGGCTCACCTGAAGTTCAGGTAGCCTTAATCACTTATCGGATCAACCACTTAACCCAACACTTTGCCCAACATAAAAAAGACTATCACTCCCGGACCGGTCTAATGAAATTAGTGGGTCAGAGGAAAAGACTTTTAGCTTATTTAAAAAGAAAAGACCCCAGCCGCTACGAAGCTTTGATTAAAAGATTAAAGCTAAGAAAATAGCCGGACCTCGTCAGGAAAATATAAATGTCTGAGAACACTATAAATCTAGAAATTGGGGGGCGGACTTTATCTATTGAAATTGGCCGTATGGGTCGTCAGGCTGATGGCTCAGCTTTTATCCGGTATGGCGACACTATTATGTTCATTTCCGCCACTTCCAAAAAAGAAGTCAAAGAACCCAAACCATTTTTACCTTTAATCGTTGACTACCGGGAAAATACTTACGCCGCCGGGAAATTTCCTGGGGGATTCTTTAAACGGGAGGGCAAACCTTCCGAAAGAGAAGTGCTGGTGAGTCGAATGATTGACCGCCCTATTCGTCCTCTCTTTCCAGAAGGCTATTTCAACGACACTCAAATCGTTGCTTTGCTCCTTTCCGCTGATATGCAAAATGAACCCGATACTTTAGGCATCATTGGGGCTTCTTCTGCCCTCCTCTTTTCTGATATTCCTTTCACCACTCCTTTAGGAGCGGTCAAAATTGGTTATCTTAACAATGAATATATCATCAATCCGACAGTCACCCAACTTGAAGAAAGCTTGTTGAATATGGTCGTGGTGGGTAATGATCAAGGTATTATCATGATTGAAACCGGAGCCAAAGAAGTCGAAGAAGAAATAATTGCCCAAGCAGTCGTGGTCGCTGAAAAGGAAATCAAAAAAATAATCGATGCTCAGGCCGAATTATACGCCAAGCTGAAAATCCCCAAAAGAGAGTTTACTCCTCCTCAATTGGACGAAACTAGATATCAGGAAATAGAAAAACAGATCCTGTCCGAACTCCAAGAAGCCGTGCAAGTTAAAGGCAAAAAAGCTCAAGAAGAAAGAATAAAACAGATTTTGGAACGCCTGCTCGAAGAAATCCCTCCAGAAGAAGAAGATAAAATTCAAGAAACAAAAGAAATTTTCTTTCAAATAGAAAAAAAGCTAGTTCGCCGTCTTATTTTAGAAGAAAAGAAGCGCGTAGATGGTCGTTCTTTGACTGACATTCGCCCCATTTCCATTGAGGTGGGCTTACTTCCTCGGACCCATGGATCAGCTCTCTTTACCCGGGGCGAAACGCAGTGTCTGGCTACTGTTACCCTGGGAACTTTTGAAGACGTCCAGCGACTTGATGGTTTAAGTGAAGGCGAAGCTAAAAGATTCATGCTTCACTATAATTTTCCTCCCTTCAGTGTGGGAGAAGTGAGTTTTCTCCGAGCTCCGGGACGAAGAGAAATCGGCCACGGAGCTCTGGCGGAAAAGGCTATTCTGCCCTCTATTCCTTCTGAAGAGGATTTCCCTTATACCATTCGCATTGTCTCGGATATACTCGAATCCAACGGTTCTTCCTCGATGGCCACCGTCTGTGGAGGAGTCTTGGCTTTGATGGATGCCGGCGTACCCCTCTCCATGATTGTGGCAGGGATCGCCATCGGTCTCGTTAAAGAAGACGATCGCTATGCCTTACTTACGGACATAGCTGGTCTTGAAGACCACTTCGGCGATATGGACTTAAAAATCGCTGGTACTGAAAAAGGTGTGACAGCTATCCAGATGGATTTGAAAATTCCGGGGATCTCACCTGAAATTTTCCGCGAAGGCCTTTTCCAAGCCAAAGAGGCTCGCCACCAGGTTTTAGAAAAAATGCTCTCTGTGTTGCCTCATCCCCGGCCGGACATTTCTCCCTATGCACCCCGAATCATTACTCTTTTCATCAATCCAGAGAAAGTTCCCGATGTCATCGGCCCTTCCGGAAAACATATCAAGAAAATTCTAGCCGCCACTAATGCAAAAATTGATATCGAAGAAACCGGAAAAATCACCATTGCCGCCGAAAATATGGAATCGGCCGAAAAAGCCCGCCAAATGATTCGAGAAATTACAGTCGAAGCGGAAGTAGGCAAAGTTTACACAGGTAAAGTGGTCCGGATCGAAGATTACGGAGCTTTCGTAGAAATTCTCCCTAATATCGTCGGTCTACTTCATGTCTCAGAAATTGCCCATCGCCGCATCCGCAGCGCTCGTGATGTCTTTAAAATTGGCGATACAGTTAAAGTGAAAGTTCTCTCTATAGGGGAAGACCATAAAATAAAACTCAGCAAGAAGGTTCTAGAAAGTCCATCCTACCGACCTTATGACCGAGGCAGAGGTCATTCCCGACGGGATTACTCTAAAAGTCGCCCTTCAAAAAAATGGTTTTAAACCAATTATCAAAACCAAGATGAGAGTTGTCTCGACCCGACGCTATGGATTCACCCTCATCGAAATGCTGGTGACTCTCACCATTCTGGCTATCCTTGCCGGCGTAGCCATTCCTCTGGCTCACGTGGCAGTTAAAAGGGAGAAAGAAATCGAACTTCGCCGCAATTTGCGTCTTATTCGGGAAGCCATAGATGCTTACAAACGGCTGGCTGACGAAAAAAAGATTAAAGTAGATGAAGATTCCTACGGCTATCCTCCTGACTTGGAAACCCTGGTCAAAGGAGTCGAAGTGGAAGAGATTATTAAAGGGAAAAAGGTCAAGCGCATTGTTCGTTTTCTCCGGCGAATACCTAAAGACCCCATGACTAATTCTTATGATTGGGGACTTCGTTCTTACCAGGATGACCCAGACTCTGATGTCTGGGGTGGCGAGAATGTTTACGACGTTTATACTAAAAGTCGGGCCACAGCTCTCGATGGAACCAAATACAGGGAGTGGTAAAAGGAATGAACACAACCCGTTCGGGCTTCACCCTCATCGAATTGATAATTGTTCTGGCTATTATTGGCATTCTATTGGGTCTAGCTATTCCCCAATATCAAACTGCCGCTCGGCGAGCCAGAGAAGCCGTTCTTAAAGAAAATTTATTTATTCTGAGAAAACTCATCAATCAATATCATCTGGATAAAGGCAAATATCCTCCCTCTCTTCAGGCTCTAGTGGAAGAAGGATACTTGCGGACTATTCCCATCGATCCTATGACTAAATCCAGCGAAACTTGGGTTGAAGTAAGAGAAGAGTTCACTGAAGAGCTGATTCAAGCCGGTCTCCAGCCAGGAGTAGTCGATGTCTTTTCCGGCTCGAAGGAGATAGGATTAGATGGAACGCCCTACAATACCTGGTAAAAAGAAAGTTCTTCTGCCTGATATTTCCTGTTCTTTTTTGAAAAAGGGTTACACTCTGTTACTCCTTCTTTTTCTCATTTTCATTCTCAGCCTAAGCCTGCTCATCGCTGTCCCTGTTTGGGAAACACAGCTACAAAGGGAAAAGGAAGAAGAACTCATTTTTCGCGGACGACAGTATGTGGAAGCTATCCGTCTTTTCCAACAAAAATATCCGGGCACTTTTCCTCGTCAACTAGATGAATTATTGGAGAAAAAATGTATCCGTCGCCTTTATCCTGACCCGATGAGTGAGTCAGGAGAATGGGATCTAATTCTCATTCCCCCTTCCCCTATAAGCGGCGGAAGATCAGCGGGGCCTTTTTCCACTCCTGATTCGGGTGGAGAAGAGCCTGTTCGCAGAAGACCCGGAGGAATTTCTTTTCAAAAGATTTTGGTGGTTCCAGCAGCTTTACTTTCCCAAGTGGACAATCCTCAAATAATAGGCGTGGTCAGTTCTTCCCCCCAAAAATCAATAAAAATTTATAATCAACAGGACCACTATGACCACTGGTTTTTTTATTACGGCCAAACCCCAGGACAAACGCCTAAAGTAGTCTATTTTGGAGAAGAATCCAAGAAAAAATGACTCAAATATTCATCTGTGCAGGAGAAACCTCCGCCGAGAAATATGGAGCAGCCCTTATTAGGGAATTTCAAAAAGTTAATCCTCAAGCCAGGTTCTTTGGTTTGGGGGGCGAAAAAATGACTGCGGCCGGGCTGGAAGCTCTTTATTCCCTTCAAGAATTAAATTTAGTCGGACTACTAGAAGTTGTTCGTCACTTGCCCCGCTTGCTGAAACTTCAATCCTATCTCAAAAAAGAAATTATCCGCCGTCAGCCCCAGGCCGCTGTACTTATCGATTCACCTGACTTTAATCTTCGTCTGGCTTGTTACCTTCGCCGCCAGGGAATACCAGTGCTCTATTACGTAAGTCCTACCATCTGGGCCTGGCGAAAAAATCGTTTAAAAAAAATCAAAGCCTGTATCTCCAAAATGCTCCTGATTTTTCCCTTTGAACAAAAAATATATGAGCAGGAAAATATCCCAGCTGTTTATATCGGTCACCCTCTGCAGGAGGAGATCCGCTTAGTTTTGAGCCGCCAGGATTTTTTACAAAAATATAATCTTGACCCCCAGAAAAAAATAATTACCCTTCTCCCCGGTAGTCGACCTTCAGAACTGAAAAACCATCTCCCTATTCTTTCCGAAAGTCTGCTTCTCTTGAGAGGTGCCTTTCCCGTGGAATTTCTCCTTTGCCAATCAGAAAATCTTTCCCGCCGTGAAATTGAAAAACTTTTACCCTATTCTTTTCCCGGCCTCACTATTCTTAAAGAAGATAAATATGAAGCCATGGCTTATAGTGACCTGATTCTTAGTTCCTGTGGAATAGCCAATCTGGAGGCAGCTCTTCTAGAAACGCCCTTTATTGCTTTTTATCGGATCTCACCCCTCTCTTACCAGCTAGGGAGAAAATTCGTTTATATCAGGAATTTTAGTATTGTTAATATCCTGCTGGGAGAAACTGTGATTCCAGAGCTCATCCAAAACAACTTCACGGCTGAAAATCTTTTTCTTTTGGGCAAAGAATTAATTGAGAACCAAACCCGAAGAGAAAAGATGCTCCAGGCGTTCCGGCAAATAAAAGAAATTCTGGGTCAAAAAAGAGCTTCGGTCTTGGCTGCCCAGGAATTAACACGCCTTATCGAGTCTTCTAATCGGGAAAAGAAGAAAACAAGTTAAGTAGTTTCCTTCACTCGAGGCAGAATAAATTCCACTTGTTGAAAAAGTTGTAAAGAATGACTTTTAACGCTGCCGGCTTTCAGCTCCAGAACATACCGGGCGGGTAAAGAAGGCGTGTAAGAAGGACAAGGTTCAGCCTGGCAGGGCGGGACATTTTCTTCAATATGGACGATTTTCTTATTCTTATCCAACCAGAGAATATCCAAAGGGAATTTCATGTTTTTCATCCAAAAAGAATAAAGGCCGTCTTCTTCAAAGATAAAAAGCATGCCTTCATTGGCAGCTAATTCTTCCCGAAACATCAGGCCTCGCTGTCTTTCCCAAGGAGTAACCGCTAATTCCGCCACTATCTTCTGCCCATCGGGTAAAAAAACAGGGATGAATTTATTCTGATAAGCTTGACCGAAAAAAACAGAGGCCCAGCCCAAAAGGAATAAACCAAAAAAAATCCATCCTCTCTGGAAGAAAAAATTGCGGCCTTTTATAAGAAGCTCTTTAGTCATCGAAGTCGTTATTCTCTCAATCTTCGCCAGCACTCGCTTTTTTAAGCTTAAAAATTAATAGCTTCAATGTCAACCGAAACTACCTCTTCATTTTGGGAAGCTTAATGAGCCACCCAGATAGAGAGTAAAGCCCTGTCTTCAGGGCCAAAAATTAGCTTAGGTCGGGTATAAGATTTAATTAACGAAAAGAGGGAAAACCAAAAAAAATTTTTTAATAAGCCGCCTTAAATCATGTTTATCTTCTTCTCTTTGATTAACTTGCTCTAAAAGAAAAGCATTAAAGACTTAATGAAGAGTTACCAAGGGTACAAAACGAACTGGCAGAAGCTTTTGGCGCCGAAATTTATCTTTTTCTCTAGTGACAAGATACAAATCTTGAAACATTTCTCCCACAGGAATAATCAACCTGCCTCCTGGAGCCAACTGTTCTTCCAAGGAAGGAGGAATCTTAGCCGGAGCTGCTGTCACCAGAATCGAATCAAAGGGAGCTTTCTCTGGCCAGCCCAAGGTGCCATCCCCTACTTTATAGTGGATATTATCATAACCCAAGCTTTCTAGTAATTCTCGGGCTTTTTCCGCCAGAGAAGGGATTACTTCAACCGTATAAACTTCCTTCACCAGTTCCGCTAGAACAGCTGCTTGATAGCCCGAGCCAGTGCCAATCTCCAGCACCCTTTTCCATTTTTCAGGCTGAATGGCCTCGGTCATATAAGCCACTATATAAGGTTGAGAGATAGTCTGACCTTCGCCAATGGGGAGAGGCTCATCACTATAGGCAAATTCCTGACTGTCTGGGGGGACAAATAAATGACGGGGCACCTTAGCCATAGCCTGAAGCACTCTTTCATCTTTAATCCCCCTGGCGCGCAACTGGTTTTCCACCATTAATTTTCGGAGAGTGGCCCAGTCTTTTTTGGTCATACTCGGGTTTAATAAGCCTTGGCGAAATAGACCAGCCACTTAGCTGGCTGTCCGCAATGGAGACAACGATGATTTTTGATGTCTTCGGGTTGCTCTAGAGGAATCACCCGGATAGTAGCCTGGGTTTCTTCTTTTATTTTTTCTTCGCAGCTAGTCCGGCCACACCAATAAGACTTAATGAAGCCTCTCTTCTGCTCAATTATCTCCTGAAACTCTCGATAATCATTGGTCTCGTAAGTATTTTCTTGCTGAAAACGGAGTGCCAGATGAAATAAGTTTTTCTGGATATCATCTAGAATTTCACTTACTCTGGCTCTCGATTCTTCCAGGGAAACCGTGATTTTCTCTCGAGTATCTCGACGGACGAGGACAATTTGGCGCTGTTTGACATCCCGGGGGCCTATTTCCAAACGAAGAGGCACCCCTCTCATTTCCCACTCCGAAAACTTCCAACCCGGGGTATATTCTTCTCGGGCGTCCAGATGAACTCGAAAGCCCTGTTCCTGAAGTTTCATTCTTAATTCCTTAGCCAAAGGCAAGACAGTCTCTTGCCAATTTCCTAGAGAAATAGGCACAATAATTACCTGAAGAGGGGCAATTTGCGGAGGAAATTTCAGTCCGGAATCATCACCATGACACATCACGACAGCCCCAATCAGGCGGGTAGAGACTCCCCATGAGGTCTGCCAGACGTATTGTAATTGTTGCTGGCGGTCTTCAAAACGGATATTAAACACCCGGGAAAAATGCTGACCAAGATGGTGAGAAGTACCCATTTGGAGGGCTCGACCATCAGCCATGAGCCCTTCAATGGAATAAGTTTCCAGAGCTCCAGCAAATTTCTCTCTCTCTGTTTTACGCCCGGCAATAACCGGCACAGCCAGTTCTGTTTCGACAAATTCCCGATACATCTCCAGGATCATTCGGGTTTCCTCTTCAGCTTCTTCTCTCGTTTCATGGGCAGTATGTCCTTCCTGCCAGAGAAATTCCGTCGTTCTCAAGAAAGGCCGGGTAACTTTTTCCCAGCGAACAATATTAGCCCATTGATTTATCAAGACGGGTAAATCCCGCCAAGATTTTATCCATTTGGCATACATATAGCCAATAATCGCCTCAGAAGTTGGGCGGACAGCTAATCTTTCCTCAAGCTCTTCCTGTCCTCCTTGGGTCACCCAAGCTACTTCAGGAGAAAACCCCTTTAAATGCTCTGTTTCCTTTTGCAGAAAGGACTCGGGAATAAAGAGGGGGAAATAAGCATTTTGGTGACCAGTGGCTTTGATTCGACGGTCCAGAAGCCGCTGAATATTCTCCCAAATTGCATACCCATAAGGTCGAATAACCATCATCCCTTTCAAAGGAGCATAATCAGCCAACTCGGCTCGTCGGATCAGCTCAATATACCAGCGGGAAAAATCCTCACTTTTGGGAGTTATCTGTTTGACCAATCTTTCCTCTTTATTCAACTTTTTTCCTCCTCTTTTTTCTTGGACATTCTATCTTTTACTCTCCTCTCTTGTCAATAAAAAGAGCCTTTTTTTGTGTAAAATAAATAAGTTAGATAATTTTTCTAACTTCCGATTAGACCACGTCGAGCCCTTCTGCTCACCCTTTTTGGTTTTAAATTTCCTCTATAAAGGTGATTGACGATGAGTCCACCTTTATGTCATCTTAAGGGCGCCATTATGGAAAAGGAAGCTGGCTCATGAAAAATAAAAATCATCAATCTCCTAAGCGGACAGTCCGCCCCGAACTTACTGATGGTTTCCATCTGCCTCTGCCTATGGAGGTAGAAGGTAAAGACGCCTTCGGCCAAAATTTTAAAGAAAAGACTTCTTTAATTTATATCAGCCATTACGGGTCTTCGTTTTTCCTTAAAACACCCGTCACCCTAGGCGAAATCCTCCGACTCAGTATCGATCTGCCACCTAAATTATCCGATAACCAACCTTTGAAACTTATCCTTAAAGGGGAAGTGATTTTTATTGAAAACAGCCGAAGCCAAGATGGAGGACGCCGGGTATCCACTAAATTCCGCAGTAAATATATCATTGCTCCCGAAAAAGATTAACCCCTTTTTTCTTTTACTTTCCCTGAGAATAATCTTGTTGAAAGGACGTTTATTGGAGTGAGGCGAGAAAAAATCTCACCCAATTAACCACTAAAGATGAGATTATCATTAAAAATTTCACCCCGCAATTCATCCCCTCGAGTTATTGCCTCTCAAGCCGAATTTGCCCCAAAATATTCCTTCAGGGAAAAATGTTGGGACATAATAAATCCACCTCCCCCTCCATCCAAGGCGTCTCCAAAGTTAGGAAGAGAGAGCGACTGTTTGAGCTCTCTCTTCCCGCTTTGGTCCAGGGAAAAGATGCTTTAGGTCGTGAGTTTGAAGAAAAAACCACTCTCTTCACCATTAGTGCCGAGACAGCCTCTTTTAATCTCGCTCACCCGATAATTCTTGGAGAAATACTCCGTCTCAAAATTGAAATTCCCCAAACAATTCTCCTTCAGACCAAACTACGCCTGGAATTGGCGGGAGAAGTGACTCGGATCCTAGCCGCCAGTAACGGGGCAACTCCCCAACTTCAGACAGTCTCCCTCAAGCTTTTTCCCCAATATTCATTACAACCTCTCCCTTCCTCTTCTTTGACTTGAGGTTGACGGTACTAACGAACCCCTAATGATA
>QMPV01000027.1 GCA_003648765.1 Candidatus Aminicenantota bacterium
AATCTAAAATAAATCCTGTTATTCTTTTCCAAAGCATCCATCCCTTCCATAAAATTCAGGCTGCTCTTCAAGACGGTCAAATCAGTCTAGTGCTTCAAGGATTTAAAAAAAATACTCTTTTAACTACTACTGTAGAAAGACTTCTTTCTGTAGCCGAGCATCATCTCCAGGAATCACCCGAACAAAAAACATCTCCAGTAGTCAAGCCTGAACTCGATGACAATTCTTTCATCGGTTTTGGTAACAGCATTACTTATGGCTATATTGATTATCACGAAGCTCCTGAAATAGGTTATATTCCTCGCTTAGAAGCTATGCTCATTCAACAATATGGAGAAGGACACGTGATTAATGAGGGTTGGCCTGGAGAAACTACTGTCAACGGAGTCACCCGAATAGAGGAAGTTTTAGATAAACACCAAGCCCAATATCTTCTCCTTATGGAAGGAACCAACGATATCATTTTCCAGGAAATTTCAACTGATACTTCTGAATTTAATTTAAAAGAAATGGTCAGGAAAAGCCGGGAATACGGAGTTTATGTGATCATTACAACCATAATTCCCAGAAACGACTGGCGTTGGAAACGAAACTATTATCGAGAAAGAATCTACGCTTTGAATGACCGCATCCGAAATCTGGCCGTTCAGGAAAAAGTACCTTTCATCGATTTTTTTAACATTTTTTACAATTATCCTGAAGAAGATGGCGGGTGGACTACCTTGTTATCCACTGATAAGGTTCATCCCAGTGAAAAAGGATACCAGTTAATGGCTGAATCGTGGTTTGGTGAAATAAAACTCATACCCTTTCCGCCACAGGAAATTCAGGTTTATAGAATTAGAGACGGTTTTGTGCCCGTACCCCATACAGCTAATGTGATTATTTGGCAATTGAATAAAAAACTAGATGATTTAAGTAATTTTCTCTATATCAATATTTACCGCCGGGAGAAAGTAAACTCCAATTATCATTTTGAATTAATTCATCGCTTACCTCTGGATTCCATGGAAATCAGCAAGACAGGTCTCATCGGCTTTCCTAGTCTCAACAATTTTGGGCCGCAATTTGTCGACCGGACTATTAGTAACCAAAAAAAATATGAATATGTACTTTCACTTATTCGAAAAGATGAAATTGAAGGTCCTCCTTCCTCAATTAGTCAGGAGCACGTAGTAATAATTAATTCAAAGAAGAAAAAATTCCCTCCTCATTATCTTAGAAAAATAAAATAATCCTTCTTTCTCTCTTGATTTTAGTCAAGAGTAATGTTTCTTATTGATATTTTTTGATATTTTTCTTTTGATTAGAGGATACTCCCTCCTCCCTTTTCTTCTGAGTAGGTAATGGTCCTTCTTCCACTAAAACCTTCTCTCCAGGTTTCATTAACCATAATTTTTCCCTGGCTTCTTTTTCATAAGCTTCAGGGTAATTTTTAAGGGTCTCAATTTCTTTAATTAATTTGTCTCGCCGCTCCTGCATAATCTTTATCTGGTGGAGTAAAGCTGCCTTTTTCTTCTGAGTCTTTCTTATCTCCAGCCAACCACGTTTACCAAAAAAAGAAGCAGCAAAAACCACCAAAACAAGGAAAATAGTCAAACTGAAAAAAATACGTTTTTTCCAAATAGCTTTTTTATTTTTTCTTTCCTTGGTCATGCTAAATCCAACTATTCTACTTTTTCCCAGGCTGCTTTCATTAACCTATTTACCTCTGTCTCCTCTTCAGCCTCAGCATAGCAGCGAATTAAAGGTTCTGTGCCTGACAAACGGAGTAATACCCAATCATCTCCAGAAAAATCAAGCTTGAGGCCATCTACCGTGACAACTTTCTCCACTTGTCTCCCGGCTAACTCAGCCGGAGGAGAGGCAATTAAAGCAGTTAATTTTTTCTCTATTTCCAAAGATATAGGTCGACTCTCCTGCTTAAAGACTCGTCGGCCGTATTTTTGGTGTAATTCTTCTACTAACTCCGATAAAGGTTTTCCAGAGGTAGCGACAATCTCAGCAACTAATAATCCCGCTAAAATCCCATCTTTTTCTGGAAGATGATCTTTAACCGTCAAACAGGCACTCTCTTCTCCCCCAAAAATTATTTTCTGTTTTAAAAATAAATCAGCAATGTATTTGAATCCCACTGGAGTTTTATAAACCGGCAAGTTATAACGGCGGGCAATTCGATCGAGAAGATGAGTAGTGGCTACCGATCGAGCTACTCCTCCTCGCCACTCCTTTTTTTCTACCAAATAATCTAAAATAAGAGCCAGAATGAGGTTCTGTTCAACAAAATGGCCTTTTTCGTCTACGATGCCAAACCGGTCTCCATCAGCATCTGTGGCCAATCCTAAATCAAATCCTCCCTCTTTGACTAATGACTTTAATTCATTTAGATTCTCGTCTACACAGGAAGGAGTTATCCCCCCAAAATAAGGGTCAATATAACCATGGATTTCTTCAACTGTAATTTTATTCTCTTCAAGAATCTCATCTAAATATTCCCGACTGGTGCCAAAGAGTAAGTCAACAGCAATTTTTATTCCTGACGATCGGAGTAAATCAAAATCAATTTTTTGCTGAATAAAAGATAAATAGTCCCGACGAAGGTCAATTTTTTCAATATATCCCTCGTCGGGATAATAAGGACAAAAAGAATATCCTTGAATTAGATTGGCTACTTCTTTTTCTATCTCTTTGGTTTCCTCCGGCAAAGCAGGGGCACCCTCATGAGTATTATACTTTAATCCATTATATTCAGGCGGATTAAAAGAAGCTGTAAAATTAATTCCTCCTTGAGCCCGGCGGTTAATTATCTGGAAAGCCTCCGCCTGACTAGGAGCATCTCTATCTGAAAACAAGACGTGAATTCGATTATGAGAAAGGATTTTAGCGGCTTCTTGGGCAAATCTTTCCGAAAGAAACCGGGTATCATAATTAATGATGACCGTCAACCGACTATCCGGAAATTTTCTCTTCAGGAAATTGGCGATAGCCTGGACAACAATCCGCACATTCTGAAAAGTGAATTCCTCCCCCATTATTCCCCGCCACCCAGACGTGCCGAATTTTATCATCTCTTTTCCCAAAATTAACATAAGAATTCCATAAAAGCAAGGGAGCATTTCCTCCAGAGAAATAGCCAATTTTTTCTGTTATCCCAACCCAATCACCGCTATAATTAATCTTCAAGGCCAATGAATCGTGGGGAACGCCCTTCATTTTTATTATTTGGAATATTCCTAATCTCTACAACTACCTTAGCTCTAGAAATCAGTCTCTCCCGATATTTCGCCATTACCCGAAATTATCATTTTGCCTTCCTTGTGGTAAGTATAGCTTTCCTTGGTTACGGAATTAGTGGCAGTTGTCTAGCCTCTTTCAGAAAATGGCTTTTTCAAAACTACGACCTTTGGCGAAGTCGAGCTGCCCTGTTATATTCTCTTACCATTTTGGTTTGTTTTATTATTAGTAATGGCCTCTCTTTCGACTTAATTGAACTTACCTGGTCACCGAGGAAAATCTTTCTCTTTCCACTCCTCTATTTTCTTCTGGCCATTCCCTTTTTCTTTGCCGGAACAATTATATCTCTTACTGTAGCTCAATTCCCAGAAGCAATCGCTCGCGTTTATTTCGCTGACCTCAGCGGAGCTGCCCTAGGAACCTTTCTCTCTCTTGGACTTTTTTCCATAAAAGGTGACAGAGGTGTTTTTCCACTCCTGGCTCTGTTACCTTTAGGAGCCACCTTCTTTTTCATTTCCAAGAAACAAAAAATTACCATAATCGGCTCTGCTTTAGGTATTATTTTCGGGCTAATTTTACTGGCCTGGACACCTAACTTTTTAGAATTCCGTCTCTCTCCTTATAAACCCCTAAAAGTGGCTCTCAGACATCCAGGAGCAAGAATCTTAGCCACAAAATGGAATGCTCTTTCTCGAGTAGATCTTATTAAATCTCCAGCAGTCAGGTATGCCCCGGGACTTGCTCTCTTTTACGAAAACCCCTTGCCCCCTCAAGTAGGGATTTCTATTGACGGGCAGCAAATTTCAGCCATAACTTTTTTCTCTGGTCACCCCGAAAAACAAAAAAATTTGGCCTTTTTAGACCATCTCCCTCATTCTTTTATTTACAAAATAAAACCTTTCCCCCAAGTCCTCCTGATTAATCCAAGAGCTGGTCTGGACCTTATTTCAGCTTATTTCCATCAGGCAGCCTCTATCACAGCTATTGAAGACAATCCTCTAATTATTCAACTTCTCCAAAGCCATCTCCCAATTTTCTCTAACTTTCTCTATCAACAACCCAGGATAAAACTCCTGGTAAAGCACCCGCGAGCTGCATTGTCCCAATTGAAGAAGCAATTCCAAGTGATAATTTTTCCTTTTACAGACATATTTGGAGCGGCCGCCACAGGCCTTTTCGGCTTTCGAGAGAATTATCTTTATACCCAAGAAGCTTTTCATCAAAACTTAAATTTACTTTCCTCTGACGGATGGATAGTCCAAAGTTTCTATTTATTACCTCCTCCTCGCCAAGAACTCCGAGCTTTAGCTACATGGATCGAAGTCCTAGAAGCTGACGGCCGCTTTCCCCAACATCATCTCCTTCTATTAAGAACCTGGGGAACTCTAACTCTTTTCATCAAAAAAAGTCCTATTCATAAGAAAGAAATCAATGCCTTTAAAAATTTTAGTGAGGAAAATTCTTTCGACTTAGTTTACTACCCCGGAATTAGTCCTCAAGAGGCCAACCGGAATAATCAATTCCCTGAGCCAATTTACTTTCGTTATACCCAATCGCTTCTCTCTTTTCAACGCGACAAATTTCTTCAAGAATATCTTTTCAATCTTAAACCTCCCACCGATGATTCGCCTTTTTTCTTCAATTTCTTCAAGTGGTCTAGATTAAAGGAAACTTATCAAGCCTTCGGCCAAAAATGGCTGCCTTTTCTAGAAGGAGAAGGAGCAGTTCCTTTTACTCTCTTTCAAGCGGCCATTATCGCTGGTTTATTTATTCTCTTGCCCTTTTTATTTTCATCCTCTCGAAAATCCAATTTAAGAACAAGCCATGTTTTCGGTTACTTTTACTTAATTGGGATGTCCTTTATGTTTATTGAAATCACAGCCATCCAAAAATTCATTCTCTTTCTAGAACACCCAGTTTATTCCCTAGCTGCCATCCTTTTTATGCTCCTTATCTCTACTGGCATAGGTAGTTTCTTTTCTTTAAAAATTGAACGAAAATGGCCGAAATTAAGCCCTCAAAAAATGCTCTTTGGGCTTAGTCTCCTCGAGTTCTCCTATTTATTTTGGATAAAACTTCTTTTTTCTCAAGGCATCCACCTCGCACCAATTATTAAATTCTGTCTGGCGGGGATAACTCTCTTTCCTCTAGGCTTTTTTATGGGCCTCCCCTTTCCTTTAGGCATCCATCAGTTAAAGAATTTTTCTCCCCAAAAAATAGCCTGGGCCTGGGCGGTCAATTCTTTCTCTTCAGTAATAAACTCTATCCTAGCCATCTTTCTGGCTTTCTTTATTGGCTATCGAGGAGTTTGGTTTCTTGGAGGAATGGGGTATCTAGGGGCGGCCTTTCTTCTGAATTTCTCCCACCATTGGCACAAAACGAACTCCTAAGATATGTTTGACCTTAGGTTTGGTGGCTGTCTTAGTAATCAAAGTTAAAGTCTGAAAATAAAGCGTGCTGCCCAAAGGAATAACTAAGCGTCCACCGATTTTCAATTGTTTCATCAAAGGAGGAGGCACATGATTAGCTGCACAAGTCACAATAATTGCATCATAGGGAGCATACTCTGCCCAGCCAAAATAACCATCTCCCCATTTAACTTTAACCTGATGATATCCCAACTTCCGGAGAATTCCAGTCGCCCTTTCCACTAAATTCCTCCGTATTTCTATGGTATAAACTTGAGGGGTAATTTCCGCCAAAACAGCCGCTTGATAACCTGAACCAGTGCCAATCTCAAGAACCTTATCCCCTTTTTTCAAACCAAGACATTCGGTCATCAGAGCCACAATATAAGGCTGAGAAATCGTCTGTCCCTCAGCAAGGGGTAAGGGATAATCATTATAAGCTTCCTCCCAATACTTACGATCCACAAATAAGTGACGAGGCACTTTTCTCATTGCCTCTAGAACAGCCTTATCTTTTATCCCTCTGGCTTTTATTTGAGTTTCAACCATTTCTAGTCGTCTTTGGGCATACTTATCTAACTGATCTGGGTAAACCTCCCCCCACCCTAAAAATAAAATTAAATTAAAAAAAATTAAGCCCCAGCCCCCAATTTTCCCAGAATGCCGAAAAGATTGGAGGAATGACATCAATTTCATTCTACCATAACCAGCAATATAATAAAAAATGAAAGAAGATTACTTCCTTTTTCTTGATATAATTAATTTTAATTAATTTTTAATTTGACTTTTTTTTGTTTTTTTGTTAAGTAAAACTAAAAATTAGTTATCAGATAATGGCGGGTGAAAAAGAAAGCTGTTTATCCGGGTTCGTTCGATCCGATTACTAACGGTCATGTTGACATTATTTTAAGGGGGTTGAAAATTTTCGACAAAATTCTTATTGCTGTTCTGGAAAATCCCAAAAAAACCCCTCTTTTCTCGACTAAAGAAAGAGTAGAGATGATAAAAGAAATTTTCGCTAAAGAAGAAAAGGTGGAAGTGAAATCATTTCATGGTCTCTTGGTTGATTTCGCCCGAAAAAACAAAGCTCACGTGGTGATGAGGGGATTGCGGGCTATCTCTGATTTCGAATACGAATTCCAGATGGCCTTAATGAACCGAAAACTTGATCCAGAAATAGAAACACTTTTTATGATGCCTAACGTTAAATATTCATTTCTCAGTTCGAGACTGGTTAAAGAAGTCTGTATGTTAGGCGGCTGTTTAACCGGTCTCGTACCTGAAATTGTCGAAAAAAGATTAAGAGAGAAATTTAAACTCTCTTCTAAGTCCAAATGAAAAGGGAAGGCAGTGATTGGTCTTAAAAAAGACAAACTCTTAGTTGGTTTAGATGTTGGCTCCTATGCCATTAAAGCCATTGAATTAAAACCTAAAAGAAAAGAAGGAGAAGAACTTTTTGAAGTCAAAAAAATCGGCTACGAAGTTCTTCCTCATGATGCCATTGTGGAAGGAACAATAATTGACTCCGCAGCTGTAGCGGAAACTATCAAGATGGTCTTCGACGAGAACAAGATAGCCAATAAAAATGTCGTTATTTCCATATCGGGCAACTCAGTAATTATTAAAAAAATCTCTCTCCCCTCGATGGAAACTGAAGAACTAGCCGAGTCAATCATCTGGGAAGCCAAACACAATATCCCTTATCCCTACGAAGAAACCAATGTAGACTATGCCATTATCAAACCTCCTTATGAAACCGGGGAAAAAACATTAGACATTCTTCTGGTAGCGGCTAAAAAGGATAAAATATCCAATTATAGTAATGCCGTAATTCAAGCTAAAAAGAATTTAGAAGCCATAGAAGTGGATGTTTTTGCCCTCCAAAATTCATTTGAAATTAACTATCCCGAATACTTTAAAGAAAAAAATGTGGTTATTGTCAATTTGGGAGCCAACATCACTAATGTCTTGATTATCGCCAAAGGCATCCCTCAACTCTTTCGCGACCTAGCTCTCGGAGGGGCTTTTATTGCTGAAAACCTGAGTAAAGACCTCAACATCAGCCTTGAGGATGCTGAAAAACTCTTAAAAGATTTACCAGTAAAAGATGTACCTCCTGAACAGATCCAGACAGCCCTTAATACCAATATTCAAAATTTACTGGATGAAATTGAAAAAACATTCTCTTTTTATGAAGCTGTAGAAAAAGAAGAGAAGAAAATAGAAATAATTCTTTTAGCTGGCGGCTTAGCTAAATTGTCTAATCTGGTTAACCAATTTGAACAACGTTTCGCTATCAAAACGGAACTCTTTAATCCTTTCCGTCGGATATTCTTCGATGATAAAAAACTTGACCCAATGTTTGCCGAAGATATAGCCCCGGCCTTTGCCGTGGCTACCGGCCTAGCTACAAGGAAAATGGGGAAATAACCATGATCAGGATAAACTTATTAAAACCGGAAAAAAAAGAAATCCGGGAGGTTCCTACAGTTGGTCCCCCAGAACTCAGGGAAAGAAAGAAAATGGCCTATTACCCCTTAATTTATCTACTTCTAGTTGTTGCCTGCGTGGCTCTTTTCTTTCATCAGAAAACCACCCTCTCCCGTGAACAAAATCTCCTCGAAAAAGCTCAACAAGAAAAACAAAGCTTGAAAGATGTTGAAACTAAACTTCAGGAATTGGAAAATCAAAAAAATATTCTGGAAAGAAAAATCACTCTGATTAATTCTCTTAAATCTGTTCAAGACAGGTCAGTCAGAATTATGGATGAGATCAGCAAAAACATTCCCGATTGGGTCTGGTTAACCGAGCTTAATTGCAAGGGAGTGGAAATTGAAATTAAAGGACGAGCTCTCTCCAATAATTTAATTGCCGATTACATTGACAACCTGGAAAAAAGTCCCTATTTTCACAACGTGGAATTGATTTCTTCCACTCAAGGCCACACCCAAACTGACAGGTTTATGGAATTTTCTTTAACCTTAAATTACACCCTCCCGGGTCCAGTTCTACAGGGAGAAGAAAACCAGAAAGGGGAGAAAAAATGAAAGACTGGCCCTGGTATGGACATTTAGCAGTGGCGGTCATTATTTTTTTGTTAGCCTTTCTTTTCTATTTCAAACCTAAAACCAGAGAGATCGAGGATACAAGAGCTACCCGCATGCAAGTCGAGCAGGAAGTTATGAGACTAAAGGCTAAGAAAAAACAGCTAGACAAAATAGAAAAAGAATTAGCTCAATTAAACAGCACCCTCAAAGAATTAGAGCAAATTATCCCAGAGAAAAAAGAGATTTTCAACATACTCCGGCGGATCCAACAACTTGCTTATGACTCTCGATTAAATATTATAAAATTCATTCCTCAAAGAGAAATCCCTCAGGAGTTCTTTGTTGAACAACCCATTTCTATTGAAATCACCGGAAATTACCATAATCTTGGGATATTCTTTGACCGACTTAGTCGTTTTGCCCGTCTTTTCACTATTGATTCCTTTCGGATAAAATCCCTCCGACAACAAACCAGCGGTTTGACTATTTCTGCTAATTTTATTGCTAAAACCTATATTTTCCGGGAGCCCGCTCCCACCCAAGAACCTCCTGCCCAAGGGAGGAAAAAATGATGAGACAAAAACTCCCTTTTTCATTGGTTAAGAAAACATTAATTCTTTTTTTGTCCCTTTCTCTAATGGGCTTAGCGGTTCTCGCTTTGCAGACCCAAGAAAAGAATCAATCTCCCCCAAAAGAGACAAAAAAGCTTCAACTTGAAGTTACCCCAGGTAAGCCTCTTTACGATCCCGCGGGTCGCCGCGATCCTTTCCGAGACTTGTTAGCCGGACGAGAAATAAAGGCCAAGACAGTGCGGGGACCTTTAGATATGTCAATTGACGATATAATTCTCATCGGTATTGTCAAAGCAAAAGGTCGCTTCACAGCCATCATCAATGGTCCCCAAGGCTTCCCCTACTCAGTTAAAGTTGGGGATAGATTTGCCGACGGCTTTGTCCTTTCTATCTCGGCCAACAAAGTCGTCTTCAGAAAATTAAAAGAACGAGGAATACCTCTCATGAGACCAAAAGACATAACCAAAGAAATCAATCCTGAGGAGAGATAAACATGAAAAAGAAAAAATATTTGCCACTTCTCTCTCTTTTGTGCGTGATGGCTCTACTTTACGGATCAAACACCAACTTAGAACCCACAATTCAACTTACGAATATCGATATACTCCCAGCCACCACAAGTACCAAAGTGATTCTTACCACTAACTCTCCTCTGCCCATTAACCAAACTTTTTTTGACGAAAGACTGCCATCAACTTTAGTCGTTAATCTACCCCGAGTCAAAAATGTACCTGCTCCACCCCCTCTGAAAAACAGAAAGGGGGTTATCAAAAACATCTCTTGGAAAAAAGAATCCAATGGAGAATTCAGACTGTTCATTGACCTTACTCAGAAAGTCCCCTATACCATCATCAAAGAGAAGGATAAAACAATTATTGAGTTGCTCAATTTAAACGCGCAGCTTAATCTGGAAGAAATCCAGAAAAAAATAACCCTTCAAGAAAATCAAAACCTCGCCTCTTTTCAGAATCTATCCATTCAGGAAGAAAGCGAAAGATTAGTAATTCGTGCCAGTATCTCTGGCCAAACTCTTCCTTATGTATTTGCTCTAGATAAGCCACTCCGGTTAGTGGTAGATCTTTATAATACCTACTTAACCCATCCTCCTCTTAATATCGCCGTGAACAAATACGGCTTAAAGAAAATCAGAGCAGCTCAATTTCAGGTTAATAATCCATACACAATTTCCCGTCTGGTGTTCGATCTGGAAAGTCCCCGATTTTACACTCTGGACACCGATGAAAATGGCCTTACCATTGCTTTTTATAAAAGCCAAGCTTTGCCCCTTGTCCCCTCTCTCCAGAAACAACCTCTTAAGAAGAAAGCAACCAAAAACCTCTCTTCCCCTCCTCCACAGAAAATAATCGCTCCCCCAAGTCCACCCAAAACTTCTCCTCCCCCTAAAGCTACCTCCACCTCTCCCGAACCCACAAAAAAGGTTACAACTTCTCCCAGAAAATCTCCGGTTACTTCCTCTCCCCAAGAAAGTCAATTTCGTCCAAAAACCATAGCTCAAACCCAAAAGAAATATTCAGGCGAAATTATTAGTCTTAAATTTAAAGATGCTGATTTGAGAGATGTGGTTCTTTATTTAGCTGATTTCGCTGGTCTTAACGTGGTCTTTGACCCTGGAGTAAGGGGTTCGGTAACTGTAGATCTAGAAGACGTGCCTTGGGATCAAGCCCTCGATCTTATCCTGAAAATAAACAAAATGGGCAAAATTATTGAAGGCAACGTCCTCCGCATTGCTCCCATCGACGTTCTCACTGAAGAACAAAAACAAGCCCAAAAACTAGCCGAGAGCAAAGAATTGGCTGGACCATTGATTGTTAAAACTTTCACTCTTTCTTATTCTAAAGCCGCTGATGTCCAATCGCTGCTCAGTACAAAACTTTCCGAACGGGGAGAAATAATTATTGACAACCGCACCAATACCCTCATTGTGACCGATGTTAAAGACAGAATGGACTTGATTGAAAAACTAATTTCTGTTTTTGACACACCCACTCCTCAAGTGGCCATTGAGGCCCGAATTGTGGAAGCCACCTCTACTTTCATTCGTAACCTAGGTATTCAGTGGGGCTGGAGAGGTATATCTGATCCTTTCTACGGCAACCAGACTTCTCTCCAATTCCCCAATAAAGTTTTACTAGATGGGGCCATGATCCCTCAAGGGATTGTCACCAAAGGAATCGGAGGACCTCTGGGTGGTTATGCCATTAACCTCCCTGCTCCAGCATTTTCTACAGCTATAGGTCTCTCTTTAGGTAATGTCCTTGACACTTTTCGGTTGGATATGGCTCTTTCTGCCTTGGAAACATCTGGTTCAGGACGAATAATCTCCACTCCAACTGTCACCACCCAAAACAACCAAGAAGCTGAAATCATTCAGGGACGCCAGATCCCGGTTCAGACTGTGGCCAACTTTACGGTCACTACCCGGTATGTCAACGCCGCCTTGGAACTCAAAGCTACTCCGCAGATTACAGCTGAAGGCACGATTATTATGTATATAGAAATTCAAAACAATGCGGCTGACTTTGCTAACTTGGTCAACGGTATTCCACCTATCATCACTCAAAGTGCCAAAACTACTGTAATGGTGCCCGACGGAGGAACAGCCGTCATCGGAGGAATTTACCGCACTGAAGACTCAATCACTAGGGAAAGAGTTCCCTTTTTCCATAAAATTCCGATTCTGGGAAATCTCTTCCGGTCTTTTGCTCGAACAAAGCAGAATCGAGAATTATTGATTTTTATAACTCCCAGAATAATTAAATAACAATGATAGGATGGAAAAAATGAAAATGAAGATGATAAGAACGACAATCACAATCCTGGCCATCCTTTCACTTAGTTTTTACTTCACTTCCTGTAATCCAATTGAAGACGAAACTCAATCCGCCAGCATGCTCATTGTCTCCAATATTACCGGTTACGATATTGAAGGCAATGAAACAAATTTCCTTCAATCTGATGTAATAAAGGTAGATAAAGACACCGGAAGTACCTATGTTACCCCTGACACAGCTAAAGCTACTCTCACCGCTCAACTCCTGCAACCCGACGCTTCGCTTGGCGCTTCTCACTACAATAGCATTCAGGTAACTCGCTATGTTGTTTCCTATATCCGGGCTGATGGTAAAAGTACTGAAGGTCTTGATGTGCCCTACTCTTTTGAAGGTTCTCTTTCCACTCTAGTTGAAGTCGGACAAAGTGTTGAAGTCAATTTTATTATTGTCCGAGCTGCCGCCAAGCTTGAACCACCGCTGGTCAATTTGCAGGAAGGCCGCGCTGAAGGAACGCTGAATGTCACTGCTAAAATTGATTTTTACGGGCACGATATGGCCAATCGCAAAGTGAAAGCAACTGGTTATTTAACTATCGTTTTTGCCAATTACATTGATCAATAAGGAAAGAACCATGAAAGTGAAAAAGACATTAATTCTAATTATTGGCCTTTCATTCCTTTTAGCCATTACATCTTCCTGCAAAAGAAGTGCAGTAGAAGAGCCATCTCCTGTGGGACCTTCTACTCTGGCTGTGTTACTCAAACTTACTACCAGTACCAATGTCCTTTTTGCCGGCTTAAACCGTCAAACAGCGAACATTACTGCTGTTCTCCAAAAGTATGACGGAACTCCTTTATCTGGCCGAACTATATATTTTGAAATCAGAGATGCTCAAGGACTTTCAGTTTACTATGGGTTCTTTAACGGTAAAGATTCATCAGCTTCAGCAGTGACCAACTCCAGTGGAGAAGCCAGTGTCGTTTATTACGGTCCACTAGCCCAAGAATTAACCTCTAATGAACAAATTTATATTTACGCTATCGTAGCCGGCTCAGGCAAAGAATACATTGTGGAGAAAGTACCCATTTATCTTATTCGAGATTTACTGGAGTTCACTTTCACTGCTTATGCTAATCCCAATGTTCTCTGGTGTACCTCAGAAAAGCCCGAAAGTATCATTACTGCTGAAGTTAAGTTAGTTAATGGAGTCCCTCTTTACGGAGCTCCCATTCATGTAAAAATATTATCCGGCCGCGGTGAATTTGAAAACGGAAAGAGGAAAATCTCCACGGAAACTGACAATAATGGTTTAGCTCAAGTGACCTATATCGGCCCGACGAAAAGCGAGTTGCCCGGTGAATGGGAGTGGGTCCAAATTCGAGTCTTTTTAGAAAATGCCGGACAAACTGCGGATGAAATTGTTTACCGAGACATTTCCATCCGTCTGGAAAAAGGGTCAGACTAAAACCAGGATTAACCCTGAATTTTTACCCAGGGTGAAAATTTCTTGGTAAGAAAATATTTTTTCAGTTGAGAAAAATTCTCCTTTTCTGAAAAAGGTATTTTTAATAAAAGTTGAATTCCTTTTACTCGCTGATTTTGAGGGTGATAAGTAAGGCGAGGACCTCTCCATTCAAGCCCTTTCAATTTCTTTAGAAAATTCAATAATGCCCTCATTTCCTGGCCTAATCTAGACATATTTCTACCCGAGAAGAAAACCTGAACTACTTTAAAAAAAGGTGGAAGCTTCATGGCCTGACGATAACTTATCTCTTTATTATAAAAATATTGATAATCTTCCTTTAATAAGGACTGAAAAACATGATGATCGGGCAAAGCTGTTTGAATCCAGAACTCACTTTTTTGGCCAGGGACTAAATACCTTCTTAATTTTGCTAAACTCTGATACATCTTCTGAGCTGCCTCAAAATCGGGTAAGCCCAAGGTTATTTCGGGGCGGAGAGCTACTACCAGCTCTAGCAAATTGGGGAGAGATTGATGGAGGAGCATCTCTGTGCCAATAAGGGCCTGAATCTTCTGCTTTTTAAACCTAGTCAAAACAGTGGTTAAACTGGCTTTTGTTCGAATTGTTTCTGAACTAACAATCCCTATCTTAATTCCAGGTAATAAAAACTGCAATTCCTGAGCTACCTGGTCAATCCCCCAACCTTTGTACTCAATCAGGGGGGCGCCACATTGAAAACATTGGCGGAGAGGCGCAGGAAAAGTGTGACCAGAAGAACAAACGATCTTCTTCCCTCGAGAAGAGCGAGTTAATCGTCCCCCACATTCAGGACAATGCATTACCTGTTGACATCGGGGACAAAAATACATGGCCGAACGTCCCAGGCGGTTGAAAAAGAGTAGAAATTGTCTCCCTTGGACAAAAGCGTTTTGCAATTTTTTTTTCAAGCGGTTCGAAAATAATTGATTAGAAGAAGAAAATTCATCAATAATTATTTTTCCAGGAGATGCGCTGTTTTTCTCCTGAATAACTACTCCTGGTGAAGAACACTTAAAATAAGTTTCTACCCGGGGGGCCGTGCTACCCCATAACAAGCAAATATTTTCTTCTTTAGCCCTAAGAAATGCTCCTTCCCGACTATCATACCGAGGTGTTTCGAGCTGATAATACGAAGCATCAGCCTCGTTATCAACAATAATAAGTTTTAATAAGGGCAATGGTAAAAATAGAGCTGAGCGGGTTCCAACCACAATCTTAACCTTACCTGCTACTACCTCTCGCCAGGCTGACCACAAAGATCGAGGTGTTAAGCGACTGTGGTAGAAAACAGCTTTTTCTCCCCATCTTCTGACCATTTGGGCCACTAGAGGACTACTTGACAAAATTTCCGGGACCAAGAGTAATGTCTGACCTCCTGCTTCAATCACTTTTTCTACAAGAGCAAAATAAATTACCTGGCGCCATTCATCTGTACCATGAAGATAAAATTGACAAAATTTTGACTCTTTAATTCCATCTAGAATTCTCTTTAGTGATGAAACAATATTATCGTCATAACCAAAAGGGATTTCCAATTGAGCCCCTGGGGGCGATGAAGAATCTGGCCGACACGAGGGAATATTAAGTTTGGAAACCGAAATTTCTACCAACTTTTTCTTTTCCAATCGAGAGATAATGGTGATCACATCTCTTTCTTTTATCTTTCTCTTCAAATACGTCAGAGTGTAGTTTTTATTACCAATGAAATTTAAAATCCTTCTCTCTTTAGAGTTTAGACGAGCTGTCTTTTCTTCTAATAATTTCCGACCTTCTTCAGTCAACTTGACTCTTTTCTGGTGAACTCTGGTTAATAGTCTAGGAAAAGCAGCCGTCAGAATTTCTCCCCAGGGAAGGAAATAATCTTCTGCTAATCGGTAAGTAAAAGAAAGAAAATTCTGGGACAAGTAAAATTCTGGATAAATTACCTCTTCAATATTTTTCAGCCGAATATTTTTCTTGACCGGCCTCACTCTCAGTTCAACTACCACACCAGAAATTTTTCTTCCTCTAAAAGGCACAACTACGGCCATTCCTGGCTTAACTACTGTCTGGAACTCAGGTGGAATTTTATAAGTAAAAGTTGAATAAATCGGCAGTGAAAGAGCTACTTCAGCACAAGGAGTCATTTGCGTCCTAAACGTTCCATCACTTTCTGCATATCTTCCCAAACCATTCTCTTTCTTTCCCGGTCTCTCTCATTCCGGATTAAATAAGAGGGGTGAAAAGTTGGCATAACCGCAATTCCCTGAAACTCATGCCATTTGCCTCTGATTTTCATAATACCCGGAGCCTCAGGAATAAAAAACTTTGCAGCCACACCCCCCAAGGCGACAATAACCTTGGGTTTAATCAGTTCAATTTGTTCCAGCAGATAAGGATAACAACTCATTATTTCCTTGCGAGTAGGAGTACGGTTATGAGGGGGACGACATTTAACGACATTTGTAATATAAACTTCCTCCCGGGAGAAGTTCATTGCTTTTATTATTTTGGTCAAGAGAGCTCCTGCCCGGCCCACGAAGGGACGTCCCTGGAGGTCCTCATCTCGACCCGGTGCTTCACCCACAAAAAGAAGCTCAGCTTTTCTATTCCCTTCGCCAGGCACTGCATGAGTACGAGTCCGGGCCAAGTCGCACCGCTGACAAGATCTAATTTCCTCTTCTAATGAAAGAAATCTAATCTCTTCATCATCCATTTGATTCTCATCAGAATGTCCACGCTGAAAAATAAACTCAGCCCCTAGTTCCTGGTAAAATTCCAAGCACTCTTTAAGCTGAGGGGATAATCTTCCTTTTTTTAATGATTTGCTCAATTCTCTCCCAAATAATCCGACTTATTTCTTTTTTGGTGGCTTTCCCAATTTCTTCCAGCTGACCATCAGGATAAACCAGGGTAATTTCATTAAAATCAGTTGCGAAACCAATATCCTGCCGGCGGACATCATTGGCCACCATTAAATCTAAATTTTTCTTCTTTAATTTTTTCCGGGCGTTGGCCACAACTTCCTCTGACTCAGCGGCAAAACCCACCAGAATTTTTTGATCTTTCTTTTGGCCCAACTCCGCCAGAATATCAATAGTTGGCCTCAATTCTAGTTGAAGAGGCCCCCTCTCTTTTTTTAATTTATGGTCAAATTTTCGAGGAAATTCATAATCCACCACCGCAGCCGCTGCTACCACCACGTCTACCTGAGGAAAAATTTTCTCAACCTCTCGGGCCATGGCTCGAGTCGATTCCACTGAAATAAGCTTTACTCCTGCCGGAGGAGTAAGAGAGGTGGGGCCAGAGACCAGAAAAACATCCGCCCCTCTCTGGGCAGCCTCTTCAGCCAGGGCATAGCCCATTTTCCCTGAAGAAGGATTGGAAATAAAGCGAACGGTATCTAAATATTCCCGGGTCGGGCCAGCCGTAACCAGCACTTTTACTCCTCGAAGAGACCGGCTCTGATGGATAATCTCCAGGCAGACATCAACTATCTTTTCCGGGGAAGCTAGCTTACCCCAACCTTCCTCACCGCAAGCCAATTCCCCCCGCTCTGGCTCAATAACAACAACGCCTCTTGTCTTTAATTGCCGGAGATTCTCCTGGACCTGAGGATGAAGATACATGGCTTCATTCATAGCCGGAGCCACTACTACCGGTGAACGAACAGCCAAATAAAAAGTACTCAAGAAATCGTCGGCAATACCAGCGGCCATTTTCCCAATAACGTTGGCCGTAGCGGGAGCAATAAGCAAGAGGACAATTTCTTTCGTCAGTGCAATATGCTCAATTTTCTCGGGTTTAGGTGAAGAAAATAAATCAACCAAAGCGGGTCGGCCGGAGAGAGAAGAGAAAAGTTGGGGAGAAATCAACTTAGCGGCGTTGGCCGTCATAATCACCTGGACCGCTATATTTTTTTTCTGGAATAACCGGATTATTTCGCAGGCTTTATATAAGCTGACTGAAGAGGAAACCCCTAAAGCTATTGTTTTCTTGTCCATATCTCTTCTAATCCGGCCAAACTAAAACTCATCCAGAAAACTCTGGAGAATCGGCAGAATGTTTTTGGTCTGCTTTTCAAGAGTACAACGAGTGGCTAAAATAACCGCCTTAAGTTCGGTGACAGCCTTCTCCAGCTGGTCATTGATAATTAAATAATCAAACTGGGAATAAAAACGAAGCTCTTTTCGAGCCGTTTCCAGGCGTTTTCTGAGAGCGGCTTCGCTTTCCCCTCTTTTATATAACCTTTTCTTTAACTCCTCAAATGAAGGGGGGAAAATAAAGATAAAGATGCCTCGTTTCATTTTGTCTTTTATTTGTTGCGCCCCCTGAACATCTATGTCCAGAATAACATCGCCCAGAGCCGCTTTCTTTTCAATTTCCCTTTTGCTTGTGCCATAGTAGTGGCCATGAACTACTGCCCACTCGATGAAACGGTCTTCTCGAATCATGGTCTCAAACTCATTTTGGTCAATAAAATAATAATCCTGTCCTTCAATTTCACCCGAACGTTTCGGACGGGTGGTGTGAGAGACGGAAAACTCCAGTCCTTCCAGATCAGCCAGGACCTGGCGGACCAGGGTCGACTTCCCAACACCCGAAGGACCACTAATAATAAATAAAGATGTATCTCGCATGCCTCGCTCTCTCTATTTATATTATAACCTAGTCAGCCGAGAATTCAGAAAGATTTATTCAATATTTTGAACTTGTTGCCGAAGGCTTTCCACAGCATGTTTTATAGCCAGGCTCTCCCGGGTTATAGAAATATCCTGTGACTTGGAGCTAATGGTGTTGGCTTCCCGATAAAGTTCCTGAGCAATAAAATCCAATTTTTTGCCTACAGGGAGTTTATCCCGCGAAGCCAGTAATTCTTTCAAATACTCCAGATGAAATCTCAATCGGGCAATTTCCTCAGTCAAATCATATTTCTGAACAATAAAAGCTGTCTCTTCAACTACTTTCTCTTCAGCCAAGTCAATCTCCTCGCCTAGCTCTTTAAGTCTCGACTCCAATCTCTCTCGCAAGAGGCGGGGCTGCCTCTTTTTTAATTTTTCCAGTCGATTAACCCCTTTCTGAATCTCCCGGGTAATCCGTCGAATCTCCTTTTTTATTTCCCGACCCTCCCTTTCACGGTCTTTAACCACTTCATTTAAAACTTGGAGGAAGCATCTTTTAAAAAATTCAATCTCTTTTGAACTAAAATTCTTCCTTTGAATATGGAGAATAAAGGGCAGACTAATTAGGCGGTCGGCCGAAAGATGAACATCTCTCCCCAACCTTTGGGAAAGATCTTCCATGGCCCGCATAATCTGCTGAGCCAGCGGAACATTAAGCCGCACTTCCCAGCTTTCTGGTGAATACAGTTCCAGGTCAAGACCGACTTCCACCCGACCCCGGTATATTTTCGTCTGACAGAGAGATCTGAGTATATTTTCAATCTCCCCGATATATTCCCCCCGATAAGACCAATCAAAAAACCGATGATTCAAAGTTCTTATAGTAAATTTCAGAGAAAACGAGGGCCCAGAGAATTTCTTTTCAGCGAAACCAGTCATACTCCGAATCAATTATTCTCCTCCTTACTCTCAAGAAATTGAAGTTCATAAAGCTTATGATAAATGCCATCTTTTTTAATTAATTCTTCGTGAGTACCCGTCTCCACAATCCGACCGTTGTCGAGCACAATAATTCGCGAAGCGTTCCGAACAGTGGACAAGCGATGAGCAATAACAATAGTGGTCCTATCTTTCATCACATTTTCTAAGGCTTTCTGGATTAAGTGTTCTGATTCAGAGTCAAGATGCGAAGTGGCTTCATCCAGAATAAGAATTGGGGGATTCTTCAACAAAGCCCGGGCAATAGCAATCCGTTGTCGTTGACCAATGGATAGAAAAGCTCCCTTCTCGCCGATAGGAGTATCATAGCCTTGAGGCAATTTGACAATAAAATCGTGCGCCATGGCTGCTTTAGCCGCAGCAATCACTCGGTCCTCGGGAACATCTCCTAAACCATAAGCTATATTATTCCGGACTGTATCATTGAAAAGAATAATTTCCTGAGTGACCAAGCCTATCTGGGCCCGTAAAGAGGCAATGGAGACTTCCTTAATATCAATCCCATCGATCATAATTTGACCCGAGGTGGGCTCATAAAATCGAGAAAGCAAATTAATAATGGTGGTTTTTCCCGCTCCACTCAGGCCCACCAGAGCCACCGTTTCAGCTGGGTAAACATCAAAAGTAATATCTTCAAGAATCGGCCGCGATTTATCGTAGCTGAAAGAAACATGGCGGAAACTGACATGGCCTTTCACCGGCGGCAGAGGATAAGCTTGGGGATGATCGGTAATCTTATGCTGGGTCTGGAGCACTTCCTGAATCCGCTGAAAACTGGCCACCCCCTGCTGAATCACATTATTGGCCCGACTCAATCTCTTAATAGGCGTATAAGAGTAGAAAATAGCCACCACAAAGGAACCGAAGTCGCCCGGGCTAATATGACCTTGGGCGATCCGGGTAGTGCCGACAAAAAGAATGAAAGCACCGACAATGCCGCCCAAAAATTCCATGAAAGGCGATGAAAGTGACCCCACCCAGGCCAGCCGGAGTCCGGAGCGAAGATAATCCAAGGTGGCCCGGAAAAATTTCTTTATCTCAAATTTCTCCATGGTAAAAGCTTTAACTATTTTATGACCGGTGATGGTCTCAAAAAGCAATTCATAGATCTTGGCCATTTTTTGCTGATTATCCAGACTGCTCTTCTTTAGCAACCGGCTGAAAACCACCAGGGGAATCACCGCCAGAGGCGCAATAATAAAAGAAGCCAAAGCCAAGCGCCAATCGGTGATGAAAATATAAACCAGGAGAGCCACCAGGACCAAAATCTCCTGGACAAAATCGGCCATGCTCCCGGAGACAGCCTCCTGGAGCTTCTCCACATCATTGGTCAAGCGGGACATTAACTCTCCGGTGGGATGGTGGTCGAAATAATAGGCGGATTGGTAAATCAAATGTTCATAGAGTTGATTGCGAATTTTCCTGACAATTCTCAAACCAATGGATTTCATAAAAAAGGAAGAAAGAAAAGTAAAGATTCCCTTGCCCATAATCACAAATACTAAAAGAAGGGGCAGGAACCAGACGATTTTCTCCTGATCAATGTGAAACCAGTTGAAAATCACCCGCATCAAGCTGGTTTTTTTCAGCGGCTGCCCGGGCGCCACCCGGAACATTTCATCAATAATCGGTTGGACCAAATTGACAAAAACATAGGTAAAAAAGGCCACAAATACGGTACAAAGGAAAGTAAAGGAAAGTCTCTTCTTCTCTTCCAGGGTTAATTTAAGGAGCTGGAATATTTCTTTCATTACTCTTTCTCAGCTCGGCCGGTCGCTTCAAACCACTTCAGAGCCACTTCATAGGCATTCAAAGCCGAACCCCGGGTCAAATTATCAGCCACCATCCACAACCAAAAATGACGGGGGAACTCGGGTTCCTTCTTGATCTGGCCGATAAAAATTTCATCCTGACCGGCCACAGTGATGGCTGAAACCGGCTGGGAAGGCTCAGGTTTGACTACTTTAAAATAGGGAGACTTAATAAAAATCTGTTCTATTTCGCCGATTTCCATCTCCCGCTCACACTCAAGATAGGTCATCAGGGAGTAAGTATGAAACACAGGGGCCTGGACTAGGGAAATAAATAAAGGCAGCCGGGGCTTGTCCAGCACTCTCTTGACTTCCTTAATTATCCGCCGTTCCACCGGGGAAAAGCCGAAATTATCGACTTCCTCGAAACAAGAGATAAGATTAAAAGCCACCTGGGTCGGGAAAACTTTGCGGGTAGGTGTTTCAAAACTAAGCAGGGAAATGCTTTGATGGGCTAATTCATCCATGCCTGACTCATCGTAAGCGGAAGCCGGCTGAAGCACAAAACAGACGGCCTTTTTTATTTTATTTCTGGCCGAAAGCAAATGAAGGACATGAGCCAGAAAAATAGTCACCGGATGAGGATTGGCCACCAGAGTAATTTCCTCACCCAGAAGGTGGTCGTTAATTCCGGCGACAATCAAGGGCACGCGGGGATTATCGTTAAAAGTCTCATTAACATCCAGCAGACGGCACTTAAGGTCTTTGGTTCGCCGGGCTACCCGGGCGTTCACTTCGCGGGCAGACGCCAGGAAGACCAGATCCAGGCCTTCCAGGTATTTCTCCTCAAGATGATGGATGACTTTGGGTTCCCCGGCAAATTCAGTCAGTTTGCTGTATTCTTCTTTAACCTCAGGGTCATAAAACTCCATAACCGCCAGGGGAAAATGTTTCTGTTCCAGGACGCTTTTTATTTCTTTGCCCCGTAATGAATCTGTGCCTACCAGGGCCACCCGTAATTTTTTCATGGGTAAATTTGATAATCTCTTACTTCTTTTATCCTTTTGGCTAGCGGGGTAGGATTCGTTTGCGGTAATCTTCCATCATTAAATACATTTGGTCTTTAAGAGCCAATTTTCTTTTCTTCAATTGTTTTTCTTTGACTTCTTCCTCAGGAGTAAGATACTCCTTCTGGACGAGTTTCTTTAACTCTTCCTCCAGGCGCCGATGTTCTTCGTAGGCCCGGCGGAATTCTTCACTCTCAGCCAGAAGAAGTTCCTTTAATCGGCCTTCATCCATCCCATGGACCTCCAGCCCAAAAGAATATCATAACCTTTTGAGGATTTCAATTTATCCCCCGAGCATTTCCGATAACTACCCCTTAATCCAAAGGCCATCATATCGCTTGAATTGGGGCCAGGTCTTCACCTAGCACCTTTGACCTAAAGGAAAGCCACCTCGGGGAAGAAGTTTCTGGTCAGTGGGTTCAAATTTACCACCCCTTTCTATTATCTTATTTATTTATTTATTTATTTATTTATTTATTTATTGAGACTCTCCCTGGCTAATACGGAGTACCGGCCAGG
>QMPV01000028.1 GCA_003648765.1 Candidatus Aminicenantota bacterium
CACCACCCCGGGGAAAGAAATCTCTCTTACTGGAGAGAAAGTAATAATACTCCGTTTCAAAGGGCCGGTTCCCTCTATTATTATGATTCCTCATATAATAATTATGTTCTTGGCCATGCTTTTCTCAACCCGAGCTGGTCTAGAAGCTCTTCGCCCCAAAAGTAATCCCCGTCGATTGGCTCTCTGGACTTTAGGATTATTAGTACTTGGCGGCCTGGTTTTCGGACCATTGGTCCAATACTACGCCTTTGGTGCCTTTTGGACAGGTTTTCCTTTTGGCTACGATTTAACCGACAATAAAACTCTCATCGCTCTTCTGGCCTGGATCGCCGCGGTTATCGCTGGTCGAGGTGGTCAACCAGCCAGAAAATGGGTTTTAAGTGCTTCGATTATCATGCTCCTTATCTATCTTATCCCCCATAGTCTCTTTGGTTCCGAACTAAAATACGAATAAAAATATCAAGTCTAAACCCTCAGTCGAACCTCAAAATGGTGAGATTAACGCGGGAGAAGCAAAATCTCTCTTTCCATCGAGAAAAAAGGGCGCTGGCTGTCGAGGCGCCAAGGTTTGGAAAAGGAAGCGGGGCTAAGGAGGATTCCTCTCCAGCCAGCGATTCATAAGTAATATAACAAACATCTACTTTACTTGTCAAAATGTCATTTAAACAAACTACTAAAGACTGGGGGTTGGTGAGCATCATCATAATTTCTATTTGGGCTCTGGTGCCTTGGGCCCGCTCCATCCAAAACTTCATCTCTTCTACTTTAGGTCGAGTAACTTTTATGCTTCTTGTCTTCGGCATTTCACTCGGGATTGCCATTGGGCTGATCAATTATCTCTGGAGCAAATTGAAGATAAAACAAATTCATCTCTATCTTCTTCTCCTCATTCTGATGATTTTTTATTTTGGAGCTGTTTTAAGCCTTCGGGATTCCCCCGAAGAAGCCGTCCATTTCCTTGAATATGGCCTTTTAAGCTGGGCCCTCTATCGCGCCTTTCGCCATTATCTCCCTGATTGGGGTATCTATGGAGCTAGTCTTTTCAGCGCTGGTCTGGTTAGCTGGATTGATGAACTTTTCCAATGGGCTTGGCCCAACCGAATTTGGGATCTCAGGGATGTAAGTTTGAACATTTTTTCTTCTCTTCTGGTCCAATTGGCTCTGTTTTTAATTGGGAGAAAAACGTCCTTAAGGAAAAAATCTAGACTATCCTTTAAATCCCTCCGCCTGATGTCTTGGTTGCTCAGTATCAATCTCCTCATCTTAGGTTTCACCTTTTCTCTGACCCCCGCTCGTCTTCATCAACTAACCACCGTTTTTCCCTTCCTTTCTTTCCTCGAAAAAGAAGAATCTTTAGGCGGCCTGGTTTATCGTCACTCCGATCCTGAAATAGGCATCTTCTATTCTCGGTTAACCATTGATCAACTCCGGCGGGTCGATGCTCTTAAAGCTCAGGAATATGCGCAAATTCTAAAAGATTGGCGAAATAGAAGTTACCCTGAGTTCCTAAAAACTTTTCCTGCTTCCTGGCATCCTTTTCTCTATGAAATGAGAATACATCTCTTCCGCCGAGATCAGCATCTTAATAAAGGCTTAGAAGCCTCTTCCCTTTCCGAAAAAAGAAAGCATTTATTTATTGCTTATAAGGAAAACCAAATTCTTCAGAAATACTTTCGCCAAACTTTAAACCTCTCTTCTTATGCCTGGGAAGAGAAAAAAGAGCAACAGATTAAAGCCATAATTGATCCTACTTGGCCCTATCGAAGCCCGGTGGGTCGGAAACTCTTAGGCACAATAACTGAAAAGGAGATGTGGGGCTTCATTCTAATTCTTCTTCTTTTAGTGACAATTATCAATTTAATCTATCAGCGAAAACACTTTGATTGAAAATTTTTTTAAAGACAACTTTCCCTTCAATGGAAAAAACCTTTTTCCTCTTTTAAGAACAGCTTCGACCTAAAAAACCCAATCCAAGTCAAAAGTTTGACACTCCAGCAGGAACTCTTTATAATCGACGACTAAAGAAAAATGTCTGAGTTGAAAAAAACGGAATTTCAATCTCCTCCTATTTCAAGCCATCTCTCTCTAATGGCTCGGGAAACATTTATCGAAGGTAAAATAAAAGCCAATAATGATTTAATTATTCACGGTCAGTATAAAGGCTCTCTTCGTTTACCAGGCAATACTCTAATTATTGAAAAAACAGCTCGGGTAGAAGCCTCAGTTGAAGTCAGGGCTATTATTCTTCGAGGCTACTTTAAAGGAAATATATTAGCTCACGAAAAAGTACTCATTGAATCCGGAGCCTTCTTAGAAGGAGAAATTGAAACTCCCTGTCTAGCTATTGAAGAAAAAGCCCAATTCAAGGGACGGATCAAAATGAAGAAAGAGAAATTACCGCGCTAAACTAGCTTTTTTCTCTCCTTCTTCTACTTTTGATACCGATAATATTCCTGGGGAGTTTGGGAAACTATATATTCAACTGCCTTTTGAATACAAACCCGGATAGCTTTCTCAATAGGAGTCTTGGCAAACCCTCCTAAAGCCACAGGTAAAGAACCTCCGACCCAAGTTGCTCCTCCCAGACCAAAACTGGTTGACTTGCCGACAACTGTAGTGGCCGCGACTATCTGGGAAGTTTTGGCATCAATTATCCTTAAATCAATGGCCACATGAGCCTGTTTGACTCCTCCACCAACTCGCACTCCTAAGACTTTTGTCCCCCCGGCTATTCCTTTAGAGCTTCCTTCAAACTCAGTCACAGCGGCTGTAATAATCAAATCAGCTCCATAGATTTCACCAATAGGAGCTTCTGTACCTTTCTTCACTCGACCTGAAGCTCCTAGATCCTGCTCACGAAGAACTTCATCCAACTGTTCTCTCTCTAGAACTATAAATCGGTTAGTCTGAAATAAAGCTGTGGTTAACATATCCCGCATACCTTCACCAATTTGAGGCCAGCCCACGCCAAACATGCCTAACCAGCCTCCACTCCAGCCCCCTTTGGCAGTTTTATCCACAAATTCTCCCACGGCAATGCGGGCTTTAGGGCCATTATAAGGTTCAGCCTGGGCCTGAGCTATCGTCGGGCCTCCTGTGGAAGTCACCTCAGCTGTGGGCGCACAGGCAAAAGTCATCAATAATATCCAAGAAAAAACCAGGGCTAAAATCCACATTTTTTTTATAACGAACTCCTTCATTTGACTATAATAAATAGCGGGAAAAGCGTCAACCCAATTTCTTCCAAAATTAAGACAACATAATGGCTTGAGGTACCTCCAGATGGTTGACTGTTGGCGATAAATTCTCCTTCAAGAAAAAAATCTTCTCGAAAAAGGGACCTCAATGAATTTTATGGGAATTGATCATCATAAACAATTCTTATATCCCCCGCGAGTGGACAAAAGAGGACCGGAGATTAAGTCTAGCCAGGGTGGATAACCGGCAACGGGAAGTTAGGAGAGCTTCTTGACGGGGGGCAGGTAAGAAAGTGGCCACTCTCCGGGCCAGTGGTTCCAGTTAGACGAGGATGGATTTGATAAAGAGGATGGGGATAAAAGTTAAGGTAGTCCATTCCAAAATCTTTTTTATCACTTTCTACTGCCCCAAGTCTGGCCCTGGCTGAGGGAAAATTCAGACCTAACTTGCTTCACACCGAGTCCAATATAAACTAAAAGGAAAACTTGACCCTCATCAGCCTCGCCCTCACCTACAAGAATCCAATTTCGACTTTCTTCTTCTTAACATCATCTAAGCCAATCAATTAGACTCGAAACAGTTGGCTTCCGAAAATCGGTGAAAATCGGTTAGGACTAAAACCAAAAACTGTCCTCTTAGACACCGCCGCCGCTTTTCTGTTGCTTTTTTATGTTATAATTTAAAAAAACCTATGAAAAACTTCCGTCTGAAAGCAGAATATCAGCCTACAGGAGACCAACCCCAGGCAATTCAGGCTTTAAGCGAAGGTCTGGCTAATAATATAAAACATCAGGTCCTCATGGGCGTGACCGGCTCAGGCAAAACATTTACTATGGCTAATATCATTGCCCGGGCCAACCGGCCCACTCTGGTTATTTCTCATAACAAAACTCTAGCGGCTCAGCTTTATCAAGAGTTTAGAAACTTTTTCCCAGAAAATGCTGTAGAATATTTTGTCAGCTATTATGACTATTACCAACCTGAAGCTTATATTCCAGCTACAAATACCTATATTGCTAAAGAAGCCACTATTAATGAAGAAATTGACCGTCTCCGGTTGCGAGCCACCAACGCTCTTTTCCAGAGGCGGGATGTTATTATTGTGGCTTCTGTTTCCTGCATCTACGGTATCGGTTCCCCTGAGACCTACGCCTCAATGTGTCTGCTCCTCTCCACAGGACAAGCTCTCTCTCGGCGAGAGCTCCTGAATAAACTAGTCGAACTCCAGTATGAAAGAAAAGACGATGAATTCTCCCGGGGAACCTTCAGGGTAAGAGGTGATGTTATCGACGTCTTTCCCTCTTATGAAGAAATTGCCTATCGTTTTGAACTCGATGGCCACCAGCTTCTGGGCATTTATCTTCTTGACCCACTTCTGGGTCAGGTTTTAGACGAAGTCGATCAATGTCTAGTTTACCCTCGAACTTTCTTTTCCACGCCTCGAAATATTCTGGAAAGAGCTATTCAACAAATAGAAGAGGAACTAAACGAGAGACTAAAATTTTTCCGGCAACAAGGCAAGATTATTGAAGCTAATCGTTTGGAAGAAAGAACCCGCTTTGATTTAGAAATGCTCCGGGAATTCGGCTGGTGTCCAGGAATAGAAAATTATTCTCTTTATTTAAGCCAACGCCAGCCCGGGCAACCGCCCTACACTTTACTCGACTACTTCCCTTCTGACTTCCTGACAATTATTGACGAATCCCATGTCACCATCCCTCAGATTGCCGGGATGTATCAAGGAGATAGATCCCGGAAGTTAACCCTGGTTGAACACGGTTTTCGGCTCCCCTCTGCCCTAGATAATCGACCTCTAAACTTCCGTGAATTTGAAGAAAGAGTTAATCAAGTCATTTATGTCTCAGCCACTCCTGGTCCTTATGAATTGAAAAAAGCTAAGGGTCGAGTTGTGGAACAAATAATTCGGCCGACAGGTTTAATCGACCCCGAAGTTGAAGTCAGGCCGATCAAAGGTCAAGTGGATGATCTAAGAAAAGAAATTCAAGCGAGAGCGGCCAAAAATGAGAGAACCCTGGTCACTACTTTAACTAAAAAAATGGCTGAAGACCTGACCCGCTATTATCATGAACTAGGCTTAAGAGTCCGCTATCTCCACTCGGAAATAGATACCCTTGACCGGGTAAAAATCCTCCGTGACCTCCGTCGAGGTGTTTTTGATGCCTTAATTGGCGTCAACTTGCTCCGAGAAGGGCTTGATTTACCCGAAGTCTCGTTAGTGGCTATCCTGGATGCGGATAAAGAAGGTTTCCTCCGCTCCAGCCGCTCCCTGATTCAGACCTTCGGCCGAGCCGCCCGAAACATCAAAGGAAAGGTCATTCTTTACGCCGATACTCTCACCGAATCCATGAAAAAAGCCATTAACGAGACGAAGCGGCGCCGCCGAATTCAAATGGAGTATAATCGACGCCATGGCATAACTCCCCGGTCAATTATTAAGAAAATAGACGAAATCTTAACTTCTGTCTATGAGCGGGACTATTTAGATTACACCCAGCTGGCTGAAGATAAACCTGATTATCTTTCCCGAGAAGAAAGACAGAAAAGAATTGAATTTTTAGAAAAAGAAATGAAAAAGGCTGCTCAAAACCTTGAATTTGAACGGGCAGCGGCCCTCCGTGATGAGTTGAAAAAACTGAAAAGGTGGGAAATTGAAATTGGACCTTGACCAAAAAATAATTTTAAAAGAAAAAGCCTCGCAACTTCCCACTAGACCGGGGATATACTTTTTTCTAGATAAAGCCCGCCAGATTATTTACATAGGCAAAGCCCGGGATTTAAAAGAAAGGGTCAAATCCTATTTTCAACCTACCTCTGATCCTAAAATTAAGCATATTCTCCAAGAAGCCATAGATCTGGATTACCTGGTCACGGACACAGAAAAAGAAGCTGCCTTTCTCGAAAACAATTTTGTGCGACGTTTCCAGCCTAAATTCAATCTTCGCTTAAAAGACGACAAAAGCTTCCCTCTGATCAAAATTAATCTGAGTGAAGATTTTCCCTCCATTACCTTGACCCGTCGGGTGGAAAACGACGGGGCTCGTTACTTTGGGCCTTTCCATCCCACCCACCAGGCTCGCCGAACAATTGAATTAATCGCCAAATATTTTCACCTGAGAACCTGTTCAGGCCCTTTACCCCAAGGGAGAAAACGGCCCTGTCTAGAGTACGAGTTGGGCCTATGTTCAGCTCCCTGTACTAAATTTATCACTCGAGAAAATTACTGGGAAAATGTCGAGAATGCTTTGCTTTTCCTGGAAGGTAAGACTCAACTTCTTCTACCTTTATTGGAAAAAAAGATGCAAGAGGCAGCCGAGGCTTTGGAGTTTGAACTGGCTGCCCGCTGGCGGGATTTAATCAAAGTAGTGAAGTCTCTTCAACAAAAACCCAAAACTTCCCTGCCTTCTTTTGATAGTGCGGATATCATCGGCTGGGCTCAAGCCGGCCTCAAGACTGCTCTTTTCGCTTTTTTCCTCCGGAGAGGTAAAGTTATTGAGTCGACATCCATGGTCACCGAAACCTCCTCCGCCGAAGACAAAGAGTCAACCCTCCTGGCCCTTCTTCAATCCCTTTATGCTTCCCGAGAAGAAATTCCAGCCAAAATATATCTCCCGTGGCCGGTGAAAAACAAAGTGCCCTTCGAGACTTACTTTCGGGAGAAAAAAAAGAAGCAGGTCAAACTTATATTTCCCCGTCAAGAAAAATTCAAAGGCCTTCTTCGCCTCGCCAATCTTAATGCCGCCTCAGAATTGGAAAAAAAAGCTCTTCTCCCCGACCCTCTAAGTTCTCTCCAAGAAGTTCTTCACCTTCCCTCCCTTCCTCGCCGGATAGAAGCTTTTGATATTTCCAATACCGGCGGCGGGGAGAGTGTGGGTTCCTTAGTCGTTTTTGAAGAAGGGCAACCTTTAAAATCAGCTTATCGCCGTTTTAATATCCGGTCAGTGGCTGGGCCCAATGATATTGCTTCACTGAAGGAAGTCCTTCACCGACACTACTCCCGCTTAATCAGAGAAAAAAGAGCCTTACCCGACTTGATTCTAGTTGATGGAGGCTGGGGTCAACTCCAGGCTGCTTTAACTGTTCTCCAGCAGCTCCAACTGGAAAGGCTGCCGGTAATTGCTTTGGCTAAAAGAAAAGAAACTATTTATTCCCTTCAATTCCCCCAAGGACTTAATTTAGATCCGACTTCTCCAGCTTTAAAATTACTCCAATGGCTGCGCGACGAAGCTCATCGTTTTGCTTTGGCTCTCCATCGGCAAAGACGCCAGAAGCAGAGCTTTTCTTCTTTTTTAGATGGTCTTCCAGGTATAGGCCCGCGCCGAAAACATCTTTTGCGCCAAAATTTCCCTGATTTAACTTCTCTCCGCCAGGCCGATTTTCAGACATTAGCTAAATTAATCGGCCCCTCTGCCACCCGAAACCTTTTGGACCACCTCAAAACTAGCCCCAAAGAAAATAAGATTGATTGAGGTTAATTCTTCTTCCGGGAGAATTTTAACTAAAAAGTTTTCCTGGGAAAACCAGAGATCTCTTTTGTCGGGTTATGGTAATAATGAAGACCTAAAATCCCAAGATTAGAGATTTTAACGTTGAGGTCCAGGCTTCACCTTTCACCTTTGACTTCCAGGCAAACTCATTAAAGGAAGAAGTCTTTAGATTCAAAATTGCCCTCTTCACTATGTCTTATTATCTAACCTTCTCCTTAGTTATTTCGGAGAAATGCCTCCGAGGAAGAATTTTTAAATTAGGCTGACTAAGAAGTGACGAAAAATTTTATTATTTAAAGATGAAAAATTTAAAGATGAAAATTGAAGACCTGACTTCAACTCCATGACCATAACCTATTGTCAAATCAACCCCTAAAGCTTATATTGGAGTTGATTTAACTTTAGAAAAGTGAGGCAAACAATGGTTGTCGGGCTTGGATTCGATCTCATTGAAGTCGAACGCATCAAACAAGTCACTGAAAAATATCCCAAATTTCTGGACCGCGTTTTTACCCCCAGGGAAAAAGAATACTCACTGGCCCAAAAAAATCCTTATCTTCACTTAGCAGCTAGATTTGCCGCCAAAGAAGCCTTTTTTAAGGCCATTGGTCGGAGAATCCCCTGGTCAAAAATCGGCATTTATAATCTACCTAGCGGCCAACCTGAGCTAGAATTATTCACCTCAGTATCGGTTGAGTTTGATCGGATGAGGGTTTCTCTTTGTCACTTAAATTCGGTAGCTGGAGCCGTGGTAATTTTAGAAAAAGACTAAATTCCACCAATTAACTCAAAAATAATTCTGGCCGCCAGGCTAAGAATAATGGCCACGGATAAATTTAAAGCCACCGAAATTAGGGCTATCCGTCGGCCCACTTCTTTCCAGATCATAGCCACTGTGGAAACACAAGGAATGAAGAGGCTCACAAATAAAGTAAAAATAACTATTTGAGCTGGAGTGATCACGGTTAGTAATTGTTGATAATCAATACCTAGTGCCTGGATCATCATAATTAAAGAAAGTTCTTTACGGAGAAAGCCAAAAATAAGAGTAACCCCTAATTCTTGAGGCAACCCCAAACCTTTGACCACTAGAGGAGAAAGAATTTTATTAATTACTCCATCAGCGCCCACACTCTGTAAGATCCCCAGAAAAATACTACCAGCAATTAAAATAGGCCAGGCAAAATTAATAAAAGACCGAAGCTGAAAAAAAGTTTTCCGGGCTATATTTTTCAAAGATGGAATTTTTAAATCAGGTATTTCCAGGATAAGACCCGGTGAGGGTTCCTTAAAAAACACTGAGAGCAAACGCCCCAGGAGAGCTATCAGGATTAAATGGAAGACATAAAACCCCAAGGCCCAGAAAGGTCCTAAATAAAAAGCCACTAAAGCTAAAATAATGGTAGTTCGGGCTGAACAAGGAATAAAAGGGATAAGCAGAGTAGTAATAATTTTATCCCGGCGGGATTCCAGTATTCTAGTCGAGACTATCGCTGGCACATTACAGCCAAAACCAAGGATGAAAGGCGAAATAGATTTACCATGCAGACCCAGATGATGCATAAAAATATCCATCAAAAAGCCTACTCGAGCTAGATAACCAATGTCTTCGAGTAAAGCCATCATAAAAAGGAGAGGGACAAAATAGGGAAGAACAATTCCCAACCCACCACCTATTCCTTGAAGAAGACCATCAATTAAATAAACCCAAAAACCATGGCCCAGCCTCTGAAAAAGTAAAACTCTCAATCTTTCAAAGGGGCCAAGAATAATCTCCTCGAGAGGACTGCCAATGGAAAAGACAATAAAAAAGAACCCCACGAAAACCAGAATCAAAACGATGTAGCCTAAATAAGGATGCATAATCAAATCATCCACTCTATGAAGCAGCGGTCTTTTTGTGGACCGGGCCACCTGAGCACATTTCTCAAATATTTTCAAAGCCAAGTGATGCCGTTCGGCCGCTACTACCTCATAGGCTGGTACATTATGAGTCTCTTCCAAATACTTTTTGACCTCATCTAACCTCTTTTTTAAAGGCAAGTTAATCTCAGCTAAAACTTGATAAAAATACTGACTGCCCATTTCAATCATTTTAATGGCTGTAAAGCGACGGTTGGCCACTACTGGAAAATCCAGGGGAATTGCCTTTTCCAGCTGGTTAACCGCCTCTTCTACATCCTTAGACCAAGTCAAAGGCTGGGGTCTCACCTGATGGAAAAGGGTCTCAACCGCTCTCTCCAGCAGCTCTTTCAACCCCCGTCCATGAGGAGCTACTGTGGGCACCACCGGAACGCCTAGTTCTTTTTCCAGTCGAGCCACATCAATCGTTATCCCTTTTTTTTCAGCCAAATCCATCATATTCAGAGCCACAACCAGAGGTAATTCCATTTCAATCAATTCTAGAGTTAGTTCCAGATTCCGGCCTAGGCTAGAGGCGTCAACCACATTGATGATTAAATCGGGTTTCTCATAAAATAAATGGGACAAGGCTACTTTTTCGGCTTCATCTCCAGGGGCCAAAGAATACAAGCCAGGCAAATCGATTATATTTAGAATATGACCTAAAATATTGACTCGACTATGAGTATGCTTAACTGTAGTGCCAGGAAAATTGGAAGTTTCGGCTTTAAGTCCGGCTATGGCATTAAAAAGGGTGCTTTTACCACAATTCGGTTGTCCAATAAAGATAATATCGGGATATTTATTCCTCGTCACTGATGATCTCGACCATTATTTTCTGGGCAATACCCCGGCCAATAGCTACCACTGTATCAGAAGAAACACTTCTCACCAGAATTGGCCCCCGGAGAAGACCGCGGGCATCGAGAATTATTTCATCCCCTTTATGGAAGCCCAGATCAAATAAACGTTTCCTTAAACCATGGCCACCTAAAACCTCAACAATTCTCAATTTTCTTTCGGGAGGAGCGGAAATTAAGGGAAAATATCTATATCGACTCATGTCAGAATATTCCTGCCAAAAAAAATAAATTACTCTCGATGATACAGAAGAAGGATAAAAAAATCAACTTAATACCTTAAACAGGAAGCATCTTTATCCAGCTTCTGCCGGTCCTTTTGGGTGAGCAATAAAACATTAGTGAACCTTGTAATTTAAAATTTCGTATATATAATTTGGAGTTACATTGATAATGACCGGAGGTAAAGATGGCTAAGAAATTGTTCCGTTCGACTACAGATAAAATGCTAGGAGGCGTATGTGCGGGTTTGGCTGAGTATTTGGACATAGACACTTCCCTAGTAAGGTTAATTTTTATTGCCCTCGCCTTAATGACCGCTCTTCTGCCGATGGTTCTTTTCTACCTAATTGCTTGGATTATTATTCCCGTTCCTCCTACAGAAAATACTTCCCCTAAGAGTTAAACCTAATTTCAGATCAAATGCATTTCAGAATAATCAAAGGTTCGATTCATTTATTTCCTTCAATAAATCATATTTTTTTAATATATTCATCTTTTTATTAACTAGGCCCACCAATTCAAGGTCTCTATTTGACTTCTCTCCAAATATCCGATATTTTTATCTCGTCTTAAAAAAAATGAGCTCCTTAGAAGAGATGAAAATTAATCTTCCCTTCCGCCATATTGCCATTGAAGGAGTCATGAAATCTGGCAAAACAAAATTAGCCAAAAAACTGGCAGAAAAGATAGGGGCTCGCGTAGTTTATGACCGACTGGATAATCCCTATTTAGCTGATTTTTATAATGAAAAAGAGGGAGCTGCTTTTCTGGCTCAACTCGTCTTTCTAGTCAATCGGTACCATCAGCAATCTGCCCTATTGCAACGAACTTTATTTGAAGAAACTATTATCTGTGACTATTTATTTGAAAAAGATAAAATATATGCTTATCAAACGCTGACTGATGACGAATTGTTGGTTTATGACAAAATTTTCCATATCTTTTCCGAAAGAATAGCCAAACCTGATTTGGTGATCTACCTTCAGATTTCTCTACCCACTCTTCTCGAGAGAATTAACCGCTGGGGTTCTGAATTGGAAAAAAACATCTCTGAAAGTTATCTCAAAGATATTTTAGAAGCTTTTGATTATTTTTTCTTCAATTATCAAGGCGCTCCCTTATTTGTAGTTAAAGCTGACCATCTGGTCTTAGAAGACGAAGAAACTATTCAGGATCTGATTCAGAAAATTAGACAAATTAAAAAGAGTCCATTATATTATGTTCCCCTGGCCGAAGCTAAAGATGATTAGGCAGATAAAAACAACGGTTTATCTGGCCACTAAAACAAGACAAGACTTTACCTCAATCCTGGGAAAGAGCCAGGATGGGGAGAAAGGACAATGGAATGACCAAAACAATTCCCAAAAAAATAACTATTCCTTCTCTTTGGCGAAAAAAGGAAAATCAAGAAAAAATAGTCGTTCTCACAGCTTACGATTATCCTACAGCCCGAATTATTGACCAAGCCGAGGTCGACATCATCCTCGTGGGTGATTCCTTGGGAATGGTCGTCTTGGGCTACGAAGACACTCTTCCCGTCACTATGGAGGAAATGCTTCATCACACCAAGGCGGTCACCCGGGCGGTTAAGCAAGCTTTGGTTGTGGCTGACATGCCTTATCTTTCTTATCACCTCTCACCCCAAGAAGGTGTGGCTAACGCCGCTCGCTTTATCAAGGAAGCTCGGGCAGACGCAGTCAAAATCGAAGGTGCCTCGCCAGCTCGATTGCACCTAATCTCTCTCCTTTTAGAAGCAGAAATTCCGGTTATGGGTCACGTCGGTCTTACTCCCCAATCGATCCGCCACTTTGGAGAATATCGGGTCCAGGGGAAAAATCTCACCCAAGCCAAAAATATTCTCCAGGCTGCCCTAGAACTAGAAAAAGCTGGCGTTTTCGCTTTGGTTCTGGAATCGATTCCTCGGGAATTGGCCCAGATTATCACCCAAAAAGTGGCTGTGCCGACCATAGGCATTGGGGCCGGCCCCGACTGTGACGGCCAGGTGCTAGTACTCCACGACCTTTTGGGTTTAAGCCCTGATATTTCGCCTAAATTTGTGAAAAAGTATTTGGAAGGTCATCATCTTTTTCGCCAAGCTATTGAACAATATGTCCAAGATGTCAGAACTGCCCGGTTCCCTGATGAAGAACACTCCTACCATTTCAACTCCCACGCTTCAAGTGAGTTTATAAAAGAACTAAAACTGTGGCTGAAAGAAAAGGAGGCCAAGTAATGAAAGTCTGCCGGAAAATTGATGAAATTCGACAACACCTCCAAGCCGACAAAACTTCTGGCCGAACTATCGGCTTTGTCCCAACAATGGGCTATCTCCATGAAGGACATTTAAGTTTGGTCCGAGAATCTCTCAATCTTACCGACCGGACTGTGGTCAGCATTTTTGTCAATCCAACCCAATTCGGCCCCCGGGAGGATTACCATCAATATCCACGAAACTTGGAACGAGATATAAATATTCTTCAGAAGCTGGGAGTTGATTATCTTTTTGCTCCCTCAGTGGAAGAAATGTATCCCCCAGGTTATCAAACTTACGTCGAAGTAACTGAACTTCAAAATAAATTGTGTGGCCGCTCCCGACCGGGCCATTTTCGTGGAGTCTGTACCATCGTCCTTAAACTTTTTAACATCATTCAACCAGATTGGGCCTTTTTTGGCCAAAAAGACGCCCAACAAGCTATCATCATCCAGAAAATGGTCACTGACCTCCATCTGACTACTAGAATCAAAGTTTTACCTATAGTCAGGGACAAAGACGGTCTGGCTCTTAGTTCCCGCAATACTTATCTGAATCCCCAGGAAAGGCAAGCGGCTCTAGTTCTTTATAAAAGCTTACAGCTGGCCCAACAACTCTTTGCCGCCGGAGAAAGAAATGCTACGGTGATCAAACAGGCGATGATTGACCTGATTCAACAAGAACCCTTGGCTAAAATAGACTATGTGGCCATTGTGGAAATGGAAAATCTTGAAGAATTAAAGGAAATAAAAGAGCCAGCTCTGGTAGCTCTGGCCGTATTTATTAACCGGGTTAGGCTCATCGATAATATTATCCTGTCCTTAAAGGAGAAAAAATCATGAAAAGAATTATGCTTAAAAGTAAAGTTCATAATGCCCGGGTAACCGGAGTCAATCTTGACTATGAAGGTAGCCTCACCTTGGATACTGCCTTAATGGAAGCAGCCGAATTACTTCCCTATGAACAAGTTCATGTTTACAATAAATCCAATGGAGCTCGCTTCATCACTTATCTCATTAAAGGAGATCCGGGGGTAGTGGAAGTCAACGGAGCAGCAGCTCATTTGGCCAAAGTGGGGGACACCTTGATTATTGCCGCCTACGCTGAAATGGAAGATGAAGAAATAGATTTCTGGACTCCTCAGATAATTATTGTTGATGAGGACAATAAAATAAAAGTAAAATCTATTTGAAATAATAACTGATTGCAGGATCAGTCATTCCCCATAAAAGGTTATAAATTTAATCTTCAGGCGCTGAGATATTTCTTCGTTCTCCCCTGGGGAAGAGTTTCTTCTGTCTTATTAAACAGGCTAATTGCCTTCCAAAAAATTTCTCGGTAATGAGGATGACTTCTTCCCTCGGGGATAAAAACGATTAACTTTGGCTGTTCTTTTTTAAAGGCTAAACTACCTGAGAAGACTATATTAGGAGATTATTCGAGACGATAATTCGGCGCTTCTTTAGTAATAATTACATCATGAACATGACTTTCCTTATAAGCCGCCGGGGTAATTCGAATAAATTGGGCTTTCTCTTGTAACTCAGGTATAGTTCGACAACCAGCGTAACCCATGCCCGCCTTGATCCCTCCGACCAGCATCTGAATTATATGAATGGCACTGCCTTTATAGGGCACGCGCCCTTCTATTCCTTCGGGAACCAGTTTACTCCCAGGCTGACTTTCATCCTGGCCATAGCGATCTTTACTCTGTCCTTCCTTCATGGCCTCCAGCGAGCCCATGCCTCGATAAGTTTTATAAGACCGGCCCTGGTAGATAACCACCTCTCCAGGTGATTCGTCAGTCCCCGCCAGGAGATTGCCAATCATGACTGAACTGGCGCCGGCCGCCAGAGCTTTGGTGATATCCCCAGAATACTTAATTCCCCCGTCGGCGATAAGGGGGATATTATGTTTGGAGGTCACGGAGAAGACATTAGAAATGGCCGTTATCTGGGGAATGCCCGCGCCGGTGACTACTCTAGTGGTACAAATAGAACCCGGGCCGACGCCTACCTTAACGGCATCCACCCCGCGCTCAATCAAATCCAGAGCGGCCTCAGCCGTGCCGATATTGCCGGCAATCAACTCCTGCTGGGGAAATCTCTCCCGAAGTTTGGCCACCATATCCAGAACTCTCTGGGAATGACCATGGGCTGTATCCACCACCAGAACATCCACTTTAGCTTCCACTAGAGCCTGAGCTCTCTCTAAAGCATCCTGCCCTACCCCTACGGCGGCTCCAACCCGCAGTCGACCGAATTGATCTTTGGAGGCGTGGGGATACTGGATCCTCTTGAGAATATCCTTGTAGGTAATCAATCCTTTGAGGTGATAATTCTCATCCACCATGAGAATTTTTTCTATTTTATACTTATGGAATAACTTCTCAGCTTCCTCCAAAGATGTTCCCACAGGCACGGTAATCAATTCAGTGGTCATGACTTCTTTAATGGGCAGATTCAGCCGTTTTTCAAAACGGATATCTCGGTTGGTCAAAATCCCCACCAATTTATTATTCTCATCGGTAATGGGCAGACCGGAAATTTTATACTTTTTCATAACTTCAACGGCTTCATAAATTTTGTTATAAGGCCGCATAGTAATCGGATTAACAATCATACCGCTCTCATGTCGCTTGACCTTATCCACTTCCTCAACCTGGGCTTCTATCGACATGTTCCGGTGAATAATGCCCAACCCTCCCTGTTGAGCCACAGTAATGGCCATCCGGGACTCGGTCACTGTATCCATGGCCGCACTGATGATGGGAATTTTTAACTCAATATGCCGACTCAGCCGAGTGGACACATCGGCCTCATGAGGCAAAACATCGGATTTGGCTGGCAGAATAAGCACATCATCAAAGGTTAAGCCATCTATTATTTTTTTATGGAACATAGGCCCCCCTTTATCTCCTTTTTTTCTTCTTTCTCTTTTTGGGAATCATCGAGCGAGCCTGTTTCATTCGGACGGGATTGGCTCCAGCCTGAGGCCGCTGGTAATAAAGAGGCTGCTCTTTGGGTTGAACAGGCTCTCTCTCGACCACCGGCTGAAGGAAGAAGAGATAGCGGATGGTTTCCTCCTCAATCCTATCCATCATGGACTGGAACATATCGTAACTTTCTTTTTTATATTCAATCAGAGGGTCTCTCTGACCATAGCCTCTCAGGCCGATACCTTCCTTGAGATAATCCATGGCCAGGAGATGGTCCTTCCACTGGGCGTCGATCACCTGCAACATAATCAAGCGTTCAAATTCCCGCATGGCCTCAGAACCGATCATCTCTTCTTTCTCGTTATATTTCTGGTGGAGGGTGGAGAGAATTTTTTCTCTTAATTCAGGATAAGAGACGGTTTCCCAATCAATTCCCAGCTCCTGAATATCCAGGCCAAACTGAGCGCCAATGGCTTTGCGCAACCCTTCCACATCCCATTCTTGAGGGTCCTTCTCTTGAGGAGCATGTGATTCTAACAACCAGTCAACCAGGGTTTCAATGAGTTCATGCACATACTCTTTCAGATCTTTGCCTTCCAGAATCTCCCGGCGCAGTCGATAAATCGTCTCCCGCTGTTTGTTCATGACATCGTCATATTCCAGGAGGTGCTTCCGGATGGAGAAATTCTGGGCTTCAACCTGACGCTGAGCTCGTTCAATAGCTTTGGTGACCATTTTATGTTCAATGGGCACCCCTTCTTCCATGCCGATGCGGGACATCAAACCGGCGATGCGGTCACTGCCGAAAATCCGCATCAAATCATCTTCCAGAGAAAGATAAAAGCGGGAGGAGCCAGGGTCTCCTTGTCGGCCGGCCCGACCACGCAGCTGATTATCAATGCGGCGGGCCTCATGGCGTTCGGTGCCAATAATATGCAAGCCACCTAGCTCGACTACTTTTTTATGCTCTTCTTCGGTAATCTTTTTGGCCTCGGCCAGAGCCGCGGCCCATTCCTCGGGCGAAACCTTATCGGGGTCCTTGCCTTGCTTTCGCAACTTTTCTTTGGCCAGAAATTCAGGGTTACCCCCTAAAAGAATATCCACTCCTCGCCCAGCCATATTGGTGGCGATAGTTACGGCACCTATCCGACCGGCTTGGGCGATAATCTTAGCTTCCATTTCATGATACTTAGCGTTGAGGACGACATGTTTAATGCCCCGTTTCCTCAACATGGAACTCAATCTCTCGGAATTTTCAATAGAAATTGTGCCGACCAGGACGGGTCGCCCTTTTTTATTATGTTCAATAATCTCCTCGACGACTGCCTCCCACTTTTCCCGGGCGGTTCGGTAAACTACATCGGGATATTCCAGCCGGATAAGCGGTTTATTAGTAGGAATTTCCACTACATCCAGGTTATAAATGGCTTGAAATTCTGTGGCTTCGGTGGCGGCTGTTCCGGTCATACCGGCTAATTTCTTATACATGCGGAAATAATTCTGAAAGGTAATGGAAGCCAGGGTCTGATATTCCTCTTCAATCCGCACTCTTTCTTTAGCTTCCAAAGCTTGATGTAAGCCATCAGAATATCGTCTGCCCGGCATTAACCGGCCGGTGAATTCATCGACGATAATGACCTTGCCGTCTTTAACCATATAGTCGACATCGCGTTTGAAAAGATAATGAGCTTTCAGGGCCTGGTTGATGGCGTGAATCAAGTCCATATGGGCCAGATCGTAAAGATTATCCACCTTGAGAAATCTTTCAGCCTCAGCCACCCCTTCTTCCAGCAAGGCTACTGTTCTTGTTTTCTCATCGACCTGAAAATGTTTGCCTTTTTTCAGGCGTCGGACCAGATTATCAACTTTATAATAAATGGCCGTTGATTCTTCAGTGGGCCCGGAAATTATTAAGGGAGTCCGCGCTTCATCGATTAAAATACTGTCCACTTCGTCGACTATGGCGTAATGATGTTCGCGCTGAACCACATCCGCCAGCCTAAACTTCATATTGTCGCGAAGGTAATCAAAGCCGAATTCATTATTGGTGCCATAAGTGATGTCTTTCCGATAAGCTTCTTTCCTCTCTTGGTCGCCCATCTCATGCTGAATCACCCCGACTTCCAGGCCCAGAAATTTATAAATAGGGCCCATCCACTCGGCATCTCGTTTGGCCAGATAATCATTGACGGTCACAATATGGACACCTTTGCCTTCGAGAGCATTCAAGTAAGCTGGTAAAGTAGCCACCAGAGTCTTTCCTTCACCGGTTTTCATCTCAGCGATTTTCCCCTGGTGAAGCACAATACCCCCCATCAACTGAACATCGAAATGGCGCATATTTAAAGTTCGCCGGGCCACCTCCCGGACTACGGCGAAAGCCTCAATCAAGAGATCATCCAGAGTGGCTCCCTGACGAAGCTTCTCTTTAAATTCAGCCGTCTTGGCAGCCAGCTGAGCATCACTTAACTGGCGGATGCGGGGTTCCAACTCATTGATGGCGGCCACATAAGGTTGGAGCTTTTTCAGCTCCCGCTCATTTTTGGTGCCAAAGATTTTCCGCAGGACCCATTTATACATTTGATATATTTTTGCGCAATCCCAGTGAGTTGTCAACTTAAGAGGCGGGCTAAACAATTAAAGAGGAACAATTTGACTTTAAGTTGTCCGTATGCTATCCGATATAAGTCATATTAATCTCTAAGGAGGTCTTTATGTACGGATGGACAGGAAAAATTCTGCGCATTAATCTCAGTTCTAAAACATATCGGCAAGAAACATATTCTGAAGAATTTGCTCACAAATGGGTCGGCGGCCGAGGATTCGCGGTTAAAATTCTCTGGGATGAACTTAAACCCGGGATCGACCCCCTGGGGCCGGATAATAAATTAATTGTAGCTGTGGGGCCTATAGCCGGCATACCCGCTCCCAATACCGGCAAAACCGTCGTCGCGGCTAAATCACCTCTCACCGGGGGCTACGGCGATGGCAATCTCGGTACTCGGGTGACCATCCAGTTGCGCAAAGCCGGCTATGATGTCTTGATAATCGAAGGCAAAGCTGAAACTCCCACTTATGTCACTATAGAAGATGACCAAGTCGCTTTCCATTCAGCCGCGGAAATATGGGGCAAAGGCTCCTATGAGACTATGGATTGGCTTTACGCCAAATATGGCCGGAGTATCGGTATTCTGACTATCGGCCAGGGAGGTGAAAATCTAGTCCGCTATGCTATCATCCGCAGTATGGAAGGTCGGGCCGGGGGCCGACCCGGCATGGGCGCCGTCATGGGCTCTAAAAACCTCAAAGCCATTGTGGTCAAAGGCACTAAAAATATCCCTGTGGCTGACGAAGAGGCCATCAAAAAAATTGGCACTGAGGACCTCCGCCAAGTACAAAAAATCGACCAAGAAACCGGCTGGTCCATTCAAAGTACAACAGGAGTGCTGGCTTGGTGTAACGAAGTGGCCGCCTTACCGGTGCGCAATATGCGCAAAACCTTCCACCCGGAGGCGTGGCGGATTGACGGTGAAAGATTGAATGAGGCTCGGGTTGCTACTTACGGCTGCCCCAATTGTACTATGCGCTGTGGGATAACCATTTTGGATAAAGAAGGCCATGAAGCGGAAATGGACTACGAAAACATTGGTATGCTCGGCAGTAACCTCGAAATTTTTGAACTGGCTCAGGTGGGATCCCTCAACTACCTCTGTGACGAATATGGTCTGGATACTATTTCGGCCGGCGGTACCTTGGCTTTTTATGCTGATGCTATCGACCACGGAGCAGCCGAAGGAGATTTTCAATTCGGTGACGCCGAAAGAGCCAAAGAACTTCTCCGCTTGACGGCTCATCGGGAAGGAGTCGGTGAGTTATTGGCTGAAGGTAGCCTGCGGATGGCCCGCCATTTCGGCCATGGCTCTGAAGACTACGCTATGCAGGTTAAAGGACTGGAAATTTCAGCCTATAACTGTAAATTCATTCCCGGGATGGCTCTGGCTTTCGGCACCAGTGCTATTGGGGCTCACCATAAAGAATCCTGGGTGATTACTTATGAAATCAATGAAACGCCGCGGGAATCTTATGGCCGGGAAAAAGCCCAAAAAGTCATTGAGTTACAGCGCATCAGAGGAGGACTCTTCGAGTTTATCGTGGCTTGCCGTTTCCCTTGGGTGGAATTAGGTTGGGACCTGGAACATTATCCCGTCTATTTCAATAAAATCACTGGTCTGAATTGGCAACTGGAAGATTTTTGGCAAGTCAGTGACCGGATCTATGCCTTGATTAGAGCCCACTTCGTGCGTGAATTCCCTGATTGGGACCGGACCAGAGATTATCCTCCCCGAGTGTGGTTTGACCCGGCGAATGCCGATAAAGAAGGACCCATCGCCGGCAAAATACTCGACCTAAAAAAATACGACGAACTTCTGAGTCATTATTATGATTTACGGGGCTGGGATGACCGAGGCATTCCCACCCGCAAAACTGCCGAAAAATTGGGTTTAAATGAAGAATTCGCTGCCTTGGAGAAATTAGTCAAATTAAATGACTAATCCCCGGAGACAAATTAAAAAGCCGAGGGGGAAAAAGCAACATCAAAAGGCAGACTCATTGAGCCCTCAATTTGGCTCTAAAAATAAAAATAAGGTGAAAAACCAGCCATGAAAGTAACGGTTAAACTTTTCAGCTACCTTATTCACCAGGCTGGTTTTAGCCAAAAAGAATTGGATTTACCGGCGCCGGTCACTATCCAAGAAATTCTGGAGATGATAAAAATCAAACCTTCTCTAGCTAAAATTATCCTACGCAATGGTCAACCTGTGCGTTCCGATGAATTAGTTAAAGACGGTGATCGGCTGGTGATTTCACCTATATTTTCAGGGGGGTAAAAATAGAATGAGTCTGCAACCAGTTTTTATTGGTGGTCAATGGCGAACCTCTCGTTATTTATCTACTTTCCAGGCTAACAATCCTCGGACTGGAGAAAAACTGCCCGATCTTTTCCCTGTCTCTACTTGGGAAGAATTGGCCGAAGCCCTCGACTACGCTCAACAAGTCATACCACTTCTAACGGCCCTTCCTCCAGAAGCAAGAGCTGAGTTCCTGGAAAACATGGCCTCTAAAATTGAAGCCAAGCAAGAAATAATCACCGCCACAGCTGCCCTGGAAACCGGTTTGCCCCAGAGTCCACGTTTCCTAGAAATAGAATTACCTCGGACCACCGACCAGCTCCGGCAGACAGCTGCAGCTGTTCGGGAGGGCTCATGGTGCTTGGCGACCATTGACACCCACAGAAATATTCGCTCAAAATACGGCCCTCTCGGAGGCGTGGTCATAGTCATTGGCCCCAACAATTTCCCCTTAGCTTTTAACGCTGTCAGTGGCGGAGATTTCGCTGCCGCCCTAGCGGCGGGAAATCCTGTTTTAGCTAAAGCCCACCCTCTTCATCCCAAAACCTCTCAACTCCTGGCACAGGCAATGGCAGAGGCCCTTGCCGAAAGCCAACTTCCTCCGGCCACTGTCCAGTTCATTTATCATTTCCAACCCGAAGACGGCTCAAAGGCAATTGCCCATCCAGCTACAGCCGCCGTAGCTTTTACC
>QMPV01000029.1 GCA_003648765.1 Candidatus Aminicenantota bacterium
CTGGAGCAATGCTGTCATTTAAAGCCGGATATGGAGTCAAACGAAGGATCTATGGATATGGTGAGCTGAACTATTTCTTAATAAATATTTTAAACTATGAGGTATTCATTTTTGCGATGAGCCTAAATTTAAAAATAATTAGAAAAATTGAAAATAGTCAGAAATCCAGATGATGAAGAAATTTTTCAGCTCGGAAGGATTTATTTTTTGATTTTCTCCAGAAGTCGATTTAATTTTTCTTCCTCTTCCGGCGCTGAATCCAGATAAAAAGTCAAGGCAGGAATGTATTTCAGCCGGATTCTTGACCCCAGAAGTCGGCGGAAGTGAAAAGCCTGACGGTTTAATTGATGGATGAAGGCGTGGGTGTCCAGTTGAGGTTGGTAAAAACTAAGATGAATATCAGCTATTTTCAAATCTTTACTGACATAAACATGGGTAACTGACACCAAACCACTTGCCTCCCTTTCCACAGAATGAAGGATTATTTGACTGATCTCTTCTTTAATGAGCGAGGCCACTCTTTTTTGCCGCAAAGTTTCATTTTGCTTTTTCATGAAAAACTCACTGGCTTTTACCACAGATGAATTTGATGGAAAGTGACTTCTCCTTCAATGGCCAGGTCGATATCACTCAGAATTTTATTAAAGAGGGAAACAATCAAATTTTTGTTGTTATTGAGGGTAACAAAGCCGATTCGGGAGCGTTGCCATTTATCCAGGAAGTCAATCTCGGCCAGGGCCACATTGTATTTTTTCTGAATTTTGTCTTTAATTTTATTCAAAGTTTTTCTCTTTTCTTTAAGGGAATGCGCATAAGGGAGATATATCTCAATTTCCAGTAGGCCGATAATCATCTTAAATGAAAACTATCTTGGTGAAGTTATTTAGTTTCTTTTTCGATGATAAAAGCTTCGATAATGTCTCCCTTTTCAATGTCTTTGAATTTATCTAGGACAATTCCACATTCGTAGCCTTTTTTTATCTCCGTAACACTATTTTTCAAATGTTTCAGTGAAGCTATGCGGCCGGTATAGATGATTTCATCATTACGAATCACTCGTGCCTGAGCATTATGAAGAATTTTTCCATCAGTGACATAGCAACCAGCCACCACTCCCACTCGGGGAATGTTAAAGATGCGACGTATCTCCGCCCGACCAAGATAAACTTCTTTTTCCTCTGGTTCTAGAAGACCGGCCAGAGCTTTCTTTAAATCATCAATAAGTTGGTAAATCACCCGGTAAAGCCGAATTTCAACGTGTTCCTCTTTAGCTACCTCCTGAATTTTAGCCGGGGCTTTGGTGTTATAGCCGATAATAATTGCATTCGAGGCAGAAGCCAGAAGCACATCGGATTCAGTAATTTGTCCGGTAGAGGCATGGATAATATTGATTTTTACCTCATCGGTACTCAAAGAGGGGATCAGGTCACAGAGAGTCTCCACCGAGCCTTGAACATCCGCTTTTATAATTAGAGGAAGCTCTTTTTTTTCTTTTTCTTCCAGTTGTTTGAAAAGTTGGTCCAAAGTCAACTTTTCCGGTCGGGCTGGACCTTCTTTCTTTTTCAATTTACTCCGCCGGTAGGCAATGATTTTGTCGGCTGTGTCTTGATCGGCCACTGCCTGAAAAAGGTCACCTGCTTGAGGAACTTCGCTAAAACCTAATATTTCCACTGGCACCGAAGGTTCGGCCTGCTTTAAAGGTCGACCTTGTTCATCAAACATAGCCTTGACTTTGCCTGAACAAAGACCCGAAACAAAAGCCTCACCTTGGCGAAGAACACCTAATTGGACAATCACCGTGGCTAAGGGTCCCCGGCGAGGGTCAAGTCTGGCTTCTAAAACCACCCCTTGGGCCGGCACTTGCCGATTGGTCTTGATTTCCATGACTTCGCTCAAGAGAGTGATCATTTCCAGGAGTTCATCGATATTCTTTTTTTCCTTAGCCGATATTTCTACACAGATGGTATCGCCACCCCATTCTTCTATCAACAAACCTTCTTTAGATAATTGTTGTTTTACCCGGTCAAGATTGGCTTCCGCCTTATCGATTTTATTAATAGCCACTAAAATAGGCACGCCCGCGGCTTTAGCGTGGGCAATGGCTTCTTTAGTCTGAGGCATAACCCCATCGTCAGCAGCTACCACCAGAACCACAATATCTGTAACTTGAGCCCCTCGGGCTCTTAGTTTGGTAAAGGCTTCGTGGCCCGGGGTGTCGATGAAAGTTATTGGTTTGCCTTTATATGTGATACGATAAGCTCCGATATGCTGAGTGATCCCACCGAATTCCCTTTCCGCCACATTGGTTTTCCGAATAGCATCAAGTAAAGTAGTTTTGCCATGATCGACATGGCCCATGACAGTCACTACAGGAGGTCGGAGGACCAGATTGGCTTCGTCAGCCATTGCCTGGTTTTTGATAGATTCTTCAATAGATTTTATAGTGAGAGGCTTTTTTATTATTTCAGAGAGGCTAGGTAAAATATCATCTTCAATTATATCATTGATATTAACATTGAAACCGGCCCCGGTTAGGGCTTCAATTAAATCTTTCCCCTTAATATTTAATTGCTCACATAATTGCCGAAAAGTGGTGCCTTCCTGAATGGCATAACTTGGTGGAGCTTTTTCCTTAGCAGTTTTTTTCTTTTTCTTGGCTTCAGTTTCTTTTTTCATGGCCATTTAATTTAATCCTTTTTGATTTTAATCGTCCAACCAACCAGTTTAGAGGCTAAACGCACGTTGGTCCCCTTTTTACCTATGGCTAAAGAATATTGGTTTTCTGGAACCACGGCTTGGAGAATTTTCTGGTGTTTATTTAGGATAAACACCCGAGAAACTTTAGCCGGACTAAGAGCAGCGCGAGCATATTCCAGCGGGTTATCCGACCATTTGATGATATCTATTTTCTCTCCGTTTAATTCCTTGCTGATAGCCATAATGCGGTTGCCTTTAACGCCAATACAGGAACCCACCGGGTCGACGTTTTCATCTTGGGTGAAGACAGCTACTTTGGCTCTTTCGCCAGGTTGGCGGACAATATGCTTAATGAAAATTGTCTTATTGGCTATTTCAGGAATTTCTAGCTCTAATAATTTATAGAGGAATTTAGGGTTAGTCCGAGATATAATTACCTGAGGTCCGGTGTTTTCTCGAAAAACATGGGTAATAACTCCTTTGACCCGGTCGCCGCGGCGAAATTCTTCATGAGGAAGTTTCTCTCGATAGGGTAGGAGAACATCGGTTTTATTCACTTCAATAATCATATTTTGATTGGCTTCAAAGCGTCTTAAAATACCAGTCACAATCTCTCCCAACCGGGGAGCAAATTCTTGATAAATTTTTTCCTGTTCGGCATTTCTGACTTTCTGGAGAATGACATGTTTAGCTGCTCGGGCAGCGATTCGGCCCAGAGTATCTGAAGGGAGATCTATTTCAATATAATTTCCCAGCGAAGCAGTAGCATCGATTTTTTTAGCTTCAGCCAAGGAAATTTCTGTAGCGGGATTTTCCGGCTTTTCAACGATTTTTTTAATGGTGTAAACTCGCAGCTCACCTTTCTCGGGTTGGAAAAAAATATTTATTTTCTCGTCATTGGTAAAGTATTTGCGCGAGGCCACCCGTAATGATTCAGTAATGGCGGCGATAATCACCGAGGTATCGACGCCTCTTTCTTTGCTCAATTGAACAATGGTATTCCACACATTGACTTTCATCGCAGATACTCTTCGTCCTAAAATCCAGATAGTATTAGGCTTTAAGAAGGCAAGAATTATAACTTAAATAAGGGCAGAAGGCAAACAACTCCAGAGTTAATGCATAATTAGTGGAGCAAAGACCAGAGCTACGACAGCCATGAGTTTGATCAGAATATTCATTGAGGGTCCAGCTGTATCTTTAAGAGGGTCACCCACTGTGTCCCCTATAACTGAAGCGGCGTGAGTGGGAGTGCCTTTACCACCTAAATTTCCTTCTTCTATCCATTTTTTGGCGTTGTCCCAGGCAGCGCCGGCGTTGGCCATAAAAATACCTAACAGAACTCCTGTGGCCGTGGCTCCGGCTAGAAAACCACCCAGAGCTTCAGCACCTAAGAGGAAACCTACCAGCAGGGGAGTGACTACAGCACTGACACCAGGCAGAATCATTTCTTTTAAAGCATTCCGAGTGACAATATCAATGCAGCGATCGGAATCAGGTTTGGCCTTGCCTTCCAAAAGACCCTTTATCTCCTTAAATTGCCGTCTGATCTCTTTGACCATTTCATTAGACGCTCGGCCTACAGCGCTGAGAGTCATATAGGAAATAGCGAAAGGCATCAAAGCTCCTAATAACAGACCAACTACAGTATTGACGTCGGTTAAATTAATGGAAGTCAATCGGGCAGTTTTCTGATAAGCCGAAAATAGGGCCAGAGCAGTTAAAGCAGCTGAGCCAATAGCGAAGCCTTTGCCAATAGCGGCCGTGGTGTTACCTAAAGAATCAAGTTTGTCGGTTATTTTTCTTATTTTTGGGTCGGCCTCCGACATTTCAGCAATTCCCCCCGCATTATCAGCAATTGGTCCATAAGAGTCGGTGGACATAACTATGCCGATAGTTCCCAGCATACCCACTGCGGAGAGGGCGATCCCATAGAGACCGGAAAACTTATAGGAGAGGAAAATAGCCGCCCCCAGAGTCAGAAGGGGCAAAATTGTACTTTCAAAACCTACCGCTAGACCAGTTATCAAAGAAGGAGCGCTTCCCTGTTGGGCACTACGAGCAATTCTTTTAATCGGGGGGCCAGAAGTGAAATATTCACTTTCCAGACCAATCAAGATGCCACTTAGAATACCGAAAACCACACTCCAGAAAATGTTGATGTTATTGACTAGCAGTTTAATGATAATGAAACTGCCCAATAGAAAAAGGGCTTGGCTAATATAAGTGGCATTTCGCAAAGCTGATTGAGGACTGAGGCGTTTAAGCCATTCAATAGAAAAAACCCCTATAATGGAAGCTATTAAACCCACCGTAATCAATAGGAGCGGCAAGCTCATATAGGCCAGAGCTGAGGAAAAAGTGGCGCCAATGGCCATCGAGGCCACAACTGAACCCACGTAAGATTCAAAGAGATCGGCTCCCATTCCCGCTGTATCGCCCACGTTATCACCCACGTTATCAGCAATAACGCCTGGATTACGGGGATCATCCTCAGGGATGCCGGCTTCTACTTTCCCTACTAGATCCGCCCCTACGTCGGCACTTTTGGTGTAAATTCCGCCGCCAACTCGAGCAAATAGGGCTACGGAACTGGCGCCCATGGCAAAACCATTGATAATCAAAGGACTTTTGGTGAAAAAGAAAAAAAGGCCAAGTCCAGCTAAGCCCAGCGAGGCCACAGAAAGACCCATAATGGCCCCACCCCGAAGAGCCAGAGAAAGAGCTAGAGGTGTGCCCCCCTCAATAGCTGCTTGAGTAGTCCTGACTGAAGAACGGGTGGAACCCTTCATGCCAATGAAACCTGCCAGCATCGAACAGGTGGCTCCAGTTAAGAAAGCTAAGGCTGTATAAATAGTAAATAGCTGCCAAAGAACAATGAAGACTACGGTGACAAAAACAGAAATATAAATGTACTCCCTTTTCAAGAAAACCATGGCTCCGGAATGAATCGCTTCAGATATTTCAATCATTAAGGGAGAGCCAGGTGATTTTCTTTTAATGGCTAAGTAGAGAATTAAAGCAATGCCTAAGCCCACTACTCCTGAGAAGATAGAAAAAAGCGTGCAAATATCAAGGTTTCCCATGGGTTCCATCTCCTAAAAAATTAAATCAAGCTTATAGCATAAAATTATAGATTTTGCAACTAAAAAAGTGGATTCAGATCTTCGACTTTCCCCAATCAATTGGTAGGTCCTATGGTGATTATTAGCGGGTTCATCCCTAGTGCTTCCTTAGTGGAGGAAGTGTTAGTGTGGGGGGAGGTTTTCGCCTTTCACTTTGGCCACTGATTAAATTCAAATTAAGAATATAAATCTTGCTCATAAAAACAGAGCAAGGTTGAGTTTTTCATCTTGCGTCTTTCCTCTGGTCTGATTACGTCTCTCATGATTTGAGGCTCTTTCTTTCAAAATTAAGGCCGAGTCAGTAGCTTACGCCTATATGATTGGAAGTTATCAATTAAAAAAGTCATTCCTTGGCTCATCTGGACCGTTATCTTTCATTTTTCTTTCTTTTACATTCTTTTAACTCCAAATCAAAAGATGGAGATTTAATCCCAAGGTGACCAAAAACCCCAAATTTGGCTCGATTTGAGTCTGAGGTGAACAAATGGTGAAAGGTGAAAGCCTAATTCCGGTTTTTCTTGGAGGAAGAAAAGCCAATTTTTTTGAGAGGGCGCTGCCTTCACCAGCGTTAACCTAAATAGAGACAGAAAGAGAGAAACTTGGGCCGATGGTCAGATCGAATGAACTGTCAGTAATCTCCTTAGATAAGATGGCCGTTGTCTCCCGTTCTGAAATCATCCATCGAGTTCTCAGTGATCAACGGGTCAGTTATTGGTTATCCACCACTTTTTCTCCTCCGGAAAAACTGCCTCACTTGGAAATTAACCCACTTTTGGTTTTGGAGAAGAAAAAACTTTTATGGAGGACCGAAATAAAAGAGGTTAGAGGAGGCGACCAAAGGGAAATTTTGGTGATTCTTATCTGGTCTGAAGCTTTTACCGGACGGATAATCGGGCGAAAATTTTACCCTTGGCTAAAAGAAGAAGAACTTCGAGCCTTGCTGGAGAAGGATTGAATTATCGGCTTTCTTAAGGATGGAGTTAGCTTTTTTCGCCACTTTCTACGAGTTCGCCTTTTAAACTATACGGGCCATAATCAATAATTTTTACCTGCACGAACTGGCCGAAAACATCTCGAGGAGAAGCGAAATTAATGACTTGATAGGCTTCATTTCGGCCAGAAAATTGAGAGGGGTCTTTTTTGCTCCGCCCAGTACAAAGGACTTTCATTACCCGGCCGCAAAGAGCTTTATGCTTAGCTAATTGGATATTCCTTTGCCAATTCTGGAGCCTCACTAACCGTTCTCTTTTGACCTCCAGAGGTACACTATCTGGCAACCGGGCAGCCGCAGTCCGAGGCCTGGGGGAATAGCGAAAAGAAAAGATATTGTCAAATTGAACCTTTCTTAAAATATCTAGAGTTTGCTCAAAATCCTCTTCTTCTTCTCCAGGAAAGCCCACGATAATATCGGTGGATAAACTGACATCCGGAACTAATTCCCGCACTAAAGCAATTTTTTCCAGATATTCTTCCCGGGTGTATTGCCGTTTCATTAAAGTCAAAATTTTATTGGACCCTGCCTGAACCGGCAAATGGAGCTGATGGCAGACTTTTTCCAGATGAGCCATAGCCTCAGCTAAACGACGATGAAAATTCCGGGGATGAGAAGTGATGAATCTTATCCATTGGAGACCTTCAATTTGATTGACTCTTTCCAAAAGATCCACTAAGTCTTGACCCGATTCGGGGTCTTGATAAGAATTGACGTTTTGCCCTAAGAGGTGAATTTCCTGATAGCCCGAGTCGGCTAATTTTTTTATTTCGTCTAAAATCAAATTTAAGGGGCGATATTTTTCTCTCCCCCGGGTAAAAGGCACCACACAATAAGTGCAAAAGTTATTACAGCCCTCCATAATGGTCACATAGGCACTAATGGGGCTGGTTCTTTTCAGGGGAGTCGGGAGTTCTCGCCAATCAGTATGCCAAGCTGTAGCTACTTCTTTGTTTCCAGAAAAAACCAATTCCTGAAGACGATAATAATTATCTGGTCCAACTACAAAATCCACATGAGGTGCTTTGCGAAAAATTTCCTCCCGCCGTAATTGAGCCACACACCCGGTAACGCCAATGCGGATGTTTTTCTTTTTTTTGTAAGTTTTCAATCGTCCCAAAAAAGAGAATAATTTTTCTTCTGATTTTTCTCGAACGGCACAGGTGTTAATGATGATTAAGTCACTTTTTTCGGGCGAATTAGCGGGTCTTAAACCTGCTTGATGGAGAATTTCTGCTATATGCTCCGAGTCGTTAACATTCATCTGGCAACCGAAGGTATGAATATAGTAAGTATGAGGGCTGAAATGCTTAGTGTTGGCAACTAGAGTCATTTTTTCCTTTAAGTAGTTTAAGCCTTAGTTTCTCTTGTTGATAGGGAAAAATAATAGCATAGTTGAAGAAGTTACGAAACTGACCAAGCTCAGTGATGATGATGGCGAAGCATTTCCCGGGCGTTGCGCAGAGCAATTTCGGTGAGGCGGCTGCCTACGGTAAGTCGGGCAATTTCTTTAACTCGCTCCTCAAAATTGAGTAATTTGAGGCGAGTATAAGTCCGGCCGCTTTTTACTGTTTTATCTATATGGTAATGGTGAGCCGCCACTACAGCAATCTGGGGCAGGTGAGTTACACAAATGACCTGATGACTATCGGCCAGCTGGGCTAATTTTGTGGCTACTGCCTCAGCTGTTTTGCCGCCTATCCCGGAGTCAATTTCATCAAAAATTAGAGTTCGATCGCTGGCCGGAGAAGCTTTGCCGATGACTTTCAGCGCCAACATCAGGCGGGATAACTCTCCACCTGAAGCAATCCGGCGTAAAGGCTTTAATTCTTCACCAGGATTAGGACTGATTAAGAATTCAACTTCATCCCAGCCTTTTTCATGGACAGAAGTTTCCAGCGGCGAAGACCGCTGGCTAAACCTGACTTCAAATTTGGCCCGGCTCATTCCTAAAGACTTTATCTCTTTCTCCACTAGACGGTTGAATTCCTTAGCGTAGCGTTGGCGGGCCTGGGATAATTGACCTGCTTTCTCCTGATAAAGAGCTAAGGACTTTTTCAATTCCTCATCTATTTGAGAAAGTTTTTCTTCACTAGAACTGAGCAGTTGATATTCATCCTGGGCTTCTTTCAGATAAGCTAGAACTTCGGTCACTGTAGCTCCATATTTGCGCTTGAGATTCTCGATCAAATTTAATCGGGCCTCAATCTGGTCTAGTTTTTCCGGTGAGACTTCATATTTTTCCTTAAAACTTAGGAGGAACCTGAAGTATTCTTTAAGCAACAAATTAAACTCTTCTGCCGCCCGGGCCATTTCAGCAAAGGTAGATTCGAACTTCTTCAGCTCTTCCAGGCGATGAAGCATTTGGGAGAGAAGATTAGTCAGGGAAAGGTCTTCCTCGAAGCCCAGAGCTAATAATTCATCTACCAGTTGCTGGATGTGTTCTGCTTGGCGGAGAATATTTCTCTGTTGGATTAATTCTTCCTCTTCCTCTGGAGAGAGGTTCGCTTGGCTGATTTCATTAATTTGAAATTTAAGAAAATCCAACCGCTGGCGGCGCTCAGCTTCTTTTAAGGATAATTTATCCTTCTCCTTGAAGAATTTTTTCACTTGTTGAGCCAGCCGGGCAACTTCCTCCCGGAGGGACAGCAGACCGGCTACCTCATCCAGATAATCCAGCTGAAATTCTTTATTTCGGAGAAAAATATGGTCACTTTGTCCATAAATATCTACCAGCTCCGGGGCCAAGGCTTTAATTTTTTTTAAGGGAGTCAGAACACCGTTAACGTAAGCTCGAGCCGTACCATCCCGGGAGAGAGTTCTCTGAAGAGTGATTTCTTGAGAGGATAAAGAAGATGAGGAAGAAAAGATGGCTTCCACCTGTAACTCTTTTTCTCCAGTTCTTATTTGGTCAACTTCACCTTTCTCCCCCAAAGCCAGCCGGATTCCGTCAATAATGATGGATTTACCTGTTCCTGTTTCCCCAGTTAAAACGGTAAAACCTTTTTTAAATTTGATTTCAATGTTCTCAATAGTGGCGAAATTTTGAATTCGTAGATACTTGAGCATCAGGCTGAAATTGGCCTCTCTCTCATTTTATTTTTATGGGAACTAAAGCTTTTTCCATATTAATACGACCGTAGCCGATAAAATCATCCTTGCCGGGATAATTAGCCGCGTTGATATCGTCAGCTGTATAACGAATAATGTCCATAATCTCGTTGACCCGGAGCCAAGGTTTGATGCTTTTTATCAAGGCTACTAAACCCGCCACATGGGGAGTGGCCATCGAAGTGCCGTAGCCATAGCCGTAGGGAAGAGAATTGGGCCCCCAGTACCAGGTGGGTACACAGCTGAGGATACGCACTCCGGGAGCAGCCACATCTACTTCTGGCCCGTGGTTGGTCCATTCAGGTCGGATGTCGTTATAGTCAGTCGCCGTCACCGCTAAGCAATAAGCATCATAGGCAGCAGGATAAAGCACAGGGGCATTTTCGTTGCCAGCCGCGGCCACTACAACTACATCTCTTTCGTAAGCATAAGCCAGGGCGTCTTCCAGAGACTTAGAAGGTTGGTCTCCTCCTAAACTGAAGTTAATTACATCGGCTCCGTTGTCTGTGGCGTAAACGATAGCGTCAATCATCCAAGCGTAATAACCTTCGCCATTGGCATCCATTACCTTGAGGGGGAGAATTTTACATTTCCAGGCAACTCCAGCAATACCTTCTTCATTGTTAGTTTCAGCGGCCGCAATGCCGGCTACATGGGTCCCGTGGCCGTGGTCATCGGTAGGGTCAGGGTCATTATTGGCAAAATCATAGCCAGTAGAATAAATCTTATTTTTGAGATCAGGATGTTCAAAATCAATGCCTGTATCAATCACAGCAATAACCACATCTTCCTGGCCGGTAGTTTCTTCCCAGGACTCGGTGGCTTTAATATCAGCCCTTGATTTACCTCGGGGGCTGCCGGGGATACCAATTTCTTGGCCACTGTTGTAGAGGGCGTATTGGTATTTGAAGAAAGTGTCATTAGGAGTAATAGCGATGTGGGCTTTGTAATCGGGTTCAGCGTAGAGAACATCGGGATTTTGTTGAAAGACAAGCACCGCTTCTTCCACTGACAACCCAGTGGGGACTTTAACCCGATAGATATTCAACCGAGGAATACGTTTATATTCACGAACCCGGTAAGAATCCAGCGTAGTCGCCACTACCTGAGGAGAGAGATTGGGTTTAAATTTAACCAAAAGATGATCTGTTTTAGCCGAAAAAGAGCGGGGGCGCCAAGGATGCCCTTCGTTTAAACTGCGGGGAGTAGTCACCATTTCGGCTTGACGTATTAAGTCAGGTCTTTTTCTCAAAAATTCTTGATTTGAATAGATAAAACTAACCAATAAAGTTAAAATCAGGCCAGTAATCAAAAATAGATATCTCTTCTTCATGATGCTCCCCCTTAAAATGAATACAGAATCTGTAGGGTGGCTCCCATATCCAGTCCGTCTTTGCCGGGGTAGAAATCCACTCCCAATTTAGCTCTGAAGGCTGATATATTAAAAACAGAGCCCAGAGTGATGAAAATATGGCTCTTTCCCTGAAGTTCTTTTTCTTCAGTCCGATTGAGGGATTCAATGGTTTCTTCCAGAGAAAAATTACCCCGCCAGGGACTGTAACCCGTCCAGAGGAAGGGAGTAAAATTATCCAGACTGGTCAAAGTTACTAGGGGCCCCACGCGAGCTTCCCACCAGGTAGGTTTGCCGGTCAACTTTCCCTCCACGGCTAATCCGGGAATGGACCAGTTGTTAGTGGTTCCCAGTATATAAAGAAATTCTCCTTTTAAGCCACCTCCGATACCTGAATAATCGATGGCCTGCCAGCTCAAGTTGCCTCCAAAAACCCAGCCACTCATATTACCAACTTCTAGTTCCACTGACAGAGGGAGTTGTCGAAAGACAAGGTGGTCAAAATTTTGAAAAACTACTCCCACCAAGGGAGTTAAAGTGACTCCATAGTCCGTAGAGAAAGAGAATTGTGCAGTAAGCAAAGAAGCTTTGACGGAAGAGGAATATTCATTATCGTCCCAAGTAATAGTCCGATTAAGAAAACGATAACCCAGGCCAGTGGCGTAATTAATCTTACTGGTATAGGCTGTCAAGAGGGAAGCTGAGGCAAGAAATCCTGCTGTTGAGAAAAAAGTGATTCCTGAGATCAAGAGGATAATGAGAACTTTTTTCATTAAACCCTCCAATGGCAAACTTTTTATTTCTCCTCTTATTCCTGAGGTTAAAAGTTCAGATTGATTTATTTTTCTTCTGAAGTCTATCGATTATTTCCATTCTTTTTTGCGCTTTGCGGGCATATTTACTTTTGGGGAAATCAGTAATCAACTTGGTGAAATAAGGAACTGCTTTATCATAAGCCCGGCTTTTAAAATAGGAATCGCCCAAGTAAAAATAGACCTTGTCCATTTCCGAAAAATTGGGATAAGCGGTGACGATATCCAGCAGGCGACTGACTGAAGCTTTATAAGCTCCCATTTTGTAATACAATTCTCCAATAGAGAGGATATGTTTGGCCAACCGTTCTTCACAATCCTTGATTTTCTCCTGAGCCATTTTGGCTTCTTCACTATGGGGATAATTGGTGACCACTCTCTTAAACTCTTCCAGGGCTTGCTTAGTCTTGGTCTGGTCTCGGCCCGGTTTAAGCGCTTTTTTGTAATAAGTCATAGCGATTTGGTATTGGGCATAAGCCGCCGAGGGGCTGTAAGGATACAGGGAAATAAATTCCCGATATTCGGAGGCAGCAATAATCATACTGCCTTCATCACCTTGGCGGAAATAAGAATCAGCTATAGCTAATTTGGCCCGCTGAGCGTAAAAGCTCTTAGGAAATGAATCTATTACTTGACGGAAATAAAGGCGGGCTTTTTCGGGATCTTTTTTGACGTATTGCTCCCCCAATTTATAGAGGGCTTCATCGGAAGAGGCGATCTCCGGAGAAAGTTCGGCTGATTGCTTTTTGCAACTGGCTAAATTAAAGAGAAATAACAAACTCAGGAAAATAATCGTCAGGTTTTTCTTGTTCATGTCAATCTCCTGCTATGATTAACTTCGGGATTAGCCATTTCGTTTCTCATCTTCTTTATTATACAGCATTTTGAGCCACTCCCATTCAGCTTTCAAGCCTTCTTCCAAAGAGAATCGAGGCTGATAGCCCAGTTCTTTTCGGGCTTTATCGATAGCTGCAAAAGTGTGAGGCACGTCGCCCGATTGGGGGTGGGTATAGTTGATTTTTATCTGAGAGCCGGTGATTTTCTCGAGATAAGGAAAGACCTCATTAAGAGCTATTTGCTGACCTCCACCTAAGTTATATACTTCTCCTGGTTGACCGTGGTGTCCAGCGGCCAGAACACCATCAATGATATCTTCAATATAAGTAAAATCTCTTGTTTGTTGTCCATTGCCAAAAACATTCAGAGGTTGCTGGGTCAGAATTGAACGAAAGAATTTGTGAAAAGCCATATCCGGGCGTTGACGTGGACCATAAACCGTAAAGAAACGCAAGGCCAGGCAGGGCAAGCCATAATTTTTGTAATAGAGAAGACAAAGATGTTCGCCCGCCAGTTTGGTCACTCCGTAAGGAGAATAAGGTCGGCAAGGACTTGTCTCCTGCATAGGAAGTTCCTGGCAGGCTCCATAAACCGAGGAAGATGAAGCATAAATAATTTTCTTTACCTCTGATTTGTGGGCGGCTTCGAGCAGTTTTTGGGTGGCGGCAATATTGTGGTGGAGATACTCATCGAAACTTTGTCCCCAGCTAGCTCGGACGCCTGCTTGAGCGGAAAAATGAAAGACAATTTCTATCTCTTTTAAGAGAGACGAAAGGTCAAGGTTATTCACATCGGCTTCAATAAAAGTAAACGCTGGATGGGGAAGAAGATTAGCCAGATTTTTTTCCTTGATCCAGCGGGCATAATAATCAGTAAAGCAGTCAACTCCCGTGACGTGGTGACCTTCGGCCAGGAGTCTTTCGGCCAAATGGGAACCAATAAAGCCAGCTACACCGGTCAGCAGCACCCTCATTCTTTTCTCTCCTGCGCAGCCGCTATTTCTTTGAATCGCCGCAGCGTGGCGGCTGGGTCTGGAGTGCGATAAATGCCGGAACCCACCACAAAAATATCGGCTCCATCAGCAATAAGTTCTTCAAAATTATCTATTTTGACCCCACCATCAATTTCCACAGGAAGAGAGAGCTGTTGTCCCTTTATCCAATTCTTTAAGCGAGTTATTTTTTGATGGCATCCTGGAATAAATTCCTGGCCACCCCAACCAGGGTTAACCGTCATGAGCAAAACAAAGTCGACTTCGTTGATGACTTCAGTCAGAGAATGAATGGGGGTAGCTGGATTAAGCACCACCCCGGCTTTTTTGCCTAATTTTTTAATGAGTTGGAGGTCATAATGGAGGTGGACAGCCCCTTCAGCATGAATTGATAGCCAGTCAGCTCCAGCTTCAGCGAAAAGATGGATGAAATGCCGGGCATTTTCCACCATAAGATGAACATCGAGAAGTAGATTTGTTTTTTCTTTTAAGGAAGCCACTAATTCCGGTCCAAAGGTAAGGTTGGGCACAAAATGGCCATCCATAATATCTATGTGCAGACCATCGGCTCCTGCTTCTTCGACTAGTTGGACGGCTTCCATTATGCGGGCAAAGTCGGCGGAGAGGATTGAAGGAAAAATTTTGATCATTTTACTTACTAACCTCCAGCGTGATTAGATTCCTTTTTTGGATTTTATAACCTAGGGGAGGAAACTGTTTAATTATTATGCCTGAATCCAGACCTTCATAGTAAACATAGCGGATGTCCCCTAAACGGAAATCATGGGCTTGAAGCCAGCGAATTACTCGACTAGCCCGACGGCCGATGAGATCGGGCATCAAATAGGATTTTTCTCTTTCTCCTTGGCTGACCAGAAAGCTGATAGTTGAATTAACAGCCACTTCCGCCTCAGGCGGGGGATATTGGGCAATTATTTTGCCCGCCGCATAGCGGGGAGTATGGACGTAAGAAATTTTGCCTTTTCTTAGCTGATGCTCTTGAAGAAGCTCATTAATATTCTGGACCATTTGCCCCACTAAACGAGGCACAATTACCTTTTCTTGGCCGGCACTAATAATGACTTTTACTTCACCATAAAGTTTGATGCGGGAGTCAGGCGGGGGAGTTTGAGCCACAATTTTTCCCTTTTCCCAGCGGGGGTCAAGTCGAGAGCCTGTATTAAGGAGGGTAAACTTTTCCTGAGAAGCAATTTTTTTGGCTTCTTCCAGAGTCAAACCCTCCAGATCAGGAATTTTTACCAGTTCTCCCCGAATAGTTATTTTATAGGAAATTAAAGCACTCAAGAAGAATAAATCAAGGAGAATTAAAATGATAAGTATAATTTTCCATTTTTTCTCAAGTAGCCACATGAAAAATCCAAAGTTATTCTTGTATTTTAGATAAGACCTTATCTATATCACAGAATATAGTTTTAGTAAACCTTTGTCCTGGCGACATAATATCCTTATTTACGTGAAAGAAAGGGTCAAATTTTCACCTTTCCTTTATCTTCGAGCCACTTATCTGAAAATTTAAGATTAGGTCTTCACCTTTCACCTGTGATAATTATTCGCTTTATCCTAAATAATTTTTTAGTGGTTCTTCAAGGTGAAAGGCGAAGAATTGCCTCTACATTACTACTTTATTTCTTCAATTGAGAAAAAAGTGGAATTGGATTATATTTAAGCTTCTGAATATCGCTAGGAGGAGGCTAATGGAGAAATATTCCGATTTTCGCAGCGACACCGTCACTAAGCCTACGCCTCGCATGAGAGAAGCCATGGCCCAGGCTGAAGTAGGTGATGACGTTTTAGGCGACGACCCTACGGTTAAGAAACTGGAGTCATTGGCTGCTTCCCTCATGGGTAAGGAGGCTGCCCTTTATGTGCCTTCCGGCACTATGGGCAATGCCATTGCCATAAAAGTTTGGACCCAGGAGTTGGAGGAAATAATTCTCGAAAGTCGGTCTCATATTTATAATATGGAATCGACTCATTTAAGTTTTATCTCTCGTGTTTTACCTCGTTGTCTCGTCTCGCAACGGGGTGCCATGGATCCGGATGAAGTCCGTCGCCACATTCGTCAAGCCAGTGTCCATACTCCCCGAACTTCTCTGATTTGTTTGGAAAACACTCATAATAATTGGAGTGGGGCAGTGGTGCCTCTCGAGAATTTTAAAGCTTTGCGGGCTGTAGCCGATGAATATGGCCTCAAAATTCATCTGGATGGCGCCAGGATTTTTAACGCCAGTTTGGCTTCAGGTATTCCAGTTAAAGAATATGCAGCCCAGGTCGATTCAGTGATGTTTTGTCTCTCCAAGGGACTTTCAGCTCCTGTGGGTTCCATGTTGGTCGGCCCTCATGATTTCATTGAGGCGGCCCGGCGGGTGAGGAAAGCTTTAGGAGGCGGCATGAGGCAGGTGGGAGTTTTGGCCGCAGCCGGTCTAGTGGCTCTTACGGAAATGGTTGACCGCCTTCGAGAAGACCACCAGCGAGCTCGACGCTTGGCCGAAGCTATCGCTCCTTTGCCCGGCATTGAACTTGACCCGAATAATATTGAAACTAATATAATTATATTCGGTTTCAATCATCCCCAGCTAACTCGAGATGAATTTCTGGTTAGATTACGGGAGAAAAAGGTCTTGGCTCTACCCGTGGGCACCGGAATACGCTTTGTAACTCATAAAGATGTCGACGATGAAGATGTCGACCGAGCCATTACTGCCTTTAAAGAATTATTGTTGTCATCTTAGCCCGGACGCCAATCTCTTCTTTATAAACCCGAACCGTCTAGGATATTTGGGAGTATTAATTTTATTCCGCCAGGGAAGCTAAAAAAGCCAAAAAGAGTGGTTTAAATGGCCACAACTTCAGTCAATAATTGAGCTAAGTCCAGAACACGAACATCTTCCCGGTTTTCATCTTTGAGGCCATCGCTCAGCATGGTTTGGCAAAAAGGACAGGCGGAAATAATTATTTCTGGTTGATGACTAAGTAGTTCTCTCGTTCGCTGGCGGTTGATGCGGGTGCCTTGAGTTTCTTCAGTCCACATCAAGCCTCCGCCAGCCCCACAACAGAAAGTATGTTCCCGTGAATTCTCAGCTTCGAGCCAAGTGACCTGATTTTGACCCGCCCATTTTAATATCTGGCGGGGGGAGGCTATTATCTGGTTATGTCGACTAAGATAACAGGAGTCGTGAATAATTACCCGACCACTAAAAGGCTTTTTCAACTTCAGGCGGCCGGTAGTGATCAAATATTCTAGAAATTGGCTATGATGAATGACTTCAATAGATTGCAGAAGTTTTTTGTCTTCTTCGTTGAGGTCAGGCAAGAGAGGCAATAGCTGGGGATATTCATTTTTGAGCGTGTTATAACCATGCGGACAGCCAACAATGATTTTCTTGACTTTATACCGAGCCAAATTAGTCAAATTTTCCTGGGCCAGCAGCTGGTAAAGGTATTCATTGCCCAACCTTTTAACCGAATCACCACAACATTTCTCTTCTTGACCGAGAATCGCAAAATCCACCCCAGCTGCCTGGAAGAGCTTCACCAAAGACCGGGCTATCTTTTGGCCCGCTTCATCAAAAGAAAAAGCACAACCTACCCAGAAGAGATATTCCGCCTCAGGATGTTCAGCTAAAGTTTTTACGCCTAAGCCTTCTGTCCAATTGGCTCGGTCAGCGAAACCAATGCCCCAGGGATTACTATTGGTTTCTACGTTACGGAAAAAAGAATTCAATTCGGCTGGAAATCGTCCCTCCATGAGGACTTCGCCTTGGCGCAGACCGACCAATTTGGGAATGTGTTCGATCTCCACTGGACAAACGTGGAGGCAGGCCCCACAGGTAGTGCAGCTCCAAATTTCATCCGCCGTAAAACACTCGGTCATTAAAGAGGGAAGAGCTTCCCGGGAATGTTGAATTATTTCCTTTTTATTTCTCAGTAGATGGCGGCGAAGGTTATAAATAATCATTTTGGGAGAAAGAGCTTTTTCGGTAGCGTAGGCGGGACAAGCATCCTGACAACGGCCGCATTCAACGCAAGCGAAGGCATCCAGCAAGTCTTTCCAGGTAAAATCAATGGCCTGGGATACTCCAAAGACTTCGCTGTGTTCAATATCCAAATGGGGAAGAGCGCCCATGGCCTGGTCATTGCGGAAAAAGACATTAACTGGCCCAGCAAACATGTGGAAATATTTGGAATGGGGGACATAAGCGATAAAACCATAGACCACTATCAAATGGACCCACCAAGAAATTTTGAAATGCTGGGCAATCAAGGCTGGGGATAAATTAGCCTTCTGAATTAGGCTGCTGAGCCAGCCGCCTAAGAAAGCCCAGCGCTGGGTAGCCGGATGATGGGCAATGGCGAAGGACTCGAAATAAAGGAAACTCAAAGTAGCCGCTGTAATTAAGAGGTAGATGATGGCTGAATCAAGACGACTGGTTTCGTAAGCCGGGGGCCGGATAACAAATCGCCGGAAGGCGAGAAAGCCGATGCCGACCATTACTAGGATGGCGAAAAGGTCGATCAAAAAGGAAAAAACCAATCCGAATCCGGTCTGTCCAAAAAGATAAAAATTAGGAATAAAGCCTTCTAAAGTATGGTTTAGAGTAAAGGTATCGAAACTCAAAGCTCCATAAAAAATGAAGACATGCATTAAGCCGGTCCAGACTCGTTCGTTTTTCAAAGTACACCGCTGGAAAAAAACCTTCGTGAAAGCATCTAAAAAACGTCGGCCTAGTGAAGAAAATCTTGCTTTAGGTTGACCAGCCAGAATGATCCTTATTTTTACTAGAACAGGCAAGAAGAAAGCCACAGCTGTGGCTAGAATAATTATGACCAAAAAGATTTTTTCCAGGGGAGTCAGCATTGTTCCTCCTTTACTGGATTAAAAGGGGATAGCTAATCCCCATATCACCTTATAAAAATGTTTTTTGTTTCCCCATCGAGTAGCTTGAATATCTTTCCAGAAGCTTAGGCCAAGCGTTAGGTGAACTAAGTCATCCAGATAGTAGCGAAAAATAACATCAGCTAAAAAAGCTTGTCCCACGGCAAAATAAACTTCGCTCTGGGCAATAACTTGCAAATTTAGAGTTAATTTGGGAGAAAGTAAAGCTCCCAGCCGAAGCCCATATTCCTGCTTTAATTTTTCTCCTGAAAGGTCCAGATGTCCCCGCTGATTAGTATGATGGAAAAACCAGGTAAAAGGTTCCAGATAAAAGCCCTCCATCTCGAAGGGAAGACCCAGGCCTAGATAATTACGATTGATATAAAAAGAATGGCCATTAAGCAGACTCTGATAATCCGAATCATGGTTACTGTCGTGTCCAATAATGAGCACCAGATTCTCCATAATTTCCTGCCGAAGAGAAAAGTGCCAATCAAATTTTGTCCGGCGCCCTCCATCATCATGGGTGATTAGTTGAGCTAGAAAAGTGGTCGAAGGGGTCAGAAAAATAAAATTCTGGAATCCATAGGTCCAGCGGTCCTCGGGTCCGGTCAAATCATTGTAACTGGGAAAAGTTGAGGGATATTGGAGATAGCCAAATATTTCTCCATGAATGGAGAGAGATTTTTCAGGAAAGACAGTTTTTTTCTCCAAGTAAGGGCGATAAATAAAAATTTCTTGAGCTTCAAGGTAAAGAAAAAGAGGACTTGTTAGCAGGAAAAAAAACAAAATTAGAAAAATCTCTCTTTGGCGCCAACCAATTGAAGCCCGGTAGTCATCCATTGGCCAATAACACTATTTCCTCTGACTTGTTGTAATCATCTTCATTTAATAAAAAAATATTAAATCTCTCGACCAATCTCATTATTGTTCCTATTTGGAGGTTGATGTCAAGCAAATTGCGACTTTCTGGGTGAGGAGGAAAGAGAGGGCTTTCTCCACCTGGAAGATTAAAAAGTAGGAAATTTCTTCGAGAGAAGCTATAATTACCCAGAATTGAAGTAAATTTAAGGAAGGAGTGAAGTTCAATGGCTGAGTGGGATTTAATTATTATTGGTGGAGGACCCGGGGGTTATGTGGCCGCCCTGAGAGCAGCCCAACTTGGTCAGAAAGTGGTTCTAGTGGAAAAGGAGGAGTTAGGAGGAGTCTGCATGAATTGGGGCTGCATTCCAACTAAGTTTCTTCTGCATCAAACAGCTTTAGTCAGTCTGATCGAACAAAATGAGTATCTCTGTCATTCAGAGGATAAAATTAGTCTTGACTGGTCCAAATTGCAGGTTGGGCGCCGGAAGATAGTCAGTCAATTAGTAAAAGGAGTTGAGTTTTTATTAAACCGCCATAAAGTTGAAATCATCAAAGGAGAAGGGCATTTGACCTCTGCTCTGGAAGTAGAAGTTAGATTAAATACTGGTGGCCGTAAAATACTAAAAGCAGAGCACATCCTATTGGCTACCGGTAGCCGCCCCGCCGAACTGCCTTTTCTCCAGGCGGACGGCCAGCAAATTTTGACCAGCCAACAATTACTTGAAATAGAGCAACCACCCCAAAAACTGATTATTCTGGGTGCCGGAGCAATTGGTTTGGAAATGGCCACTATTTTCTGTCGGTTAGGCACAGAAGTCACCCTTCTTGAAATTATGCCCAATATTCTGCCCGGAGCTGAGGAAACCTTGACTCGGCGACTAGAGAGAATTTTAAAACGCCGGGGCATGAAAATTGTTACTGAAATGAAAGTGGAAAAAGTGCAAGCAGGGACCAGGGGAGTGGTGGTGGAAGGAACCTGTTTGCGCACCCATCAGCCATATCGTGAAGAGGGAGAAATAATGCTCCTTGCCATCGGCCGACGGCCTAATCTGGCCGTGCTGGGCGAAGCTCAAGAAAAATTCGAGTTAACCCCAGCTGGATTTCTTAAGGTTGACAAAAATTTTAAAACAAGTGTGCCCCAAGTGTGGGCGATTGGCGATGTCATTGGAGGGAAATTATTGGCTCATAAAGCCTCTCATCAGGGAATAACTGTGGTTGAAAACCTTTCCGGCCAAGCTACTGATTTTCGGGAAGAACTTGTTCCTTTAGCTGTCTTTACCGAACCAGAGTTAGCTTCCGTTGGTTTGACCGAACGAGAACTCAAGGAGAAACAAATCAATTATTCGGTGGGCCAATTCCATTTAAGAGCTAGTGGTCGAGCCTTGACCATGGGTGAAACCGAAGGGGTAGTTAAAATTTTGGTTGATAATCAAGGCTATCTCCAAGGAGCTCATCTCCTTGCTCCTCATGCCTCTGAAATGATCCCTGAGTTAGTGCTAGCCATGAAGGAAAAAATTCCAGCTATTCGAATCGGCGAGACAATTCATATTCATCCAACTCTGTCTGAAGTTATCATGGAAGCCGCCTTACACACCGCCGGCCGAGCTATTCATACACTCAACGATTAAAGAGAGATCAGGGTAATTGTTGAGGAGTAGGGTGTCAGACACCGAAGTAGGGTGTC
>QMPV01000030.1 GCA_003648765.1 Candidatus Aminicenantota bacterium
AGAAAAATAATTTTGGCCAAGACCGGAACAGCCACCTGTCTGGGATTTGGGCCGCGGTTTCTTCATTCCACCGGCCAGCTTCATAAAGGAGGTCCCAATAAGGGAGTTTTTCTGCAGTTGATTGATGAGCCTGAAGATGATCTGCCGGTTCCCGAAACTCCCTACAGTTTCGGCCGCCTGATTCGGGCCCAGGCCGACGGCGATTTTCTGGCCCTGAAACAACGGGGCCGACGGGTTCTCCGGATTAATCTTGGTCCTGAAGTCGCTCAGGGTTTAGCCCTGCTGGAGAGGTTAATCAGCTGATGCATCTGGTCCATCTCTTCATCCTTTTTCTAGTCGGCGCCATCGCCGGGTTTATTAATGTCAATGCCGGTGGGGGGTCGAGTTTAACTTTGCCCATGCTTATTTTTTTGGGGCTGGAAGGCTCGCTGGCCAACGGCACCAATCGAGTGGCCATTTTTATTCAAAATATTTTTGCCGTATCTTCTTTCCGTCGCCAGGGCGTCCATGAGTTTAAGAAGAGTTTTACTCTAGGGCTTTTAACTCTTCCCGGGGCGGTAATTGGGGCGATGGTGGCCAGCCGCATCAGTGATTTGCTTTTCCAGAGAATACTGGCTATTGTCCTGATTCTGATTGTGATTTCCATACTTTTTTCCCGCTCTTATCAAAATAATTCTCAAAAGATGGGACGCCCGGCCCATCCCTTTTTATATCCAGCGCTGGTGGCGGTGGGTTTTTACGGTGGATTTCTTCAGATCGGAGTGGGTTTTTTGTTTATGGCTACCCTGTATCATTTGCTTCGAGTGGATTTGATTCGGGTTAATATGCATAAAGTTTTTATTATTCTGCTTTATACATTGCCCGCCTTGATTGTTTTTTCTCTGACCGGCAATGTCAACTGGGGCTATGGCTTGATTCTGGCCGCGGGCAATGCTCTGGGTGCCTGGTGGGGAGCCAGAGCTGCGGTTAAAGGTGGAGAACGGATAATTAAGATTATCCTGGCCGTGGCTATTTTAATAATGTCCTTCAAACTTTTGAAAGTTTTTTGAGCGAAATTCGGGCTGAAGTTTTCTCGTTTCACAAATCGTCACATAAGCCAAATTTGACTTTATTTCCTTGGATTAGATAAAATAAGAATTAATAAAGGGGGCGAGTAAGGGGATGAAGTTAAAAGTGAGGTTTTATTGCTAGAGCTTCCAGCTTTTTAAGGATTTGTTTTTTTGTAGGAGAAGCAGGGAATGGTCTTAGTTGAAGAAAAGTGTAATTTTAGGGAAGAATCCCCAGTGGTAGGAGCTGGTCGAGTCTGTCTTTTCCTCGAGAAAGGGATGGAGATAAAGAATGGCTAAGAAAGCCCCCTCAACCTTCAAGAAAGACCAGTCACCTTCACTTCGGGCTTTAATTGTTGATGATTATCCTCAAGACCGTCAATTAATTTCCCGAGAACTGCAAAAAGAATTTCCCGGGATAGAGGTAATAGAGATAAAAAATAAAACTGAATTAAGCCAAGCTCTGCGGAGGGGCGATTTTAATCTGGTTGTTACTGAGTATAAACTTCACTGGACCACAGGAATGGAAGTGTTAAAAAAAGCTAAAAAGAAATGTCCTTATTGTGCGGTGGTTATGTTTACTGCCTCCGGGAATGAAGAAGTAGCCGTGGAGGCCATGAAGCAGGGTTTGGATGACTACGTCCTTAAGTCTTCAGGCCAATATCTCTGTCTGCCTGTGGCCCTCAGGGGAGCCCTAAGAAAAATGGAGCAAAAGAAAATGATTGATGAGATTGCCAGGAAATTAAGGGAGAGTGAGAGAAGATATCGAGCTTTGACGGAAAATATTAACGATATTATTTACTCTCTTAATCCTGAGGGTGTCATTACTTACATTAGTCCCCAAGTAGAAAAATATGGCTACAAACCACAAAATTTTCTGGGGAAACCTCTCAGTGAATTAGCTGAGAATATGGTGCCTGAAGATCAGGCAAAAATGATGGACGATTTCCTTCAAGCTGTTAAGGGAGGCGAAGAGAGGTTAACTGAATATCGTTTTGTCTCACCAGAAGGCAAAGTTTACTGGCTGGAAAATTATAGTCGGATTCAACGCAACAAGAAAGGCCAAGTGACAGGCGTAATAGGAGTTCTTCGGGATATTACTGAAGCCAAGAAGACCCAAGAGGAACTGCAGAAATCTTTAAGAGAGAAGGAGATTTTACTTCGGGAAATATATCACCGAGTCAAGAATAATATGCAGATTATGGCCAGCTTGCTTCGCCTCCAGGCTCGTCAAGCTCAGGACGAAAGAACTAAAGAATTGTTCCGCGAGAGTCAGGCTCGAATCCGAACCATGGCCTTGGTTCATGAACGGCTTTATCAATCCGAAGATTTATCCAGTATTGATTTTTCCGATTATATTAATCATATGGCCGTGCATTTGATGTCGCTCTATCATGAAAAGAGCCGAAATATTGACCTGGAAATAAAGAGCCAGGGAGTATATCTGGATATAAATCGAGCAATTCCTTGTGCTCTCCTATTAAATGAATTAATCACCAATGTCTTGAAACATGCTTTTCCTCAGAATCAACCCGGAAAATTAACCATCGTTTTGGAAAAACGGCCTCGAGGCAAATACTATCTGTTAGTGGAAGATAATGGAGTAGGTTTATCGCCGGAGATAGATATTGAAAAAGCCGAAACTCTTGGCCTCCAGCTGATTAATGACCTAGCCATCCAGTTGGGCGGTCAGCTGAGGGTTTATCGGAATCAAGGCACTGCCGTTGAAGTCATTTTCTGAAAGCCGAAATTTCTTATTATTTTAATACAGAAAGGAGAGTTAGCTCCCTATCCCTTGTCTTCAGAAAAATAAATGAGGGAAGTCCGAGCTAAAATATCTTTTCATAGTGATAAGGAGGCCAGGTAGTCAGTTGTTAATTTTAGAATAGTTTTCACTCCTTGGAGAGTGTTTCAGAGCTCATTTTTCTTATTTTATTCTTATTTCCTAGCTCTATGGCCACATTATAAATTGAATCTGATTGTACCAAGAAAAGAAGTTTTCTTGCAGTGGCCGGACAATTGCTCTTTAGGGAGTTTTCCGCTATAATTCGGGCTTTTTATTTGCTAGGAGCAATCATTAAAAAAACTTAAGAGGTCAAAATGAGTCCCAATAAAAATTGGCCTGAGAAGAAGAGATTGTTAGAGGAAATAGATAAATTGAAAAAGAAAATTATTCGCTTGGAAGAGGAGAAGAAACGTCAACAAGAAGTAGAAAGAGCCCTGCGGGAGAAGGAAGAAATGTATCGGGCTATTGTCGAGGGTAGCCATGATGCCATTTATATATATCGGGGAGATAACTTTCTTTTCTTTAATGAAAACGTCAGTCGGTTAACCGGGTATACGCCTGATGAATTAAGTCAGCTAAACATTTGGGAACTTATCCACCCTGAGGATCGTTCCCGAGTCTATGAGTATGCCCAAAAAAGATTTCAGGGCCAGCCAGCCCCCACGGTTTACGAAGCTCGAGTGATTAGTAAAGACGGGGAGGTCCATCATTGTGAATTTTCAGTGGTAATGATTAAATTCCAGGGGGAAACCGCGGTTTTAGGGGCTGTGCGAGATATTACTCCTCGGAAGAAAATGGAGCTGGCCTTGCGGGAGTCAGAAGACAAATTTCGGAAGTTGGCTGAAGATGCTCAAGTGGGTGTTTATCTCCATCAGGATGGAATTTTTCGCTATATAAATCCTTGTTTTGCTCGTATGTTCGGGTATAAAATAGATGAAATTGTGGGCCGACTCGGCCCAGTTGATTTTTGCCACCCCGACGATTGGCCCCTGGTGGCCAGAAAAATAGAAGCCCGTTATAGAGATGAAGAAGCCAAAGCTCATTACAATTTTCGAGGTGTTAGAAAAGATGGTTCCGTACGCATTATGGAGGTTTATGGGAGTCGAACAACTTTTCAGCAGAGACCGGCTATTATTGGCATGATAATGGATGTTACCGCTGAGAAGGAAAGAGAAAGAAAACTCCAAGCTTCTCTAAAAGAGAAAGAAGTTTTACTTCAGGAAATTCACCATCGGGTTAAAAATAATATGCAGATTATTTCTAGTTTACTCCGACTTCAAGCCCGGCAAGCGAATAATCCTCATTTCGAGCAGCTCATCCAAGTTTGTCAAAATCGTATTCGGAGTATGGCCTTGATTCATGAAAAGTTCTATGAAACCAGCGATTTCACCAAAATTGATTTTAATGATTATGCCCGCCGCTTATTGAGCTATCTTCTGGCTATTTATATCAAAGATGAGAAACAAATAACTCTGGACATTGGTATTCAAGATGTTTTTCTGGATATCAATAAAGCTATTCCCTGTGGGTTATTGATTAACGAAATAGTATCCAACAGTTTAAAGCATGCTTTTCCAGGAGGAAAAAGGGGGACAATTTCCTTAAAAATGAGAAGAACAAATCACCAAGAGGTGGAGTTAATTATTGCTGATGATGGAGTCGGCTTTCCCCCGAAATTTGACTTACACAAGACAACCTCTCTCGGCCTCCAATTAGTGAAGGATTTAGTCCGGCAATTAGGTGGTCATTTTGAGTTAATTCAGCGACGGGGGATTGAATACCGGATTTATTTCCAAGGCTAAAGTTAGCCCAATCCCCCACCCAGGGGAGGAATTCTTTAGATTTCATCTTGGAAGTCCCTGAATTCTCTGGGAGTAATTTTACCCCGCTTGCTACTCTTAAGGGTGAGAAAAGGCCCAAAAAAATCATCGCAAAGGGTGATTGATTATCTGAAAACAAGGGAATAACTTATAAAAGCAATGTTCCAGGAAGATACCTATCTAATTTATCTAGAGATTGGAACCGGAGGTGGGAGATGGTTAAATTAATTCAGAAAACAGCCCTCTTACTAATAGTTTTGATGGCTTTAAACTGCTTATTCTTGCGAGGCACAGAATTTTATGAAAAAAAATTAATTGTCGTCGCCCCTGAAGCTAATGTTCACCTTGATCCTAGTTCGACCAGCCCCGTAATAGATGTGTTGAAGAGAGGATCGATTCTTTATTTAGCGGCTGATCGGCCCTTTCGGAAGGTTTGGAAGTACATTTACTATACTCCTGGTTATTCTTCCATAACCAAGGCAGGGTATATATTAGCGGATAAGGTGAGAGCTTTGTTTAAGGTGACTAAGGTTTACACTATTCATGGAGGTCAGCCTCAGCCAGTAATTATGCAAGAGCAGAAAGGACATTTCCGACGGATTCTCTGGGGCATGTCTCCTGAAGAGGTAGTGGCCCTGGAAGGCGAACCTCTCTATCAGGAAGAAAAAGAAGAAGTTAGGCGTTTGGATTTTGCTTCGACTTTTGGGGGAATTCATGGTTTGCTGAGTTACTATTTTGTCAATGACCAGTTGGTGGCTGCTCAGTTTGCTGTTCGGACTCTGCCTTCTAAGAAAACTACTTGGATGAGTCTTTATTCAGTCCTCAAAGAAGTGCTAGATCATGATTTTGGTCAGGCTCAAGAAGAAGGTAATATCTCCGCTTCGCAGAGGAAGAGTTTTTCAGGGTTGAAAGGATTACCCCAGAACTTATGTCTGGAAAGTAAGTGGGAAAGTGAAGAAACCCAGGTTTTGTTACGCTTTATTCGTGATGGCCAGGACGTTTCTTTGGAGATAAGAGCTCAGGGTAGGCCGGAATTAGGGCTGGCTCAAAAGGAGCTGGCTTCTCTCTTGTTTGAACAAGGTAAATTCTGAAATTCTCTGTATAGTTCAGTTATTCAAATTAGAAAATTTCTCATTTTTTAATAATATTTGTTTAAGAGTTTATGAGGGCCCCGAAGAGCTTTCTCGCTTTCGTTATCTTGGATTTTTCCCTTGGTTGGAGCAAGAGGGGAAACTTACTTTATTAAGGAGAGTGGGGGAAATGGGAAATTCCGCTGAAAAAGAGACGTAGTCACTTTCTTTCTTTCTTTCTTTCTTTCTTTCTTTCTTTCTTCCTTTCTTTCTTTCTTCCTTCCTTCCTTCCTTCCTTCCTTCCTTCCTCAAATCAATTTCAAGTCAAAATTTATGATTTTTTGACTCTCTCTCTGTTTCGTGCTTTGGGAATTTAAGTTCTTTCTTCTAGGAAAGCAAGTTTCGTTATTAATTTAACCAGCTGTCTTTATTAACTACTAGAAGAGAAGGAAAAGATCAGACCCAAAACTACGAGTTTCCTGAGATTTCATTATTGGTTATGATTTCTTAAGGGGCGAATAAAGCCCGGAGATGACTTTTGTTCGAGGATAGTTTAAATTAAGATGTAATTTGGCGAGGGAAGAAAGATGAACCGAGTTTTTTTAAACCCTAAAAGGCTAGGCTTATTTTTAATTATCACGCTGTTCCTGTTAGGAAGCAGGTCATTACCTGAGGTTGATCCCGGCGAAGTTGGTTTAGCCGCCAATCAGTTAAATCGGCTAGAGAATTTATTGAAGGCGGCTATAGAAGCTCGAACTATTCCTGGAGCGGTTATTTGTGTCGGCCGAAAAGGGAAAATTGCTTATTGGCGGGCCTTTGGCTGGAGTCAACTGGTGCCTTTTAAGAAAAAAATGACCCGAGAAATGATCTTTGATTTGGCTTCTTTAACCAAACCTATCGCTACAGCTACTTCAGTGATGATTCTGGTCGAGCAGGGGAAGTTAAGATTAAAGGATAAGGTGAAAAAGTACATACCTGAGTTCCGGAAATATCAAGGAGAGGAAGGGGCAGGCGAAGAGGCCTTAATCTGGCATCTCCTGACCCATACTTCAGGTTTACCTCCTTACGCTCAGGTGGAAAAAATAGAGAAGTTATATGGACGTCCCTGTCAGCTGGAAGAAATGGTTGAGTATATCGCCCGATTGGAAAAATTGGCTCCCCCGGGGCAAGAGTTTCGATACAGCTGCCTAGGATTTATCTCTCTGGCTTACATTGTGGAGAAAGTTTCCGGTGAGAAGTTGGCTGATTTTGCTCAGCGCCATATATTCCAACCCCTGGGGATGACGAGGACTTTCTTTCGGCCTTCCCGGGAGATGAAATCACAATGCGTGCCGACGGAGAAGTTGCCGACTGGCCTTCTTCAGGGAGTGGTTCATGACCCTCTGGCTCGATTACTAGGCGGTGTTTCAGGTAATGCTGGATTGTTTTCCTCGGCTGGCGATTTAGCTCTCTTTGCCCAGATGATGCTCAATCAGGGATGTCTAAATGGGGTGAGAATTTTAAGTCCTTTAAGTGTCCGTCGGCTCACAGAAGTCTATCCAGCTGTTTCTTTTTCCGGGCGAGGTCTGGGCTGGGATATCAATTCTTCTTATGCTTCCCCTAGAGGAGATTTGTTCAGTCTGGGCTCCTATGGCCATACAGGTTATACTGGCACTTCTCTTTGGATTGACCCTGAGACTCAGAGCTTTGTTATTCTGTTAACTAATCGGGTGCATCCGGAGGATAAAGGTTCAGTGACTTCTCTTCGCAGCCGGGTGGCCAATGTCGTGGCGGCGGCTATTTTGGATTGACCATCTGAAATTTTGACTTCTCTTAATGCCTCTGGTATAAAGTTGGCAGCATGGATTGCCGGCGGCAAAACCTCTTTTTTCGCCTCAACATTTTTCTTCTCTTTCTTTTTCTGGTCTTTTCCCTAGGTTGGGGATGGCTTCCTTCCAACCGGGTGGTCGTCCTAACTTTTAATATTCGTTATCTCAATCTGAGGGATGGACCAAATGCCTGGCCTTTTCGCCGGGAGAAAGTAGTCAACACTTTAAAATTTCATCAGGTGGACATTGCTGGTCTCCAGGAGGTCTTGTGGCCTCAGTTAAACGAATTGAGACAAGCTCTTCCCGAATACAGTTGGTTAGGAGTGGGCCGAGAAGATGGCCAAAGAAAAGGCGAATTTAATCCTATTTTTTATCGATGGGAGCGATTCAAGGTAATTGATTGGGGCACTTTTTGGTTAGCTGAGAATCCTGACTCTCCTGGGCAGCGGGGCTGGGATGCAGCCTGTCCCCGAATTGTCACCTGGGCTAAATTTAAAATTGTTGGCCAGGCAGGGGAATTTCTCTGTCTTAACACTCATTTTGACCATGTTGGCGAAAGAGCTCGTCGAGAAAGCGCCCATCTTTTAAAAAAATGGCTGACTCACTACCTGGCCGACAAGAAGTGGCCAGTGGTTCTTTTAGGAGATTTTAATTCTTCCCCTGACGAAGAGCCTTATTATATTCTGACTAATAATCAAAAAGAAGGTTTGGCTTTCCAGGATGCTTATCAGATTAGTCGCTTGCCACCCTATGGCTCTAGTTTCACTTTTAATGGTTTTCGCGACGAAGTTTTTCCGGGCCAGAGAATTGATTATGTTTTTGTGCTAAATGTGGCCGCTGTCTACCGTTGTGGAATTCTCTCGGTTCGGTGGGATGGTCGTTACGCTTCCGACCATTTTCCCGTGTTAGCGGAAATTGAATTGTTTCCAAAGGTTTCAATCCAGAAACCTCAAAAAAATAAAAATAATTAAATAGATTTAATGGCTAATATAATACTAATAATAAAATCTATGAGGAGAAAAAGGAGGTATGGTTAGTTTTGCCTGGCTTGATTGGTTCTGGTTGGTTGTTTTTATTGTTCTTATGATTGTTTGTGGAGTTTTGTTTTATCGGTTGGGGAAACGGTCGCTGGCTGATTTTTTTCTGGCTGGTCGAGGGTTGCCTTGGTGGTTGCCAGCGGCCTCAGTTTATGCCACCCATTCGGCTACAGATACGCCGATGTGGGTGAGTGGGGTCATCTATAAGTATGGACTGCGAGGGATCTGGTATACATTTTTTTCCGCCTGGTGTGCTATTTCGGCCTTTGCCTCAACCCGGATTTTCCGGCGTTCTTTAGCTTATACTCAGGCTGAATGGCAAACTTTGCGGTTTTCCGGACTCGGCGCTGAACTTCTCCGCGGCTGGATTGCTGGTTGGCAGGTTTTTATGAATATGTTTGTCCTGGGCTGGGTCGGTATGGCCATGGGTAAGTTGTGTCATTATTTATTTAACTGGCCAGAATGGATTGGACTGATGCTTTTTTCTTCACTTTGCGCTATTTATGTGCTGGCGGCTGGCTATTGGGGAGTGGTCATGGCTGATTTTCAGCAGGGAGTAGTGGCTTTTTCAGTGATCGTTATTGTCTCTATTTGGGGAATTGTGGCGGCTGGAGGTCCCCAGCAGATAATGGCCAAAATCCATAGCCTGGGTGAGAGTTGGCGACTTAATCCCTTGGCTTTCTCTGGCTGGACAAGCGGCGATTTTCCTCTCGTCTGGTTTTTGACTATGTTGGTCATCGCGGTTATCGGTGGTTTTGGTATGGGGACTTCGATTGATTGGTATCCCGAGGCTCAACGGATTCAGTCTGCTCGCACTGTCCGCGATGCCAGCTATAGTATTTGGGCTGGCTCGGCTTTAATTGTAGCTCGTAATTCCCTTTGGGCAGTAGCCGTTTTGGCTTTTTTCTCTCTTTATCCCCGTATCCAGGATACGGCCCAATATGAAATGGCCTGGTATCGACTGGGCTTTGAATTCTTGCCGGTGGGACTAGTGGGGTTCTTTTTTGCCGCTGTCGTGGCTATCCATATTTCGACCATTTCTACCCACCTCAATCTGGGAGCTTCCTACGCCACCCGGGATCTATATCAGCATTATTTTCGGCCCCAAGCTACAGATAAAGAATTAGTCTGGGTCGGACGGGTCACCACCCTGATTCTGTTGCTGGGCTCTTTTCTCTACGGCTTAATGATGAAGGAAATTACTCAGTGGTTGATTTTTGCGCTTTGGATTATGACCGCTGGCATTTGGTTACCCTCTATCCTTCAGGTGGTCTGGTGGCGGTTCAATGCCTGGGGATATCTCGCTTCTTGGATGGCCAATCTGGGCTTAAGTTGGTTAGTAGTCTGGGTCTTACCTGAGTTTCGGGTTATTCCCAGTTTACCCGATTATCTCCAGTTCTGGATAATGATGGTCTTAGGGGCTCTGATTTACCTGCCCATAACTTTTCTCACCCGCCCAGAGGACATGAATCGATTGGTCAAATATTATGTTATGAGTCGGCCCCTTGGTTGGTGGAAACCCGTTCGGGAAGAAGCCATCAAGAGGGGCTTAATTAAACCTGAGAGAGACCTAATTGTAGGAGGTCAGCCATGAAAGGGTTCAAAACTCAATGGAGTCCTGAAGAAGCTGACCGCTGGTCAAAGGAAGATTATCTCACTTTTGTGATTTCTCCTCTTATCTACTTTTTATTAGCCTTGGGAGCTATTTGGAGTTTGTTGCTGCTCTGGTATGGCTGGCTGACTTTGGGAATATGTGGCTTGCTTCTTTGGTTAATGATTAAAATTATTGACCCTAAATTGAAAGCCATTTCTCTTGATTATGAGAAAAAGCAGAAAGAATTTCTGGAAGAATTAGAAAAAATTGAAAGATGGGAGAATTAGAATGAATCAGAGTTTAGCCGTGGTTTTGGGTATGTCTATTGCTTATTTCTTTTCACTTTTGGGCCTGCTTCTAGCGTATTTCTCCTACCGCCGAAAACATCGTGGGCAGAAGAAAGAAAAATGAATATTTGGGGGATTATTATTCCAGCCGGAGTCCTAACTCTTTCTCTAGTGCTGACGGTGCTTCTCTATCGCCATTTCGCCCGGCGTCAGGACTAGAGGAGAAGTAGCTTCGGAGGGTTATTCTTTTTTCTGAAACTCTATATCACCCGAAGTGCCATCATCGGTTTGCCAGTAGCCGACCAGACGTCCTTCTTCATAAGTCAGATTCATGGAGACAATGATGGTTTCATAACCCGTAGTGGCTGTAAAGGTAAAGATTAGAGTATTATCTTCCCAGGTGATATCTTCGATGGCTACTTCAGGAATCAGTCCCATGGTATCAGAAATTGTTCCGGTGTAGCCTGATTCGCTTTTCTTCAGAACTAGAATTACTTCGTCACTCTGGCCAGCATCTGGAACAGTGGTTTCTCCCACCCAAGTGCCACTTAAATCGGGGGAAGCTGGCGCCTTTTGACTCCAGCTGGGCAAGGAAATAAGTAAGACTGCTAGCGAGAGAATCGGCAGTAAGGTGAACAAGTTTCTTTTCATAATCACTCCTTCTTGTTTTTTAATTTTTCTCTATTGTATAATACGCAACTTAGGGAGCCAAAGTTCCCAAATAGCGATTCAAATTTTAGAAATTAGGGTCAGATTTTCCCCTTTCCCCCATCGGCCAAACTAATTAGCCCCGGTCTTTAACTTAAGATGTTTTCACTTGTCAGGCCAAAAATTTGAAATTTGGGATTAAATCTTCACCTTTCGCCTTTATCCACTAAAGTCAGAAAGCCAGCTAGGGATTTCTCTGGGGAACCAAGGAAATTCAGGAGAATTCAAAGCCACAATTCGAAGATGAAGAGTGGCGAGCGGAGCTATTTCCATTGGTGAAGGGTGAAAATTGGCCCCCGTTTTCGCTGGACAGGTTAGTTTTTTAAACCTGAATGGTTTTAAGGCTGTCTAAAAATCATTAAGTTACCTGGCTTGGGATAAGATAAAGAGGACCATTTTTTCCTGTTCTAAAATTTGCAATCCCCATCAAGACAAAAAACCAAGGAAAAGATTGACTTTTAAGCTAAAAAGTGTTACGTTGAAAAAAATCGTAACACTAAAGGAGAGAGAAATGGTGAATTTGTTGAAAAAAGAAGTTCCAGCAGAATTAGAGAAAATTCGTTGTAAATTTAATTTTAGGGATATGAGTCTTGGGTTGTTTTTGCTTCTTTTTGTCTTGTTGAGTGGCGGTGCTTATCTAAGTTTTGCTTCATCCAGGCCGCTAAAAGCTGATAGAAGATTTGGTGAAGCCACCCCTAATCAGCCTTCTAATTTTTATTGGGAGGTTGCTTGGGACGTCAGTTCTGATGATCTCTGGACTACAGAAGACGAATTATTCGCAAGTGAGACTTCTCAGGTAGAAGAAAAAGCAGTTATTTCTTCCGAAGAGGACAAGAATTCTTCCCCTCAAGAGAAAAAGAAGAAGTCCCAAAAAAAGAAAAAATCTCCCCTAAAGCAAGAAGTACCTCTTCAGCAGACTTCTCCCTTTCATCCCCATGAAGAAGTGGTGGTCACCGCGACCATGACTCGCAAGGCAGTCAAAGATTGTTCTGCTTCAGTTTCAGTGATTACTTCCCAAGCTGTGGAAGCCATCCCGGCCAGCAATGCCCTTAATCTTCTGGGCCAGTTTCCCGGTGTTTTTGTGCGCCGCACCGGTGACTTTGGTCGGGCGGATATAGATATTCGGGGGTTGGGCAATCGAGGCCGGAGAATTGCTGTTCTAGTGAATGGTCGACCTGAGAAGATGGGCCTTTTCGGCTGTGTTATTTCCCACGCTTTTCCCTTGGATAATGTGGAACGCATTGAACTGGTTCGAGGACCTGCCTCCGTACTTTATGGTTCGGAAGCTCTGGGAGGTGTAGTCAACATCATTACTCATCAGCCTGAAGCAGGCTGGGAGACCCAACTAAATGGCTCCTACGGCAGCTTCAATACCCAGCAGTTAAATCTCCGTCATGGTGCCGGTTTTGCCAAATGGGGTTATTATTTGACCTTCGACCAGAGATTAAGCGATGGTCATCGACCTAATTCCCAATATAAAGGCAGAACTTTTACCGGCAATATTTTTATTAAATTTTCCCCCAAAACAAGATTAATTTTTCATAGTAAATATTTTGCCGCCAAGAAACATGAACCAGGGCCCATCGATTTTCCTCTAGAAAATTTCTGGAATGATTATCAGAGAGGCGCCTTTGATCTTTCCTGGCAGAGAGCTGATGAACAGCGGGAGTACTTATTGATGATTTACCGCAATCAGGGACATCACCGTTTTTCCGATGGCTGGCATTCTCGGGATTATGTGGATGGAGCTTTGTTGCGTTTGACTCACCGGTGGGGGAATCATGAAATAACCACCGGCACAGAATGGCGACGGTTGGCTGGTAAGAGTTATCACTGGCCTCAGGGAAAATGGCACAAATCCGAGGCGGCTTTATTTCTCCAAGATGAATATATCTTCCGCCAGCGATTGATTCTCTCAGCCGGACTCCGTCTTCACCGAGATTCTTTGGCTGGCCTAGAGCTTTGCCCCCGGTGGGGACTGGTCTGGCAGGTGGGCCGGGGAGTGATTCTACGCAGCACCATCAGTGAAGGTTTTCGGGCTCCTCAATTAAACGAGCTCTTCATGTTTCCGCCAGCCAATCCTGACCTCCAGCCCGAGAGAGTTTGGAATTATGAACTTGGCGGGGAGTTTGACTGGGGAAGTAAAACCCGCTTTTCCTGGGCAGTCTTCCAGATGAAAGGCTCCAATCTGATTGAAGTCGGTCGCAATCCCACTCCACCACCGGCTTTTCTCTTCCAGAATAAAGGTGAATTTGTATTTTCTGGAGTTGAGTTGAGCTGGCAACAACAACTTAACCCCTCGCTTTTCAGTCGAATTGATTACTCTTTTCTCGACCCGGGGCGCTTGACCAGAGGTCGACCCCGCCACAAACTCGATGTTCTATTGGCTTACCGAAGGAATAAAATCAAGGCCTTTGTCACTGGCCAATACGTCGCCGGTTATTATGCCGGTGATAATCAAAGCCAACCTTTACCCAACTATTTTTGCCTGAACGCCCGTTTCTTTTGGACAATCAGTCACCATGTGGAAGCCCTAGTTGAAGTCCGCAATATTCTGGATGCTGACTATCAGATTTTTGTTGATTTGCCGGGGATAGGCACAGGTCCTTACCCCATGCCCGGCCGGAATTTTCAAATCGGCTTGAGGCTGAAACAGTGAAAAGTCCAATGAAAGAACCTGCTTGGACAATTGTTCTGGGAGGACTGTTTCTCTCTTTGGCCTTGGTTTTACCTTTATTGTTTCATGCCCTTGGCCTGGGGAGTGCTTTTCTTCCCATGTTTTATCCCTTGGTCCTAGGTGGTTTTCTTCTGCCCTGGTCAGTGGCTGTCAGTCTAGGGATAGCCGCCCCCCTGCTTTCAGCTTTGCTGACCGGGATGCCTCCTTTTTATCCGCCTATCGCGCCGGTGATGATGGTGGAAGGTGTAGTCTTGGCTCTCGGCCCTTTTATTTTTTATCAGAAATGGCGCTGGAATCGCTGGCTGGCCTTACTGATAACCCTTGGCCTCGACCGTTTGCTCCTGCTGGGACTCGTCTGGGTGCTGGCTGAGTGGTTGCGCCTGCCTCGACTCTTTATCACCGTGAGCTCAGTACTTCGGGGATTACCTGGAATAATAATAATGATGGTGGTGCTGCCGCCTCTAATTAAAGAGTTGGAAAAACAGATTAACTGGCATTTTGCCACTTATTTAGAGAAAGGCAGAGAGGCAATTGGGTTGAAAAAATAAATGAGGTTTAGAGGCAAGGAGGCGATTTGGTTGATGAAGTAAAGCCTTTGGAGAGAAAAGAAGGGCTGGTTAAGCGGTTTTTCAATCCTAAGCCAGGAGATGAAATGATGACTAAGCGTCAATTTTTTGAAAATCTGGCCGATGAGTGGGAGCAGAAACACGCTACTCCTCAAGAGGAAGAAAATTTACAGGCAGTAATTCAGCATTTCCCTTTAGCCCCCGGTCAGGTAGTGCTGGATATAGGCTGCGGCACCGGGCGGTTAATTCCCCACTTGCTCCCCCAGCTCGGTCCTGAAGGTTGGCTGGTGGAAGCCGATTTTTCATTTCAAATGCTGAGTCTCGGCCGGACTCGTTCAGCCTCAGATCAGGTGTTATTCCTCCAGAGCGATGCCCAGGCGTTGGGTTTGCAGGACAATCTTTTTGACTTGATTATTTGTTTGGCTCTTTTCCCGCATTTGGACCACAAATTAGCGGCTTTGCTTGAATTTCATCGTCTTCTCCGGCCAGACGGGATGCTGGTAATTGCTCATTCTTTGGGTCGGGAAAGACTCAATAAACTCCATGCGCAAAAATCGGCAGTTATCAGGCATGATCTTCTTCCCGCGGAAGCCGAAATGAAGCAATTGCTTACTCGGGCTGGTTTTAAAGAAATAATTATTATTGATACCCCGGAGATGTATGTGGTGAAGGCGGTGGCTGTGGCCACTGAAGCGCAAAAAGACATTTGGGTATGATAAGCTTAATTAAAAGATTACCTGGTGCGGTAGGCCAGGAGATGGGGTTCTGATGATTGATGACCGACCTCTTCTACCTTCACCAGAAGATTCATCCCAGAAATTTCCACTATCCCTAAAGGAGAGAGTTGAGCCGCGTCTGGTCTTGCTGACAGTTTTGGCTTTTCTGGTTATTATTATTTTGGCGCCCTTCCGACCTTTACTTAAATGGATAATCCTCGGGCTGCTGGTAACCATCTTTTTTGTCTTGGGCCGATTGGGCTGGCGTCAGACTCTAGCGCGATTTTTGGTTTTTCTGCCGTTGTTGATATTTTTAGTTGTAGCAGTTTTTCTTTTCCCTGAAAGGGGTGAAGCTGGTTTGAGCCGCCCTGTGGCTGCTGAAATATTGGTTCGTTCCCTCTTGGCTTGGTTGGTGCTGATGGGGGCCTCAGGCTGCCTCGATTTTCAGGGCTTAATTCAGGCTGGGGAAGCCTGGCGGCTACCTCCCTTTTTCCTGGCTCTATTAGCGCTGACTGGACGATATTTGCCCTTAATGAGCGAAGAGCTTAACCGTCAGCATCGCTCCCTTAAACTTCGTTGGGGGGAGAAAATACCCTGGTCTAGGCGGATATATTTATTAAAAGCTTTGTTGAGTCATAATTTTTTTCTCCTTCTGAGAAGAGCCCAAAAGATTCATCAGAGTCTCCTTAGTCGCAGCTTTTCAGGTAAGTGGGTTCTGACAAGCAAGCGACCTTTAACCTGGTCGGAGTGGTTGTGGTTAGGAATTTTGCTGATTCTGGTGGGAGGTGCCTGGTGGTGGTCGTAAATAACAGTGAAACCGCGGTGGAGGTTAAGGGTCTGAGTTTTTCTTATCCCGAAGGTCCTGAGGTGCTCCGGGGCATTAATTTTTCTGTCGCCCGCGGGGAGACGGCTGTTATTCTGGGGCCCAACGGCGCCGGGAAGTCGACTCTATGTTTATGTCTTATGGGAATTTTTTCTTTTCAGGGAATAATCAAAATATTCGGCCAGGAACTTACTCCTAAGACAGCCCGCCACCTTCGCTCTCGAATGGGCCTGGTTTTTCAGGACCCCAATGACCAGCTGTTCTTACCCCGAGTGAAAGATGAACTGGCTTTTGGCCCTTTAAATCAGGCTTGGCCTGAGGAAAAGATCGAACAAAAAGTCAAGGAAATTTTATCTAAATTTGGTTTGTCAGGATATGACCACAGATTGATTTCTCATCTCAGCTTGGGGGAAAAGAAAAAGGTGGCCTTGGCAGCGGTTGTCATTTTAGAGCCGGACATTATTCTTCTCGATGAACCCACCGCCAGTTTGGATTATCGCAGCCGTCGGAATTTTCTCCATCATTTAGCTTCTTTAAACCAGACCAAAATTATCGCTACTCATGATTTGGAATTAGCTTGGGAATTGGGTCAGCAAATAATAATCATTGATCAAGGTCGGTTGATTGCTTCAGGTCCTAGGAACAAAGTTCTTTTGAATGAAAGGCTTCTCCAGAATCACGGTCTGGATGTTCCGTTGACAGCTCGACTGAGGGCTTGGCCGAAAAATTCCTGATGGATCGAAGCTACGGCTGGCTTCAGATATTTATCTTTAACTATGAAGTAGTAGGCGACTTCCGAAGCCCCAGCTGAGATTACCTCAACGTTCACGCCAGCTCGGGAGACAGCACCAAAGACACGAGCAAAGATGCCTTTTTTCACTTTTAACCCTTCGCCCACCAAGCCGATGAGAGCGATGTCTTCTTCTCGAATTACACTGGAAATGATTCCTGGGGTAAATTTTTTTAATTTTTGGGAGGCTTTTTCCAAGTCCTGTTGGTGGAGCAACAGGTTTATTCTGGTCTGGGAGGTTAGAATGGAGTAGATGTTGATGCCTTCATCGGCCAGAGCCTGGCCCACCGAGGCGATTATGCCGGGTTGATAACCAACCCCTGGACCAAGGAGATGAAGGAGGCTGATTTCACGATTGGCCGCGACGCTCTTAATGACTCCTTGGCTCCGGTGTGAATTTTGGCTGATAAGAGTGCCTGGGGCATGGGGGGAATGGAGATGCTTGATTTCGATGGGAATGGGCGCCGCCAGAAGAGGTTCAAAAGTGCGGGGATGGACAATTTTAGCTCCGAAATAAGACAGTTCAGCGGCCTCAAAATAAGAGAGATGGTCGATTTTTTGAGCCTGAGGTTCCAGTTGCGGGTCAGCGGTTAAAAAGCCGGGGACATCTTTCCACAGCTCTAATTTTTCAGCCTGGAGAGCCCGGGCGACCACGGCCGCGGTATAATCAGAGCCATTACGACCAAAGGTAGTAATTTGACCATTTCTGGTCCGGCCGAAAAAGCCGGTGACAATAGGCACGGTGCCTGTGCGGAGATAAGGGAGCAAGCAGCGGCTCAGGTTGGTGGTTGTTTCAGGAAAAAGAGCCGAAGCCTGATGGGGCGAATCATCGGTAATTAAGCCCAAAGCGTCTGTTTCCAGAGCCACGGCTGAGCACTCATGGGTTAACAGAAGTTCCTGGAGTAGGAGGGCGGTCAGTCGTTCTCCATAACTAATGATTTTAGCCTGAAGATAAGGGGAGACTTCTCTAGTTAAGGAGACGCCGAGCAAAAAATTTTTTAGTGAGTTGAGTTTTTGCCTGAGTTTTTGTTTTATTCTTTTTTTGACCGTTTCCGGGTAGGCCGAGATTAATTGAAGATGCCGGGCGATTAACTGGTTGAGGGCCAGGTGAACGTTCTGCTTCCCCTCAAGAGCCTGGTTTAATATCTCCAGGAGGAGGTTAGTACAACCATGAATAGCTGAGACGACGACCACCGGCACGGGTTGGCTGGACTTGATAATGGCAATAATTTGTTCAACTCCTTTCGGCTTGCGGAAGCAGCCGCCTCCGAATTTAACTACTTTTACCAAGGGCACCTCCTGAAGGCGAAATAAGTTCCAGGGCTAAGGCCAATTCGGCGTTGAGCAGAGCTGCTCCAGCAGCGCCCCGGACAAGATTATTGACCAGCAGGAAAAAGGTGAGAAATTGACCGTGTTGGCGGAGACGACCGATGGCGATAGCCATTCCCCGAGCGCGAGGAGGATGGCCGAGCCAACTGTCAAATTTAGGTTGAGGGCGGTTGTCCTCCCCCCAGAGGACAATGGGACGGGTGGAAGCTGTGGGCAGTTTGAATTGCTGGGGTAGGCCCCGAAAAGTGGCTAACCTTAAGGCAATTTCATCGAGATCGAAGGGGCGAGCCAGTTCGACCACCACACTCAAGAGATGTCCTACCGGGACAGGCACCCGGACACAGCTAGCGATTAAGTCAAACTGAGCCGGCTTGAATCCGGAGACACTCCACTGTCCTAGAATTTTTCGTGTTTCCTGAAAAATTTTAGTTTCTTCTTCGGGAATGAAGGGTAACACATTGCCCGCCAAAGCCAGAGCCGAAACACCATTAAGCCCGGCGCCTGAAATGGCCTGGAAAGTAGTTACTTGGAGATTTTTGATCTCTAAGTCCTTTAGGGGTTTTAGTCCCAAAGCCAGACCAGCGACCACGCAGTTAGGATTGGTGACAATAAAGCCCGAGTATTTCTTTTTCTGGGGGCCCAGACTGGCCAAATGTTCGGGATTGACTTCAGGAATGATAAGAGGCACATCTTTAGTGAGACGATGAGAACTAGCGTTGGAAAAGACATATTTCCCAGCCCGGCGGAGAGTCTTTTCCAGCGCAAGGGCCACTCCGGCTGGCAGAGCACTGAAGAAAATAGATATGTCCTGCCCCCTAGAGAGAACCGCTTCGTTACTTTCCACAGGTAGAGCAGCAATTTTAGGATTTATTTCTTCGGGGAATTGCCAGACGACTGCTTCATGGTAAGCTTTTCCGGCCGATTGCTCTGAGGCGGCCACCAAGGCTACTTCAAAAAAGGGATGTTGGTCCAACAGCCGCAATAGTTGCTGACCCACCAGTCCTGTCGACCCCAGCACGCCAACTTTAATTTTTTCTTGACTGGCAGTTTTTTCGTTTCTCATTGATAATTAACCTCCGTCGTAGTGTAAAAATAGAAGGAGAGAAAAAAAGGGGATTTAAGGTGGGCTTCCCGAACCCAGGGATTAGTTAGTCCTAATCCCTAAGTCCGGGCTGGACATTATCATGCTTTTGGCTGAACTACAAATTACGATTTCCAGTATTACCATTTGGGAAAATATAATAAAGATTTTAACCCTTATGTCAAGTTTTTTAGGACTGTTGGTGCCGTAAAGATCAAAAGTAGACATTAAAAGGACAGAAAGGCATAGGGCTCCCACGGTCGAATCTCAAAAGCGAAGAGGCATTTTCCGGAAGTGAGGATTCTCTCGGAAAAACTGAATTAACCATTAGCCAACACTTGGTTGAAATAAGTTTACCCTAATTTTATTTTTGAAACTTGGCCTGGCGCCACCTCTTGGCTTACTTTAATTTGTTTTGGTTCTATATCTACCGTTTATTCTGGCTTTATTAGTAAACCTTGTTTGGCTATCCTTTGGTTTTTGGATTGGCCAGCCAAGTCGAGGTTATCTAGGCAGAGAAGAAATTTTAAACCAAGATTTACTTCGACTTAAGATTTTTTAATTTCTTCCCTTGTTCATTAGAAGCCCCTTTTATGGAGAAATTTAAGCTCGAAGATTAAATCGTCTTTAGAGCTGGATAACAAAAATAAAATATTTCTGGGGAAAGGTTGACGTTCTTTTTGATCAAGGGGGGAGGTAAATTTCTTTCCCCCGCTGTTTGACACCTCTGGCCGAATGATGTGTCTTAATTTTAATAAATCCATAAGAAATTTAGTAACAAGAGGGATAATGTCATCTTAATTTACTTGAGGCAGTTTGGGCGGCATGTCTTTTCTAGCTTGGCTGTTGAATCAACCTGGTTGGCTCAAGTCAGGTAAAATGCTCGAGGCCGGCTCCGGAGGTTGAACGTCGAGGCCATAGATTCTCCATAGGCTCCAGCGTGAAGAATGGCCAGGATATCTCCGGGTTGGGGGAGAGGCAGTTTGACCCCCCAGGCGAAGACGTCGCCCGTTTCGCAGAGATTGCCGGCGATGGTCAGAGTCACTGGCTGGGAGGAGTGGACACACGAGGCGTTGACCACTTTATGGCGAGCCTCAGGATAGATGGCTGGCCGCGGGAGAGAGTTGAAAGTACCGGCATTAACGCAGGCGAAGAGATGGCCAAAACTGGATTTGATGTATTCCACCTTGACCAGTAAGAGGCCGGCTTCAGCTACCAGAAATTTTCCTGGCTCAAAAATAAGGAGTTTACTTTTGAGCCCCGATTGCTGAATTTTGTTTTTAATGGTGAGGGCATAATCCCGGAGGGGAAAGAGGCTTTGGTCGGCTTGGTAACGGGGAGCAAAACCACCTCCAAAGTCCAGAAATTCTAAGGGGCCCCATTTTTCTTCTAGCCGCTGGGCCGTCCTGACCAAGCGTTCAACTGCTTGACTGATCACCGGAAAATCAGAGCCGGTCCAGCCTGAACCCAGATGTTGATGAAGACCACTGGGTTGGAACCCTAAGGAAATAGCCTGTTTCCAGGCTTCTTCCAGGCGGTGAGGGTCAATGCCGAATTTAATAGGAATTCCTTCCGTAGAGGAGGCCCCGGCGGTAATTACCTTGGCGTTAAAGCCCTGGCCTATCCCTGGATTCCAGCGGAAGCCGAGCTTCAGAGGTAAGTCAGAGGAGATCTCCCTGGTCAGGGCTTTTAGCTGGGGCAAGAGTTCGACGGCATCCAAAATTAAA
>QMPV01000031.1 GCA_003648765.1 Candidatus Aminicenantota bacterium
ATTATAATCTAACCAATTATCTTATTATCTTAATAACTCATCCTAGCCAATGGAGAACCAACAAATGAAGAAAAAAACCTTAATTATATTTTTTTTAGTAATTCTCAGTGGAAATAGCCTTTCTGGATTTAAAATCCCAATGCTTTCTTCGAAAGCTCCTTATAAAAATCCCAACCTACCTATCCAGACAAGAGTCGAAGATCTTCTTCAACGAATGAGTATCGAAGAAAAAGTTCATCAACTAGCGACTTTTTTTCCCAATGGGAATATCCGCCTCGGGATTCCTCATTTAAAAGCAGGAGAGGCTCTTCATGGAATCTGTCTCAAGCACGGGACCTGCTTTCCCCAAGCCATCGCTCTGGCTAGTACCTGGGACCCGAGTTTAATTGAAAAGACGGCTGAAATCATCGCCTTGGAAGCCCGGGCCTTAGGAGTCCATCATGTCTATTCTCCGATGCTAGGCGTTGTTCGTGACCCCCGGTGGGGACGGACTGAGGAAAGTTATGGAGAAGATCCTTATCTGGTTTCTCGAATAGGAGTGGCTTTTATTAATGGCCTCCAGGGAAAGGGGAAAAAACGATTTGATATCAATCATGTGCTGGCCACGGCCAAACATTTCGTAGCTGATGGTCAACCATATGCCGGGTTGAATCGGGGACCCATGGAAGCCTCCGCCCGAACACTCCATGAAGTCTTTCTACCTCCTTTTCGGGCAGCGGTCGAAGAAGCTAGAGTAGGTTGCATCATGCCTGCTCATCATAGTTTAAACGGAATTCCGTGCCACGCCCATCAAGAACTTTTAATAGATATTCTACGTCATCGTTACGGTTTTGATGGGCTAATTATCAGTGATAACAATGATATCAAGGCTCTGCATACCGAACATAAAATAGCCGAAAACCTTCACCAAGCTGCTCGTTTAGCTTTGGAAGCCGGTATTGATATGGAATTAGCCATCGATCAACCTTGGGGGTCTAATAGAGCCTATGGTCCAGAACTAATTCAAGCCGTAAAAAAAGGCAGCCTTCCGATTGAACTAGTTGACCGGGCAGTCAGAAATGTATTGAAAGCCAAATTTAGGTTAGGGATTTTCCAGCAGACTAATAACATTCCCCCCGAACATGACTTCATGGTGGGAGGAGACCAGGGTATGACTCAGTTTACACCTGTAGAAACCGAAACAGGAGTGCGGCGATATGACTCTGAAGTGACAGAATATTTCAACACTCTTCATCGACTGGCCGTTCCGCGTCCTGGATGGGAAAAAATAATTTATAATCCTGAACATGACCGCCTTGCTTTGGAAGTTGCTCGAAAAGCTATTATCTTACTTAAGAATGAAAACGATTTATTGCCTTTAGATATAAGCAAATTAAAAATAATTGCTGTAATCGGACCCAACGCTGCGGCCGAAGTGGTGGGTGGGTATTCGACTCCTCAATTAAAATATTATGTCAGTGTCCTTGATGGTATCAAAAATTTTGCTCAAGGAAAAGCTAAGATAATTTATGAAGAAGGATGCAGTCTAATAAATTTTAACCAAGCTAATATCCCGGCTGCAGTCAGTGCCGCTCGAAGATCGGACGTCGCCATTGTAGTTATTGGTGGAAATGAATTAACATGTAAAGAAAACGAGGATCGCGATAATTTGCAACTTGTTGGTCACCAAGAAGAGTTGGTTCGTCAGATTTATGCCACTGGGACTCCCACTGTTGTGGTTCTTCTCCATGGGCGTCCTCTGGCTATCGGCTGGATTAAAGAACACATTCCAGCCATCCTAGATGGATGGTATTTAGGACAGGAGACCGGCACAGCTATCGCTGAAGCGCTTTTTGGTAAAATAAATCCAGGTGGCAAATTACCTATCTCTTACCCCCGTCACGTAGGCCAAATTCCTGATTACTATAATGTCTTCCGGTGGGCTAGCCATCGAGGGCGCTATTTCCACTCTGAACGTGGCCCACTCTTTCCGTTCGGACATGGATTAAGTTATACTCAATTCACTTACTCAGACCTCAAAATAACTCCTCTTAAGAGGCATGGTGTCGTTTTGGCCGTTTCTCTTCAGATAACCAATACCGGAGCGCGCACCGGTGACGAAGTTATCCAGCTTTATATTCATGATGAATATGCCTCTGTAGTCAGACCAGTGAGAGAATTAAAAAGATTCCAACGGATTACCTTGAAACCAGGAGAAACGAAAAGGGTGGAGTTTTCTCTCAACTCAGAAGACTTTGCTTTTTATGATACTCAAAGCCAGGGCTGGAAAGTGGAAGAGGGCACATTCCAAATTCAAATCGGTGCATCATCGACCGATATCCGGTTACAAGCTCGAGTTGAATATAAAAAAAATCAATGGTTGGTCCTCAAGTGATGAGTTCCAAGAAAAATCCCTCCATATTAAAAAAACAATTTTATTTCTCGGGAAATGGCCCTTCTCTAGCTCTTTCTCTTTGGAGGAAAAAAATTAAAAGTTACCTAACCTGGATAATTCATAAAAAGAAACAATTTCCTTCATAACGTATTGATATATAATATGTTAGAAAATAAAGAAAGAGAGAACAGTCGTAAAAAAGATGGGTCCATTCGCCAACCAAGATTTTTGGCTGTTCTTGAGTCAATTTTTCTTGATTTTCACAATTTATGAATAGATCAGGCTAAATATATTTAAAGAGAAGAAGGTAAGCTTTTAAAATTAAGTTTTTTCTGAATGACAAATTTTAAATTTTGAAGAAAATTCAAAGCTAAGAGATGAATAGTGGTAATTAAAATAACGACAACCTTTAGAACCCAGGGACCACTCTAATGGAGAGTCGACTAAATTCAACCATAAAATTGATTAGCAAAAAAATTGGTTAGGCAAATTAAAAATTCACTTGGACAAAAGAAATGAAAACAAAATTTCAAAGGAGGAAAATCATGTGTACTAGACAGCTCTTTGGAAAGCTATTTTTAATGGCCTTAATGATCTCAAGTTGTTCTCTTCTTTTAACTGCTGAAGAAAAAATTGATTATCAGATGATAGTCAAAATAAGAGAGGAAGGTTTAAATAACTCGCAGGTAATGGAGTTAGCCCAATACTTGACTGATGTCTACGGTCCTCGACTTGCTCATTCGCCATCATATAATGAAGCTCTCTCCTGGGCAGAACAAAAATTTAAGCGATGGGGGTTAAAAAAGGTCACCATCGAACCATGGGGAAAGTTTGGCTTGGGTTGGGAAAATCAGTACACCTCGGTCCATATGATAACTCCACGATACATGACTGTTATTGCTTATCCCTTGGCCTGGACGGCTGGAACTAAAAAGAAAATTCAAGCCCCCACTGTTTACGTCAATACAGAAGAGCTTTTCAATCAAAAAGATTTAAATTTTTACCGGGGGAAATTAAAAGGAAAAATTGTTTTCATTAAACCTAAGCGAAAACTTAAGTTGAATTTTAAACCTGATGCAGTCCGCTTATCTCGAGAAGAATTGGAAGATATGGCTACTTTGCGAATTACGAAACCGACCCAGATAAATTCTGGTCTCCATAAAAATCTTGAGAATCTCCCGGCTGGTAACTCAGGAACAAAAAAAAGAACTCTGTCATGGGAACAAATTGAAGAATTTCTTCGTCAAGAAGGCGCCCTCGTTCTAGTTGAACCAGGCATGGGGGCTGATACGATGGATAAAGGAACAGTTCGGGTTAATGACTATCCACCAATTCTTCCTGAAGACCCCATTCCTCTGCCCCATCTAGTGGTGGCTGCTGAACACTACAATCGAATGATGCGATTGATGGAAATGGGCTATCAAGTCAAAATGGAGGTTGACATAAAAAATAAATTTTATGACGATGATTTACGAGATTACAATCTAATCGCTGAGCTTCCTGGAAGTGACCTAAAAGATGAAATAGTCATGATTGGAGCGCATTTAGATGCCGTCTCAGCGGCGACTGGAGCCACCGATAATGCGGCCGGCTCAGCGGTCGTGATGGAGGCCATGCGCATCTTAAAGACTATTAATGCTCAACCGCGGCGCACAATCCGAGCTGCTCTATGGGGAGCAGAAGAGTGTGGACACCTTGGCTCTCGGGGCTACGTGCGCCAACATTTCTACGATCCACAGAAAAAAATTAAACTGCCCGAGTATGATAAATTCTACGTTTATTTCAATGTTGACTGGTACGGGAGAATTCGAGGCATTTACCTCCAGGGTAATGACCTAGCTCGGCCTATTTTTGAAGCCTGGATGAAGCCTTTTCATGACCTGGGCATGACTTACCTTGTTCCCGGAAATACAGGGGGAACTGACCATATGTCTTTTCTAGAAGTAGGATTACCCGGTTTCCAATTTATCCAAGATGACTTGGAATTTTTTACAAAGACCTTTCATACCAACATGGATGTATTTGACCGCCTTGTGCCTGAAGATTTGATGCAAGCTGCTGTGATTTTAGCAGCTTTTGCCTACAATGCAGCTACTAGAGAAGGGAAATTCCCACCTCCCACCCCTATCGAGAACGGACGGCGCTGGCATAAATAAAACATCAAATAAGACCTTTTGTTTTCAAAATTGTTCCCTATTTGTCATACCAATAATCAGGCAGGATCACTGCTTTCTTAGCTAACTTTATCGGGCCTACTTTCAAAACGACCAAATATTTACCGGGTTTAACCCGAAAATACTTAAAATCTTTCTCGGTTAATCCAGGAGGATGATGAACTCGGGTACGAAGAGAACGGCCCCATTTATCAACCTCCTCAGTGGGAGGACCATAATATTCCACCGTGTCATAGTAGTCAAAATATTCCTCTTCTTGCCGTAACCTTTCTTGTTCGCGTTCCCATTGCACTATTTCTTCTGGCGTCCGCCTTTCTCGCTTGGTCATCCACCACACAACTCGATTCAACCCGGGCTGATTAGTCCCAGGGATCTCGTTTATGACTCGAGTTCCATCATAGACTTGAATCTTTATTTCCCCTAAGACTCTTTCTTTCAGATAATAATTAATCACCACTCCATGAATTTCATTTTCCCCTGCATAATTTTGAGCTGCTACCGCTTTTTGATGAGGCATTATCCACTGAACTTTTGGTTCGATATCAAATAAATAAACGGGCTGTTCTAAAACTTCTGGTGTCATTTCCTGGAGTGGCGATATATCTGTAATATAAAAACCACGACCATGAGTCCCCACTACTAAATCATTTTCTCGGGGATGAATAATCAAATCATGAACAGGCACCGTGGGTAAATTATTACTCATAGCTTTCCAGCTCTCACCTCCATTCAAACTCACATAAACTCCTTTATCTGTGCCCAGAAAAAGCAAATTGGGGTTTCGCTGATCTTCCCTGATTACATTTACTGAGCCTTCTTCCGGCAAGCCATCTGTAATTTTCCGCCATGACTGTCCAAAATCTGTGGTTTTATAGACCCAGGGACGAAAGTCATCCCAATAAAAGCCAGTTAAAGTCACATAAGCCGTGCCTAAATGATGATGTGAAGCTTCTACTCGAGTTACCCAATATCCTGGATAGTCCGGTATGTTTTTCTCCAGCCTTGCCCAGGTTTTCCCCCTATCTCGGGAAAGCCATAACCGACCATCATCAGTTCCAACCCAAATTACGCCTGCCTTCAAGGGAGACTCATCAATGGTTGTGATTGTACAGAATTGCACCGCCCCGACACCGTTAAGTTTAGAGGGGTCATTGCTGGTTAAGTCGGGACTGATTATTTTCCAACTCTCACCCTGATTTGAAGAACGAAGCACAACATTAGCCCCGTGATAAAGCACCTTGGGATCATGGGGGGAAATAAGAAAAGGAGCACACCAATTAAAACGGAGTTTCTCGGGACCACGGTAAGCGATTTCTTTTCGATATCCAGTTTTCTGGTCGATACGAACTAATTCTCCAAATTGGGCTTCCGCATACAACCATCGACTATCAGAAGGATCCGCTTGACAATAAAAACCATCTCCTCCTAACATATGTTCCCAATCCTCAAATCTAATCGGGAATCTGCCTTTTTTTGTGCTGGGACCTTTCCATGTGCCAAAATCTTGCATGCCTCCATATACATTGTAAGGAAAGTCCATATCAACTCCGATGGCGTACAATTGAGCTAAGGGCAGAACGTCAGGGTGATACCAATTCTTTCCCCCGTCATAAGAAATGGCCATGCCATAATCATATCCCAGAAGTAGATGATTGCTATTTGCCGGATCAATCCAGAGTGCATGATTATCCCCACCGAAGCGGAAGGCTCTTTTCCACGTTCGGCCCCCATCACGAGATTCGTCAACCCGGGAACTAAGCACATAGACATGATTTTCATCGTTCGGGTCCACTCGAATCTGGCCATAGTAATTGGAACGACTTCCAATGCTCTTACCCGGGGGGCTAACCTTTCGCCAGGTATCTCCCCCATCATCACTCCGATAAATCTCATGGCCAATCGTCGGCTGAGAAGGAGGCAAACCAGCAAATAATTCATGATAGCGCTGTTGATATGTCATTCCTGGTGAATTGGCATTGTCGATGGTGGCGTAAATTATCCGGGGATTTTTGGGGAAGATAGCAAGACCGATCCGTCCCAGTAGTCCCTGAGGTAATCCTTTTTTCAATTTTTTCCAAGTCTTCCCCCCATCGATAGATCTATAAATTCCTGAACCGGGGCCAGCTGTTCGAAAAGACCAGGGAAAACGCTGACGGTCATAAGTGGCTGCATAAACAATCTCAGGGTTAAGAGGATTCAAACAAACATCGGTAACCCCAATATATCGGCCTTCTACAATTACCTCAAGAACTTTCACCCAGGTCTCACCTCCATCAGTAGTCTTATATAATCCCCGCTCTGAGTTTTCGCTATAAAGATGTCCCTGGGCGGCTACATAAACAATGTCTGGATTATGGGGATGAATGATAATTCTTCCGATATGATGTGATTCTTTCAGGCCTTTATTACTCCAAGTTTGGCCTCCATCAGTGGATTTGTAAACTCCATCCCCATAATAAGTGCAATTTCGGAGGCTAGCTTCTCCAGTGCCCACCCACACCACCTCTGGATTCGATGGAGCTACGGCAATATCGCCGATGGAAATTACATTTTGCTTATCGAAAATTGGTTGAAAAGTAGTTCCATTATTAGTTGTCTTCCAAACCCCACCCGTGCCGGCAGCTACATAAAAGGTGAATGGTTTTTGAAGAGGCACGGCAAAATCAGAAATTCTTCCCCCTTGGCGGGTAGGACCTAGTGAACGATAGTGAAATGAATTTAATATTTGATTAAACTTGTCCGTGACTTCCGGAAAAACTAACGTGGGGAGGAGAGCTAAAATCTGGATGACAATAATTACCCCTTGAATCTCCTTTCGGAGATGCTTTCTAAGCCGACCTTTATCCATCATAACCTCCTTTACTCAAAAAATACCTATCTATTGAAATTACCAACTGTAAAAATTGACTAAAAACAAAAAGATAAAAATACGTGCTTTCCCTTTCCTTTTGAGCTGTGGCTACCTTCATTTTATAATAAGTGAGAAAATAATTGTTTTTTTCTCACTGTGTAATTTTCAATAAAATTTTCCTCTTTTACTCTCTGGGCCTAACAATTTTACAACTTTATTCTCTTAAAATGAAAATATTTTAAATTAATATCAATAAATAAAAATTAAATGTCCATCTCAAATTAAAATATGGTAAAATTATTTTCTAATTAATTATAAAAAAATAAGGCATCGATGAGTTTAGGACTAAAAGGGATATAGAAAAAGCTTTTTCGTAAAGGCGAAAATCGATGAAATTTAATAATGTAAAGACATTCAAGAACGCATTTATTTTCTTGATGTTAACTTGTCTGTCTTTTAACTTATGGGGCCAAAAAGCAAGCGAGCAATGGGATAAGTGGCTTCGAGAAGTGGCTCCGATAATGAGCGCAGTTGAACGCTCAATTTTTAATGAGTTATCAACTGAAGAAGATCGACGTCGTTTTGTTGAGTTTTTTTGGAAAGCACGGGATCCCAAACCTGAAACACCTCAAAATGAATACAAAACAGAATATTATCAACGAGTTGCTTATGCGGAGAAAAGACTGGGAGGAATTGATTCTGACCGTGGCCGTATTTATGCTCTTCTGGGAGAACCTTTAGAAAAGCATAATTATTCAGGTTATGAAAAAGTGGTGGATTGTGAACTCTGGATTTACCATTTTGAAGACCGGCCCGGTTTGCCCCCTTTTATTTATCTCATCTTTTACCGTCGCAATAATACCGGTGACTACCGTCTTTACTATCCTGGTATAAATTCAGCGGTTGATCTTCTCTCCCCTGGGTATAAAGAAAGTCTTAATGCTCGGACTTTAAGTATAAGCTCTTTCAATGAACTTCGTAAGAGTTTTCCTCAATTAGCCGAAGCTTCTTTATCGGTCATCCCTGGAGAAAAATCGAGTCCGCTGGCTCCAGGAACAGGTTCATCGGGAATTATCATCGCTAACATTTTCTCTCTTCCTGACCGTGAAGTAGAGAAAACTTATTTAAGGAATTTTAGTGCCCTTAAAGGTCAAGTTAAGGTCTCTTTGACCACTAAGTCAATCAATGGCTATGGATTTATCGCCTTAAGTCAAGCCAGAGGTTTTACTTTTCTTAATTATTCCCTCTTACCTGAAATTATTCATACCAGAAGAAACGCCGCCGGCAAAAATGAAGCCATCATTTCCCTAATGCTTATCATAGAAGATTCTTCAGGAAATATAATCTACCAAAAAGAAAGAAACTTCACTCTGGAAGTGAATGAGGAGCGCAAAAAAATTTTTTTGGATGAAAAAAGGTTAGCCTTTAAAGATTTTGCCCCCATTATAGAAGGCAATTACTTGGTTAGAATAACTTTTCTCAATAAAACCTCCGAAGAAGTTTTTGTTTACGAAACGAAAATTAATGTTAAACCCGAGGGCCCCTTTTTGCTTCTTGGTCATAAATTAATCAAGCTTACTAATGAAAAGTTCATCCCTTTCCGTCTGGGAAAATACAAAATTCTGCCTGAACCAAGATTAATCTTCAACCAACAAGATGTCTTAAAGGGGATTATTAAAACTTCCCAAGAACCAGTTATTAATTTAATTAACGTCGACAATGAAAATATTTTCATACCCATCACCCAAATGGAGAAAGACCCTCAGGGGTTAATAATTTTTAACCTGCCTTTATCCCAGGTCAAGCCTGGCTATTATTATCTTTCTGCCTCATCTGGAGACCAAGAGTTCTTTCGAAAAATTATCACCGTTACCTCCGCTAATATAAAAAAAACCATCGACTTAGAGACCTCTGACTTAAGGGGAGCTGAGTTTAATTATTATTTTATCCTAGCTCAAGAATACATGAATGCCGGCTTGTTAGACAAATCGATTGCTTTTTTTGAAAAACTCCCTCCTCAACTAAGAAATGAAGTTTCACTACCTTTAATGGCTAAGGCATATTATTTAAAAAAAGATTATGCCCAAGTGCTCAACCTCTTGGAAAATTCCCGAGTTCCCAAAACATACTCAGTATTAGCTCTTATGGCCAACTCAGCCTTACAGTTGAACCAACTTGAAAAAGCGGCTACTTATCTTGAAAGGCTACGCCAATATGGCGATACAGTGTCTCTCAACCAAACATTAGCGGCTACCTTCTTAAGTCTGGGGAATAAAGAAAAAGCAAAAATCTATTATGAGCGAGCTAAGCAATTAAGAAAATCGACTAAAGAAAAAAAGGAATAAAATCATGACTTCACCCAACACAGTGGAAGTTACTGTAAAATTCGTCACTATTATGCAGAAGTATTCCCATCAAAAAAGGATTGTGATGCAGCTCCCCTCCGATCCAGAAAAAGCCCTGGAAGTGATTATTAATAAATTTAACATTCCCTGGCAAGACAATTTGGAGAGAAGCGTGCGGATTTTCATTAGGGGTTATCCCTGGGAAACTTTCCTCAAGAAAAAAATGACTCTCACCCCTGGGGATGAAATCGCTTTCATCCCAATCAGTGGAGGAGGGTAATTTAGAGGAAGATTTTTGAGTTTTTTCCCTTCATCTTAAATTATTAAGGGTAAAATTAACAAATTTTAGAACAATAATCTGCAAAAACCATTTCTTCTAATTGCTCCTTTTCTCCTAAAATTACTCTCCCCTCAAGATTCATAATTTGGGCCTAGGATCGGTTTTCTAGCCATCTCCTTTTTTCTCTGATGCCTTACCCGAGATTCTCTTTATTTCCTAGAACAAATTTTTTATGCTCAGCGATAGCGAATAAGGTAAAGCTCTTTTTGAGGTGGAGATAAATATTCGACTCCCTTCTCGGTAGCTAAAGCCTCTTCATGGTTCCACCATAACAAATATTGATCCTCTTCTAGGTTCTCGGTCGGAGAAGGCATGTAGAAGAAATATTCCAGGACAAAATGATGGTAAGGAGGAAGAGGAATGTTTTTCGACCATTCTGGGCCTAATGAGCCGATCCGAGGACCGAAATAATTTTCATCCTTCCGATCAAGAGCGCCTTTCATCATCCCATGCATATCAAGGCTAATATGGGTTTTACCGGGTTCGAAACCAGCCGAGTAAACAGGCCAATTATTCTTAGGAACAATCATATGCATCTGATTAGCGCGGACAATGATGCCCGCCTGAGCAAATTTTTCTGTGTAATCTCTGATTATCTCCTTAGGCGTTTTCCCCGCTCTGACCGTTTCTGCTAAAATCTTTTCCACAGTTAAATAAGTCTGCCATAATTTTTTTATTTCTGGAGGAGGCTCTGATTCGTCCTTCCTTAACACGTAAGCATACATCCCTTGACTAGGAGCAGCCAAAATGTCTCCACCTTGAACCACCGCTCCTTTCCATCCTGCACTTCTACCTCTTTGAGACTCGCCCGTTTTCATGCGGCGGAAAACAACAACATCAACCTCATCGGTTCCCTTTTCTCTCAGCTCTTCTAAGGTAGTTACTCCTGGAACTATTTCATCAAAAATTTGTTTAACGCATTTAATCTCATCTTCTCTCATTTTTTTGAGAAGTTTTATTTCGCTGGGAACTGTGTGGATAATATAATCCATTCTCAAATATTCATCAGAAACCAACCGAGAAGCATATTCAGGCCCCAGCTCTTCGGTAAGTAGTACATAATCCGTATGAGAGAGTCCATCTTGCTCGCCAATAAACGTTACCCAAGGGCCAAGATCATGCTTGTAGTTAACGGCGATTCGCTTTGGGTCCCTAGCCACTACAAATTCTCTTAAGCCCTTGAAACGATAATCATACTCGGTCAAGACATCGCCCACTGGTTCTTGGACCCTGATTGCGTCGGCAACAAAATCATAAAGACCGCATTCCTCTACTGTTTTAGTTCGCCACTCACCCCATCCCCGGTGCGACTCTCCCCAACGCCGACCTAAAATAGCGCGTTCTATATGATCTCCACCCCGATCAGTAAAGACAAAAACTCCAGAAGAACTGCCAAGCTCTTCAGCAGCAAATCGGTCAGGAATTTCTTCTCTTGCCACATAAATCCACATATCAATTTTATGTTTGCGCATTACTAGAGGAAGAACTTTATCGAATTTTTCCTGGCGAATCTGATTGTTCCACTTTTTAAAATCTATATCCTTATAAAGGGAATAATTGTTTGCTGCTTGTCCAGAATTAAGCATTCCAGTTCCAGCAAATGGTTGTTTTTCTTTCCCTAGAAGTAAGCTGGCTGGTGTAAGAATTAACAAAATAAATAAAGTTAAAGACACCCAAATCACTCTTAAAAAATATTTTTTGAACATTGATTTACCCCTTTATCAATTTTAATTTTTAATTACTGTCACCTTTTCAATTTTTCCAATAAATAGCTTATAAAATTTAAAAATTACTTCATATCCACTAATGATTCTATAATATATAAATAAAATTAATATGTAAATTAAAATTTAAACTTAAGCCCTTGAAGATTTAATTTAATTCGATAGGCAGGCCTTTGACAGGAACAAGCCTCCTTATTTGTCATCTTCAAATAAAAAAGGCAAAGGAATTCAGAGTAATATTTGGAAATTAATTCAAGTAGATTCAAAAAATAGTCACTTAGAAGTTTATAACCTGAATAATTCATAAGAAAAGCTGTTTCTTTTCATAACGTATTGATATACAACACTTTAGAACAAATAGAAAGAGAAGTCAGTCATGAAAGATTAGACCAATCAAAGGCTAAGATTTTTGGCTGTTCTTGAATCAATTTTTCTTGTTTTTAAATTTTATGAATAGATCAGGATAAAATATTAAAAATAATATTTTTTACTGAATATTCTACTGACCTTTTCCTGATGTTAACTATTTTAGTAACTTAAACAGCTTTTATTACTGAAAAAAAGACGGCCAGGAATTATTTTTTTAGCGTCTCTTTTTTAATTCTATTTCAATTCTGTCTTCTGGCCAAATTTTCTGATGTTTCAATCAAGCCTTTAAAATTGGTCTAAATCAGCAATATTTAGAAAGACCAATCTGGCTTCACGTGGGATGCCGGTGCTAACTTCCCAACCCATCATTTCATAATAATAATCAAGGGCCTTTTCAAACTGTTTACGATCTAATTTAACGCCAGTCAAAATTCCAGTTTCCAGGGGTTGGAAAACTCGCTCAGGGAGCATATCATCCTCACGATTAAATCCTTCTCGAGCAAGGATTAATCGAGCTAAAGTGGTTGTTCTTTCTCCAAGGGTCATCAGTTCAAAAAGACTGGTTTCCCAACCCGTGGCCGCTTCAACCATTTCCACTAAATGACGTAAACGGAACAAGCGAGCCGGCCCCACGGTAAAAAAGCACATACAAAGGGTATTTAACAAACTATAAATGTGCTGATTAAGAACAAACCAGCGAACTTTATAGGGGCTTAAATCCTGGGCGGGGATACCCTTCAAAATTCCAATAGGATATAAATCCGGCACGGCCCAGCGGCCTTCTTCAAAAGGCATATCATGAGCTGCTTCAATATGATCGGCACCGGTAGGAGATAAGGAATAAGCAAAGGCAATATTATTTTTTCCCCGCGGCTCATGCATGGCAAAGGCTTGCTTTTTTACTGTGCAGATAAATTGTTTTGACTCTGGCCCGAAAACTTCGGCAGCCCGGTTTATTCCCTCTGCCAACACAGCGCCAAAACCTTTCCGGAAAGCAATCTTTTCCACCAATTCCAAAGCCGCTTCCCCATTACCAAATTTTAAATCAAGGCCTTCTGTATCCTCCTTGTCGATCACACCATTTTCGTAACACTCCATCGCAAAAGTAATAGTCATGCCGGTCTCAATGGTATCCAGACCATATTTGTTACATAGCTCGTGAGCCTTAGCGATGACTTCAATATCATCGACTAGCATATTAGGCCCAAAGGCCCCGGAGGTCTCGTATTCAGGCCCTCCAAATCGAGGGTCAAGATTATATTTTCCTCCTGAACAGACTTGTTTGCAGCGGATAGGACATGCATAACAACTCGAGCGTCCGACTAAAACTGTCTTTTTCAATTGGTCGAAGGAAACTTTTTCCACCCGGTCGAAAGACCCTCCGTGAAAATTTTTAGTGGGCAAGACACCATCAGCATCCAGGTCTTCCATGTCCCAACCCAAAGTTCCTCCTTCTTTTAACACTTGACACACCGGATGTTCATCCATATGCTGAGCAAAAAATGTGGCTAATTCTTTCAGCTTCTTTCGGTCATGAAATTCCAAAGGTAGTCGTCCCCGAGCCACGATAGCTTTCAAATTCTTAGAACCAAACACAGCTCCCATACCAGTGCGTCCGTTGGCATGTCGCAAATCCTGAATAACGCATGCATATCGGACTAGATTTTCTCCTGCCTGCCCGATGGCTATCATCTGGAGCCTTTCATCTCCCAATTCCTCTTTAATTTTTTCCTGCGTATAGCCAGTATCATGCCCCCAGAGATGAGAAGCATCTTTAAATATCACCTGGTTGTCTTGTAATAAAAGATAAACCGGATGAGGCGCTTTACCTTTAATCACTACGGCATCAAACCCAGCCTTTTTAAGATTGACCGAAAAATATCCCCCTGCCTCTGATTCACCAAATCCTTCACTTAATGGAGATTTGGCAGCCACGGTGTAACGGTTAGCACCAGCCAAAGGTGTACCAGTTAAAACTGAAGTGGTTACAACTAAAACATTATCAGGACCGAGGGGATCAACTCCAGCCTCCATTTCAGTGAGTAGGAAAAAAGAGGCCATCGCACTGCCACCCATGAAAGTTCGGTAAAAATACTCACTCTTTTCTAAAATTTCATAAGAAAGATCAGTAAGATTTACTCTTAAAATTTTGCCTGTATAACCCAACGGCATTTTATTCCTCCTTTAAAGGGTAAAGTATTATAAATTTAATCAATACGTAAAAAAAGAAGACCATTCAAATGATAATTTTTCTCAACTTTCCTGGCCTATAAAAATTTACCAGTTTAAGCATAACTCTGGGTTATGGTTATTTCCTACCCACTACTTCACGAAGTCCATTGAGCACTTTGTGCACATTTTCCTCTCGGGCTGTATGCCCCATTAACCCGATTCTCCAAATCTTGCCAGCTAAAGGTCCTAAGCCTCCTCCAATCTCAATTTTGTACTTTTCCCTAAGAAGAGCTCTTCCTCGAGCATCATCTATCCCTTCAGGAATTAAAATAGCATTCAATTGAGGTAATCTATAAGGTGGATCGACCAATAACTTAATTCCCAAATCTTCTAGCCCTTCCACTAATCTCTGGTGCATTTCTTGGTGACGTCGAAAAACATTCTCAAGGCCTTCTTCGATGATAAGATAAAGCGACTGGTAGAGGGCATAAAGCATGTTAATCGGGGCGGTATGATGATAAACTCTTTTTTTGCCTTCCCAATACTGAGCAATCATACTCATGTCTAAATACCAATTAGGAACTTTGGTTTGGCGATTCAAAATAACATCTAAAGCTCTATCCGAGAAGGTGGCTGGAGCTAATCCTGGAGGGCACGACAAACATTTCTGACTACCACTGTAAAGGGCATCAATGCCCCAATCATCAGTCGCCACTTCGATCCCCCCTAAACTTGTTACCGCATCAACAAGATAAAGAGTCTCTGAATCACGCAAAAGATCCCCGATTTCAGCAACTGGATTCCGAACTCCCGTAGAGGTTTCAGCATGAACAATGGCCACAATTTTATAGAATTTATTTTTTAACTTTTCCGCTACCACCTCAACTTCCACTGGCTTTCCCCATTCAAACTCAATAGTATCCACCTCTGCCCCTAACCTGGTCGCTACATCCTTCATCCTCATTCCGAAAACACCGTTAATAAGAATTAGAACCGGGTCGCCATCTTCAATAAGATTCACAAAGCAGGCCTCCATTCCAGCTGAGCCCGTGCCCGAAAGGGGAATAGTCAATCGATTTTTTGTTTTCATCACTTTTTGTAATAATTCTTTTATACCATCCATTATCTGGATAAAATAAGGATCAAGGTGTCCTAGAGTAGGCTTGCTTAAAGCTTGATAAACTTCAGGGTAAATACACGAGGGACCAGGACCCATCAGAGTAATTTCTTCAATTCCGGATAATAAGTTAGACATCAATAACCTCCCTAAATTAAACTCTTATTTGCAAAACGACCATGAAGAAGAAAATTCTATCATTATCATAAGTATATGTAAATAAAATTTCCCCTTTCCTTTCAATTCGTTTCTTTTTCTTATTACTATTCTTTATATTTTTAAATTTTTTGGTCTATTTAATTGACACAATCAATGTATTCTCTATAACATATAAAAGGAAATTTTAATAAATAAAAAAACAGGAAAATGGCAGCCAGTAAAGAAAGGAGCATAGAATGTATCAACATGAAAATGGTCTGTTTACCACCAATTTACTTGAAAAAATAAGAGAAAAATTTCTTTATGTGGATTGGGATCCATATACTGGTCAACGGATCTATTTTGAAGCATCAGGGGGATCTCTTCGTTTAAAATCTGTGCTTGATACGATGGCCCGGGAAACAGCTCTTCCAGACGAGCTTTTCCGTTATAATCCTGCCTCTGATCATGCTGTAGCTATAATGCTCAAAGGGATTGAAGACGTAAAACTTTTTGTAGGAGCGAAAGACGGATATATCATCTCCACCAACAGCGCTACCCATGCCATGGCTCGCGTCATAAATGCTATCACTGCTCATGTACCTGGAAAAAACATCGTGACCACTCAATTGGAACACCCGGCGGTGTTGAGTGCAACTAAATATTTTGCCGAACTCCGAGGACTGGAATGGCGAGTAGCCCCGATCGATAAAGAATCCAGTTCTGTTCCTCCCGAAGCAATTCTTAATCTTATTGACAAAGACACCTCTTTACTGGCCTTCCAACACGCCTCGAATCAAACCGGAGCCATAAACGATGTTAAATATATCGTCCAAGAAGCTCGCCGGATAAAACCTGATTTACATGTTCTGGTAGATGCGGTTCAATATGCCCCCCATGCCCATATCGACGTCGAAGATTTAGGAGTTGATGCTTATGCCTTTGGGCCATATAAAGCTTATTGTGTCAAGGGGATTGGATTTGCTTACATCTCTGAACGGGTGGCAAAACTCCCCCATCTTAAATTAATCGGCAAACCCGAAACAGACTGGGTTCTTGGGTCGCCAGCCCCTCAACCCTTTGCCTGCTGGTCAGCAGTGATCGATTACTTGTGCTGGTTAGGCAACCACTTCACCTCCTCAACTAATCGCCGAGAACAACTCATTGCCGCTAAGAAGGCCATTACAAAACATATGCAAGCTCTGCTCCATTTAATACTTAACGGAGATGAAGATGTTCCCGGTTTAGAGAAACTCAACCATGTTCGAGTCTGTGGAATGAAGGGAGGACTCAATCGCCGATTGTGCATCTTTCTTTTCCAATTAGAGGGAATGACGGCGACCGAAGCCATGAATCGTTACAACCGAGAATTTCATATTCGTTTGGCAGCACGTGTTCGAGATTCTTACTCTAAATACCCTTTGGAAGGATTAGGCTGGGAGGATGCGGTGCGTCTTTCCGCTGCTCATTACAATACTCCGGAGGAGGTCAAAGCTTTTCTTAAAGCCACCACTGCTTTGAAAATTTAGCAAGTTATTTAGTAAGATATTGGCTTTGTCCCCAAGTAAAAGGAAACAAAATCAAGAATTTAATACGTTCTCAAATTTTTCCAATCGCTTTTGATTTCTTGTCCAGCAGGAAAAAACAAAGTTTTCCTTTTTACTCCAGCAATTAAGAAAAAATATATTTTTCAAAATACCACCGTAATACTTCTGTTTATTAATCTTGGATAATTCATAAAAAAAGATCTTTTCCTTCATAACGTATTGATATGTAATACGCTAGAAAAAGAAGAGAGAAGGAACAACCAAAAAAGATTGGACCAATCACCCGCTAAGATTTTTGCCTGTTCTAGGATCAAATTTTTTAATTTATGAATAGACCAGGTAATAAAATTAAATGTCCAGATTAGCTTTTTCTAGGAGCTTGGAAAATAGTACTTATAATTTGTTCTTAAAATATTAAGAAAAGATAACAATTAAAATTTAATCAATAGATATTGATTTTTTTAATTGCAATTTGGCCCAATTTAGTTTAATAATATAAAGCTAATGAGTTTGACTATTCTTTCATGCCCAAAAATCAAATCTTTGACAAAGCTATCAGCCTTCCTCCTGGTCATAAGTTGTATTTGCTGCCAGAAAGAAGGGAATAAACCTTCTTCTCCAGAATCAACCCTAACCCAAAAAATAATTCTCAAAGTAGCCCAAAACAGTAACATCAATCATCCCTATCAAAAAGGTTTAGAAAAGTTTAAAGAAGTTCTGGAAAAAGAAACTAAAGGCGCGATCGAAGTCCAAATCTTCCCCAATGCCCAATTAGGAAACGAAGAGCAAGAAGCAGTAGGAGTTAAATTTGGCATCATCGATGCTACCATTATCTCTTCAGGTAACCTGGCTCCCTTTGTCCCCGAGATTGATTTATTTAACCTTCCTTTTATCTTTCGTAATTTAGAACATTTTTACCGTGTTTTAGATGGACCTGTTGGTCAATGGATGGGAAGGATAATCGAAAAAAAGTTAAACTGTATTTTCCTTGGTTACTGCTCTTTCGGTATCCGCAATACTTGGAATTCCAAGAAACCTGTTCTTTCTCCTGACGACCTACAGGGGTTAAAAATCAGAGTAATGGCCAGTCCTATCCTTCTCTCCACTTTTAACACTCTCGGAGCGCAAGCCACTACTATGTCCTGGAACGAACTTTATTCGGCTCTCCAACAAGGAGTGCTAGATGGAGCAGAGTGCTCAATGTCTGACCTTTATCTTGAAAGATTCTACGAAGTCACCAAGTATGTTTCTTTAACCAAACACTTAATCGGGGCTGCCGTATTGATCTTTAGTAAAAAAAGATATGAAACTTTGCCACCGGCCTGGCAAACAGCTGTTCTTAAAGCCGGACACGAGGCTGTCTTGTCTGCCCGAAAGGCCGAAGAAGAAATGTCCGCCCATGCTTTTGAGGAATTGAAAAAGAAAGGCCTTCAATTTTTTGACGTGGACACTCAACCTTTCCGCCAGAAAGCTCTGCCTGTCTATAAGAAATACGCTTCGAAGTTAGGTGGGATGGACCTCATCAATCAGATAATAAATCAATGATCAACACGGTAAAAATCTAAGTTTCAAATAAAATATGGGCTAAGAAGAATTGACAATTAACACGGACGATGAGCCACAATCAGTCTAATTTAGTCAATCACGAAAGCAGAATTTACTGAGATGAAGAAAAAGCAAATTTCACTTCTAGAAATTAGCTTAATGATTTTATTAATAGCCATCGTGATCGTTACTTTTCTTCAAGTTCTTTTTCGTTATTTACTCCACTTTTCTTTGGGTTGGACAGAAGAACTTGCCCGCTTCTTGCTACTCTGGCTGGCTTCCCTGGCTTGTGCTTATGGTTTTAAAACCAAGTCACACTTTGTTTTAAAATTTTTTGTTGACCTTTTTCCTCCCTTACCAAAAAAAGCAATTAAAACCCTGGTGACTTTTGGGTTATCGCTATTTATGGGGCTTTTTATTTGGAAAGCCTTAGAATATACAATAAAAGTTGCCAACCAAACTGCTCCCAGCACTCGTATCTCTATGGCTTTCCCTTACTCATCAGCAGCTGTAGGAGGTATTTTAATGCTTTATTACATCCTTAAAAATTGGTGGTTCGAAATAAAAGGAGAAAAATCGAGAGATTTTTCCGAGGAGCAGGAATAAACCATGGGTCTTGGCCTGTTAATTATATTTATACTCACTCTTCTCTTCTCTTTTCCTATCGGGATAGCTCTGGCTGTTACAGCCGTGGCTGGATTACTACTCATTGCCCCTGATCCAGAAGTACTCATTTTACTACCCCAAAAATTTCTCTCCGGTCTAGATTCTTTTCCTCTTCTTGCCATCCCTCTTTTTATCTTGGCTGGAGCCATAATGTCCCAGGGTGGGATAGCGCGGCGGATAGTCGATCTTTCCTTGGTTTTTTTCGGCCGAATTCGAGGTGGTTTGGGAATTGTAGTTACCGTGTCTACTTTTTTCTTCGGAGCTATTTGTGGGTCAGGGAGCGCAAAAACAGCTGCTATTGGCTCAGTGATGTTCCCCGAATTAAAGCGCAATAAGTATCCAGCCGATTTTGCCACTGCCCTCTTTGCTTCAGCAGGAGGAGCTTCATCATTAGTCCCGCCTTCAATTGATTATATTATTATGGGAGTAATCGCTAATATCTCTATAGGTGGCCTCTTTGCAGGGGGAATACTCCCAGCCATAATAACGGCCATAGCTCTTGTTTCTTTAGCTTTCTTTTATGGCCACCGCTTAAACCTTCCTCTCGCTCCCTCAATGCCTTTCAAGCAAAAAGTAAAAACCATCCTTGAGGGAATACCCCCAATTTTCATGATTGTTATCGTTTTGGGGGGAATATATGGAGGCATTTTCACTCCTACTGAAGCTGCTTCGGTAGCTGTTGTGTATGGCTTTTTGCTTTCTTTTTTTATCTACCGCGAGTTATCGTTAGCTGGGTTAAAAAAAGCTTTATTAACCACCGCCAAGCTTACTGGTGTCGTCATGTTAATTTTGGGTACTGCCTCTTTATTATCTTTTGTGCTTACTTTTCAAAGAGTTCCCCATCTAATCGCCGAATTTATCGCCCAACATGCCTCTAATTGGATGGTATTTGTGCTTTTTGTCAACATCGTTTTCCTAATTCTAGGAATGCTCATGGATGCCTTGCCAGCGATTATTGTCCTCATGCCTATCATTGTTCCCTTAGGGGTCTCCTTGGGCATGGATCCTATTCATATTGGTGTTCTGGTAGAAGCAAACGTGGGTTTGGGAATGATTACCCCACCGGTTGGGGTGTGTTTATTTGTAGCCTGTGGAATCAGTGAAATTGCCATCGAAAAAACTATCCCTAGGCTTCTTCCCTTTTTAATTGTCCTCTTAACTATGGTTGTCCTCATCAGTCTAATCCCCCAATTATCTCTTTTCCTCCCTCGACTGTTAGGCTACTAATTTTACTTACAATATCTCTAATTATAATTGAGTGATTTATCAAAAGAAGATTCAGTTGTTTTTCCAGTCGGGCAGGAAAAGAAGCTCAAA
>QMPV01000032.1 GCA_003648765.1 Candidatus Aminicenantota bacterium
AGTTAACATCTCCCAAGAATTGCTGAATAGCTTTCATTTTCATTGGACCTCGCCAAATAACTGGAAGATTGGGGTCTTCCAGAAGAAAAGCCATTGAGACCAATTTTAAGTTACCATTAACTTTTACAGGGGTGATGCCTTCGGGGGAAACATCCAATCGCTTATCTTCAACCCCCAAAATTTTGGCTAAGTTAGGGCCGTGAATATCTACATCTAATAGCCCTACCGTCAAATTCTTTTGAGTAAAAGACAGAGCGAGATTAGCCGCCACTGTGCTTTTGCCCACACCTCCTTTTCCGCTGAAGACTAAAAGGCGGTGTTTTATTTTCTTTAAATTTTCTTCTACTTTAGGGTCGACTTGAACACTCATTTGTTCTCTCCTGAATGAATTAAATTCAAGACTTGACTGACTCGACCGGAGACTCCAGTGACCACTTGAATTCCGGAAGAGGTCAAGACCTGGTAAGCTTTAGGCCCACATTCGCCAGTCAGAAGAAGACGAACTCCTTGGTGGGCCAGAAATTGAGCACTTTTTATCCCCGCTCCCTGAGTAAGCTCACGGTTGGGATTGGCATAAGTTTGCCAACTCAGAGTTTGAGGATCAATAATGATAAAGTAAGAGCAGCGACCGAAACTAGGATCAACTTCGGCCTCCAAATTGTCTCCTTGCGCTGTAATGGCTACTTTATCTCCGGGAGCCAGAGAAAATGTAGAGGGGCCAGAGGGGATGGTTTCCTCGGGTGGATGTTGGTGGTGCTGGTGATCGCAAAGATCTTCTCCTGCCTCCAATTCTTGAAGAAGAAATTTATTGATCACTTCTTCTACTGAACCTTGAATTCCAGTAATGGCTTCAATATTGTATTGAGCAAAAAGATTTTTAGCTCGAGAACCCATGCCGCCGGTGATAATACAATTTACTCCTTTTTGGGCCAAATAGTTGGGTAAAAAGCCAGGACGATGTCCAGGGTTAGGGATTGTCTCTCGACTAATTATTTGACCTTCCTTGATTTCAACAATAGTGTAAGCTGAGCAACGACCAAAATGGGCTGAGACATGATTACCTTCAGTGGCAATAGCTATTTTCATTAATTTACTCCTTAAAGATGGAACTAAATTCTTTTACTATTTTATATCTTATTTAGAAAACTATTTCTACTCCTCTTTTTTTACCTAAGATGGTATCGGGGCTGGTTCATTCGGGGCGAACCAGCCCCCTCTCATTTCTTGAAGATAATTTAAGATTTCGCTCTTACTTTTTATGAAGATTGAACTTTTGTTTTTAATTCGGCAATTCTCTTTCTTATGGCCTCGAGCTCTTTTTCTAGATATTGAGCTTCTTCCTCCAAAAAAGCCAACTCATCTTTTTCACTATAACGAGGTATCCAATAAGGCATCCAAGGATAGCGATAATAATAAGGATAGTAAAGAAACCACCAACCTGCTGGTCCCATTCCAAATGGCATAGCCAATACCTCCTTATCCAGAGTTGGTTACTTTCTTTTGAACGCGCTTAGCCTATTTTTTTGATTTCGGCTCTGTCGTTGGTTCGGTCCCGGCTTCAGAATAAGGGTAGTAATAAGGATTTTCATAAGGATATCCCCAATAAGCTCCAGGTATTACTGGAGGATAGGGATAACCGAAGAAGTAACGCCAACCACGACCTCGGCCAAGTCCCCATCCTCGACCCCGGCCGAAACCGCGACCGAACCAGCCGCGGCCAAAACCAAAGCCCCAACCCCGGCCGAACCAGCCACGGCCAAAACCCCAACCTGGTCCTGGATTCATAAACCCAGGGGTGGGGAAGCCTGAGCAATAACCCATTCCTCGGCCAGTTCGGGGTCCTAAACCTAAAGGTCCTGTTCTATCTCCAAAAGGCATAGTTGCACCTCCTGTCTTAATTTTTTTAGATAATTGAAATCAATTAATCTTTCTGACATTGTTGACATAATCCATAAAATTCAATGTTATGGTCTTGAACCAGGAATTTATATTTTTCAGCCAATTGTTTGGCTGATTTTTCAACTAATTCGAGTTCTTCTTCAGCAAAATCACTGTAATCAATTATTTTGCCGCAACTAGTACAAATAAGATGGTGATGATGAGGTCTTTGCTCGCCCGCGAATTCGTAACGATTTTCTCCCTGGCGGAAATTGAATTTTTTAATCATGCCCGTTTTTTCTAGCAAATCGAGGGTACGGTAAATGGTGGTTAGTCCAATTCCCGGATAGATTTGCAGAAGATTGGCATAAATTTCTTTGGCACTAAGATGTTTAGTAGTCCGGCTCAAAAGATCAAGAATAGCTTCCCGGGGCATTGTCCACCGACAAATATGACCTTCAAATCTTTTCCGCCAGCGATGTGGTCCAGGCATTTTCTTTTTCCTTTAATCTTTTCTGATAATGATAATCATTTTCAATAATAATTTAAGCTTAATTTATATCTTTGTCAAGTTGAAATAATTTATTTCAAGAGAGGATTAATTCTTTTTGATTGGGGAGAGAATCTTCATCCCCAAGAAAGAATTAATTTGTTATAATTGATAAATAAATTGAAAAATGGAAATAGGTGAAAGATGAGTCATCAAAACAAAGCTTATGGAGAAAAAGAGGCCAAAGCCGGGTTAGATGTTACTCTGCCCACCCTGGAAACTTTCCCCAATCAATTCCCTAATTACGAAATAACTATAGAAATTCCAGAGTACACTTCGGTTTGTCCCAAAACTGGCTTGCCTGATTTTGGCAAGATTACTATTTGGTATATCCCAGATAAATTATGTTTAGAATTGAAATCATTAAAAATGTACATCTTGGCCTATCGTCAGCTGGGGATATTTTACGAAAATGCTGTTAATCGAATTTTAGAAGATGTGGTGGCGGCCTGTCGACCCAAAAAAGCTCGAGTAGTGGGTGAATTTAATCCTCGAGGGGGAATAAAGTCTATCATTGAGGCCCGTTACCCGCGGGAGGAATAAAACTCTTCCTTTTTACACGTCTTGGTCATATAATTCACTTTTTTCTCGGTTTCAGGAGAGTGGTTTAATTGGCAGTGGATAAGGTTTGGCTTTTTAGAAATATCCCTCTGAAGAAGGGGAAATTTGGGTTAATAGAGAGAATTAACCCGGCCTTAGGTCTAGTGTTTAAGGGGGTGGGTCTTTTTTGGTCAAGTAAGAGGAAGGGACCAGATGGATAAAGCCCAGTCTCAGTTAGGATTAACCGATTTATACATGCTCCTGGCCGTGGTGCTTTGGTCCTTGAATTTTTCCGTGATCAAGATTGCCCTTCGGGAGTTCTCACCTCTTGGTTTTAATGGAGTTCGTTTGCTGTTTGCTTCCAGCCTTCTTTTTATATTTCTAAAGTTTAGAAAAGAAAAGATTGGCTTGCCCCATCGGGATTGGGGGGTTTTTCTTTTTCTGGGAGTGATCGGGACAACTTTTTACCAACTTTTTTTTATTCATGGATTGAACTGGACCACTGCCTCCAATTCAGCTTTAATTATCGCTTTGGCTCCAGCGATTATAGCTCTGGTGAGCACTGGATTTCGGCATGAACGTTTGAGCTGGCTTACTTGGGGAGGAATTGTTATTTCTTTTGGCGGACTTTATTTAGTCATTACCCAGAGAATAGGTGGCTTTGTGTGGTCTTTGGAATATTTGAAGGGAGATCTTCTCATTTTTACAGCCAATTTTCTTTGGGCGATTTATACGGTTAAGGCCAAACCGCTCCTTGGCCGATATTCACCTTTGAAATTTACCGCTTGGACAATGGCTCTGGGAACAATTTTTTTCTTGCCTTTTGCCGCTCAAGATATGAAACGCCTGGTTGGCGCCAAGATCAGTTTAGTCGCCTGGGGAGCTTTGGCTTACTCAGGAGTTTTTGCTCTGGCGGTTTGTTATGTCATTTGGTATTCCTCGGTTAAACGTGTGGGCAATAGCCGGACCGCTATCTATGATAATCTGATTCCTCTTTTAACTATCCTTTTTGCCTTTTTTATTTTGCAGGAAAGACTTTCTTTGGGACAAGCTCTGGGAGCAGGGATAATCATAATCGGAGTAATTATGACCAGATTGGGCAGAGTGGAGACTCGCCAAAAAGAGATGATTTGAATCTAGAATGACCAACCTTGAAATTATTTCAGTCGGAAAATTTTATGAAGTTGGAGGCCAAGACGGAGGGAGGTTAATCCAGCTTCAGTAGCTTCAGCCAGAAGTTGCCAAGCTTTTTTCCTGCTCCAAAGATAATTCGATTGAGGTTGAAGAATTATTGGAGTAGTAGAGGGGAAGGCCTCACGGATGTTTTTGATGATTGGCAAATTAAGTTCTGAACTAACCACCAATTTGATTTCTTTCGCCTTGGTCAGAAAGGAGTTTTGGAAAAAATAGTCAGGCGGTTTGGGAGAAATAGTCCACCAGTCTATCGCCAGATTTTGGTAGAGAGTGGCGTTTGTTTCCAATTGAAGGCAGAAACCAGCTTTTTTAAGGACCAAAACCAGGTCTTTGATATCTTGAAGTAAAGGCTCTCCCCCGGTCAAGCAAACCCAATTTATGGGCCACTTCAGGTGGAGTTGCTCTATTTGATGGAGAATTTCATCAACTGTATATATTTTCCCTCCCCGCCAGGCATATTTTGTGTCACACCAAGGACACCGAAGATTACACCCGGCCAGACGAATAAAAAAGGTAGGTTCCCCACAACGTAAACCTTCCCCCTGAATAGAGGCAAAAATCTCTTTAATCTTCAGAGTAGGTGGCTGAGGCATCTTCTGATTCCCAAACGGTGACTTCTTTAATAGGGAGAATTTTTTTGAGCTCTCGATAAAAATGCCGGGCCAGGTTTTCTGCTGAAGGGGGGAAGTCATAAACTTCATTAAGGAGAGTATGGTCGGGAAGAATGGCGGCCAATTGGGCCTTTAACTGAGTAAAGTCGAGACTTATCCCTGTCTGGTTAAGTTGATTGGCCCAGACACTAATCTCCACAACAAAAGTGTGACCATGGATTTTTTCGCATTTTCCTTTGTAGTCTTTAAGAAAGTGAGCCGCTTGGAATTTATCCCTGACCTTTAGTATCCAACTCATTAATATCTTCCTTTATGGTGGTTAATTTTTAATTTTACCCTCTTTTTTTAGGCGGGTAATTAAATGATCTTCTTGACCGATTTCCGACCAGGCTTGGGCCCGCAAAAGGCAGGCGGCACATTTTTGGCAGGGAACTTCCTGGCCGGAGTAGCAAGAAAGGGAATAGGAGTAATCAGCTCCTAGAGCTAGGCCTGTTTGGATAATCTCTGATTTTTTTAAGTCAACAAAAGGGGCTAAGATTTTAATGTTTTGGCCTGCCTGGCCGACTTTAGTGCCCTCTTGAATTGCTTTCTCCATGGCCTGCACAAAAGAACTTCGTGTGTCGGGATAATTCGGTGAGTCAATGGTGTTGAAGCCGCAAATAATAGCTTCTATACCTAATACTTCTCCCCAAGCAGCCGCAAGAGACAGGAAAATCCCGTTGCGAAAAGGCACATAAGTCGAGGGGACGCCCGATTGAATTTCCTCAACGTGGTGGTATTGAGGCAGTTCTTGATTAAGGTCGGTCAGGGTAGAACCCCCGAATTGAGTGAGATCTACCCGGAAAATTTTTTGTTGAAGACCTAGCTGACGACATATCTTTTGGGCAAATTCAATTTCTAAGCGATGACGCTGGCCATAGTCAATTGTCAGGGCCCAGATTTGGGAAAACTTGCTTTTAGCCCAATAGAGAGCAGTGGTGGAATCCAATCCTCCAGAAAAGAGAACCAGTGCTTTCTTCATTGTTCTCGGCTTAAGAATTTATCCTAATTGAGAGCTGGCAAATTTGCAAGGGGCCTTCCCAACCGTAATATTCAGCCTAATTTTGAAGCAAATTATTGGAGTTGTTGGAGTCCTTGGCTCCTCAGGCTTCCTATTTGGAGGGAGGTACTGATTGCTTGGGGATAAGATGGAGGCCTGGTGAGGTCAAGAGATTTGTCTGGCCAGGAGAAATAATCACTCCAAAGAGTTAAGTGTGAAATAAGGCTTACTTACTCTTGACCTTTTGACTTAAATTGAGGATTGTGAGAAGATTTATACCCTTTAATCCCAAGAAGGAGCTGGTCTTGATGGCCGAAGAGACAAAAAACATGAGTCATGCTTCAAAGAGTCAAACAGAAGCTTTGTTTCCACAATCACCTGAGAATCTCACCGGGTTTGAGCTCCTTAACCGAGTGGAGGAAGTCTCGCCTCTTGTTGTCCGAGATGACCAATATGAGTTTTCCTGGCTGGAAGAAGCAGTGAAGAAAGCTAGACGGTTGGGAACCAGGTTTAGTTTGGTTGACACTGGCTTCTTATCTCAAGAGAAAATAGAGTGGTTAGCTGAAGCTGGAGCTGATGTATATTCTTCGGATGAGGTTAACCGAGAGTTACTTCAATTGGAATTTATCCAACTTGCCTGTCGACGGGGTAAGAGCATCTTGGCTTATTTCTATCGGGGGGATTTGGTTTCCAATAGCGAGTCCTCGGCCACCCAGAATTTAAATAGTTTAGCGGCTCAAGGGGCCTTTCTTCATCTGGCTGATCGGTCACCAGAAGAGATGGAGATGGTGGCTCAATTAGCTTTGGCCTGCCGACGAGCCGGGAGTTGGTTGGTGTATTATCATCGAGGTGCCCTAGAGAACTCTCTGGTTTCCGTAGCTGAGGCAGGGGTTTGGTTGCATCTTTCTTCTCGAGCAATTGAGGACGAAACAGGAGAAAAGTTCCTTTTAGAATTAGTCAATCTTACTCAAAAAAGAGGCGGGAATGTTGTGCTTTATTTGGACAAAGAATTGTCTATCATTTTTCTAGATGATTTTCTCCGGACTAAAGCTTTCCTTATCTTTCCCCATCAGATTTATGATTATCGCTCGCCTTATCGTCCTCTTCAAGATAAAGCTGGGCGCCAGAAATTAGACTGGCGGGCTTATTATCTTTATCCTCGACTCTGGAAATAGAGCGGGTAAAAAGGTGTAAAAAAATAAAAGAAAATTTCCTCTAAAAAAAAGAAAAAAAACGAAAATCGTCATATGACAATATAATTCTAATCTGTCATTTAGAAGAAGATTGTGAAGACTAGCTTTTCAGGTTAAGAAGCCAAAGTCAAGAGTTGAGATTGAAAATTAAAAGGAGGGGAAAGCTTCTGTAGAAATATAAATAGTAAAGGATGTTTTGGTGATTTTTGACCAACATTAAAAATTTAATTTTTTGAGTAATTATTTTTAATAATTGGATTATAATATAACGGAAGGATAATTAACTGAGGTCCGAAATGAAAAGGCAAAAAGTCAAACCAACCCAGCTTCCTTCAGAAAAACTACCTGTAGAGGAAGCTTTGGCTGAGGTGATTCAGGCTGAACAGGCTGCCCAGCAAATGATAGAAGAGGCCCAGAGCCAGGTCAAAAGAGTAATTTTGCCCGAAGCTGAGAAAAAAGCCGAGCAATATAGAGAAAAGTTTATCAACGAGGTTAAACAAGAAATAGAGCAGCAGCGCCAAAGGCTGCTGCAGGAAGCTCGAGAAAAAGCGGCGGAAATTGAACAGCAAACAACCAGAGAGGCAGAGAGATTAAAGCAACAAGCTGAAACCAATTGGTCACGCGCTGTGGCTCTCGTAACTCAAGAAATTATGAAAATCCTTCAGGAAAGGAGTTAGAAAGTGGCTGTAGCTGAGATGTTGAAGGTAGAGTTGATTGCTCCCGCCCGATTAAAATCTCCTCTTTTGAAAAAGTTCCAGCAAGCGGCTCTAATTCAGATTGAAGAGTCTGCACGAGAGCTGCCTCACGAGGAAATGTCAATCAATGAGATTGATAAGCTCCATACTTTAGAGGAAAGACTTCATCAAGCTATTGTCTACCTGAAGGCATGGAGTGGCCAGTCAGGTTTTAAGAAATTATTAACTCCTCGACCGACCCTCAACAAAAATGAGATTGAGACTCTTCGCCATGATTCAACTTGGCTGAAGATTTTACAAACATTTGAAGCCTTAAAAAGAAAAAGAGATGAGATTTCTGCCCAGATTAGACAATTGGAGAGAGAAAAAGCCCTTCTCCAGCCCTTAGCCAGCTTGGCTTTGCCCTTGGATAAGGTGGAGAAATTTAAAGAAACAGATTTCATCTGTTTTTCTTTAGGCACTCTTCCCCTCGCTTCTCTTGAGGCCTTAGAAGAGCATCTTCGCCACGAGCCTTTCTGGGCTGGAGAAGTAGCTTTAATGGCCAAGCGAATTGTTATGGGAGTTATTTATTTAAAAGAAAAAGAATATGACGTGCGGGAAGTTCTCGAAAGACTAGGTTGGGAACCTTATTCTTTATCTGAATTTGTTGTTTCTTTTCTAAAGAAAGGGGAGACTGCGGCCCAAGTTATGAAGCGGTTGGATCAGGAGAGAGAAAATTTGGCCAGAGCTGGAGCCGAAATCGACCAAGAAATCAAGAATTTGACCGGACATCTCGAGCAACTAATGAAAGCAGCTGATATTATTACCAATGAACTCAGGCGCCAAGAAGCTTTCCAGCGCTTAGGTAGGACTCAGAAGACAATTTATCTTAAAGGCTGGGTTCTAGCGGAAAATAAAGAGAAACTTATTTCTCTCCTCCAACCTTATCAACAGAAGATCTATTTAAATTTATCTCAACCTAGTCCAGAGGAGACGCCGCCCATTGCTCTGGACAATCCGCCATTGTTTCGTCCTTTTGAATTAATTACTCGATTGTATGGTTTACCTCAACCCCGCTCCCTCGACCCAACTGTTTACCTCAGTCCTTTTTTCTTCGTTTTCGTGGGCTTAGCCGTAAGCGAAGCTGGGTATGGCTTAATCGTAAGCTTAGCCAGTCTGGCCGCCCTTTATTTTCTCAAGTCGAAGGGAGGACTGCGGACTTTTCTCAAGCTACTGGTTTATCTGGGAGGGGCTAATATCCTCTTCGGTAGTCTTGTCGGCGGCTGGTTTGGTTATCCCTGGCGTAAAGTCCTGCTGATTGATCCTCTCCGCGACCCTCTTTCCTTTCTCCTTTTAGCTCTGGTTTTGGGTTTTCTTCAGGTTTGGTTTGGCACCTTGCTTAATTTGCTTCAGGGAATAAAAAAGAAAAATTATTCTCGAGCTATTTTTGTTGACGGGGGATGGCTTCTCCTTCTCCCCTCCTTAATTGGAGCCGGTCTTACCGGCCACCGGCTGGGTTGGCTATTAGCTGGCTTAGGGGCTTTAGGTATTATCTTTTTCTCTTCTCCCGCCCGGAATCCGGTGGCTCGTTTTTTTGGCGGTTTATATAACCTGTATGATATTTCTCGATATTTAGCTGATGTGCTTTCCTATTCACGTCTATTAGCTTTGGGATTAGCCACCAGTGTCATCGCCATGGTGGTTAATACCTTGGCGCGAACAGCTTGGGGAATTCCTTGGTTAGGGTGGCTGATAGCTGGGTTTATTTTTATTGGCGGGCATCTTTTTAACCTGGGCATTAGTTTTCTCGGCGGCTTTGTGCATTCAATGCGCTTACAATTTGTCGAGTTTTTCAGCAAGTTTTTCCGGGCTGGTGGCCGTCCCTTTCAGCCACTGGCTCTTGAAGGAAAATATATTGAATTTGAATAAGAGAAACAATGGAGGTTAGGTTATGGCATTAGGATTGACCATCGCTCTTTTAGGGGGAGCCTTAGCTGTGGTTCTCGGCGGGATCGGTTCGGCCATTGGGGTTGGCCTAGCTGGCCAGGCCTCGAGTGGAGTTATGAGTGAAGATCCTGAGAAATTCGGGAGCTTGTTGTTATTGGTGGCTCTGCCCGGGACTCAGGGAATATACGGGTTTTTGAGTGCTTTTCTAGTTATCCTGAAATTGGGTTTAACCGGAGGTTCTCCGGTGGCGGTGAATTTTTATCAGGGGTGGCAGATTCTAATTGCCTGTTTGCCTGTGGGCTTAACCGGATTGGTCTCGGGAATCCATCAAGGGAAAGTTTGTGCTTCCGGAGTCTATATGGTGGCTAAACAGCCCAAAGACTTGATGAAGCCGGTGATTATGGCCGCTCTGGTTGAGACGTACGCGGTCTTGGGCCTGTTGATTACTATCCTTCTTCTTAATGGGATTAAATTATGAAAGATTGGTTGAAGGATGAACAGTCATGGGTTTAGAAGGAATTCTGGAAGAAATTCACTCCACTGCTCTCCAAAAGAAACAACGTATTCTAGAGGAAGGCCACCATCAGGCTGAAGCTATTCTGGCTCGAGCTCGTCGGGAGGCAGAGCGGGAAGCAGCCAGATTAAGAGACAATCTTTTAGAAAAAGCTAAAATCGAAGCTCAGCAAATTGTCACGCAAGCCCGACTTCAATCGAAACTTCGCTTACTGGAGTTGAAGAAACAACTTATTCGCCAGGTTTTCGAGGCCGGCTTTACTCAAATTAAAGCTCAGGTTTCTCCTCCCCAACGGGTAATTGTTTCCCCGCAAGGAGAAGAAAAAGTCGATTTTGACGAAGAAAAATGGCCAGAAGAACTCTTGGAATTGCTGGAGAAAAAAATAAGTGAGGCTCTTTGGCCATGAAAAGTGAGTTATTGGGCAGAAAAGTCAAGTCGACTGATTATGCTTATTCCCTAGGAAGAGTTAGTGCCCTGGAGAAATATCTGCTTCCCAGTCGATATTTTCGGGAGGCGGCGGCTCTGCCTACAGCCAAAGAGGCGGCCCACTTGCTCCTTGAAACAGGGAGGTTCACTTCTTCTCTTGATGAAAATTTTGACCGAAATGATTTGGATGGATTTCTCCAAAAAGAAAAAGATTATTTACTCCAAGAAATGAAGAACATGATGCTAGTTCCTCTCATCTGGAGTATTTATCAACAGGAGGAGAAACCAGAGAAAGCTTTGTCTTTAGCCTGGGAGTTGGGTAATGAATTTATTTTGAGTTATTTAAGGTTAAAAATAGATCTTCTTAACTTGAAAGTAATCAGCCGCGGAGCTTATCTAGCGTTAAGTGAGCCCCAGAGAGAGTCCTGGCTCTTGCCTGGGGGGTGGTTGTCTGGGGCCCAGCTTAATGAATTACAACAAAGGTCTTTCTCTGAATTTGGCCAAGTTTTAGAGAAGACCTCTTACCGAGACTGGTGGATGAGGAGTTATGATTTTTTTAAGAAGGAAGAAAGTTTTCTGGCTTTGGAAAGAGAGAGTGAGAATTTACTAATACAAAAACTTAGAGAAGCTAAATGTTATGTCTTTGGCCCAGAAAGAGTTTTTGCTTATGCGGTAGCTCGTCGACATGAATTAAAATTATTCCGCCTGGTAGTAGCCGGCAAACTCCAACAGCTTCCCTCAGAAATGATTCAGACAAGGATAAGTTTGACTTATGTGGATGGTTAAAAGGCAAGGTGTTAAGAGAGATGAACACAGAAAGAGAAAGAAGCTTGAAGGATTCATTAGCTCAGGCATATTTAAGGAAGACCATAATTTTTCCGAAAGAAAGAAGGAGTTGGTAGGAGTCAAGCTGTGAGAGAGGCAAAAATAGCGGTTATCAGTCCTGAAAAGAGTGTTTATTTTTTCCGTTTGTTAGGCTTTAAAGTTTTTTGTCCTCAGAATCAGTCTGAGGTTAGAGAAAAACTTAGAACTTTAGAAGAGGAGAAAGTAGTTGTTTGTTTGCTTCATCAATCTTTTTTGTCAGAAACAAAAGACATAATTGAGGAACTTAGGTCGAAGACATTTCCCATAATTCTTCTTTTTTCTTCTTATCAGGATGCCCTTGATGCCCTTCGAGAATGGGTGGTTGAAACGACCCTCAAAATAACTGGCTCCCATGAATTAATAAGGAAGAGGCAGAAAAATGAGTCAACCTAAAGTTATTCGAGTCGCCGGGCCCCTGGTGGTGGCTGCGGGATGCTGGGGGGCCCGGATGTATGATATGGTGCGGGTAGGCCATTTGGGCCTGGTCGGGGAAATTATCGAACTCCGGGAAGACCTAGCTTATATCCAGGTTTATGAAGACACTACCGGGGTGGGTCCGGGTGAACCAGTTGTGTTAACCGGTCAGCCATTAAGTGTCGAATTGGGACCAGGGTTATTAGGTTCAATCTATGATGGGATTCAGCGTCCTCTGGATTTGATTAGAGCTCAAGGAGGAGATTTTGTGCCCCGAGGGATAGAAGTACCGGCCCTGGATCGGCAGAAGAAATGGACTTTTCAACCCCAGGTTAGCCAAGGTGATATGGTTCAAGAAGGTGATATCCTGGGTCTAGTTCAAGAAACCCCCCTCATTGCCCATCGTATTTTGGTTCCGGAAGGGGTGGCCGGCCAAGTGGTGACTATTAAAGAGGGTGATTTTAGCCTCGATGAACCCGTGGCCAAAATAGCTACTTCTCAGGGAGAACTGGCATTGAAGCTCTATCAGGTCTGGCCGGTCCGCCGTAATCGCCGGGTAAAATCTAGATTGATGCCGGATGAGCCTCTTATTACTGGGCAAAGGGTTCTGGATACTCTCTTTCCTCTGGCTAAAGGCGGGACCGCTTGTGTGCCGGGACCTTTCGGAAGCGGGAAGACAGTCGTCCAGCATCAATTAGCTAAGTGGTCGGACTCTCAAATAATAGTCTTCGTGGCCTGTGGTGAGCGAGGCAATGAGGTAGCTGATTTGCTTTTGAGTTTTCCCGAATTAACCGATCCTTATTCTGGTCGGCCTCTGATGGAGCGCACGGTGATTATTGCTAATACTTCCAATATGCCTGTGGCAGCCCGGGAAGCTTCAATTTATACCGGGATGACTATTGCTGAATATTTCCGGGATATGGGGTATTCGGTAGCTTTGATGGCTGATTCGACCAGCCGGTGGGCTGAAGCCCTCCGTGAGATCTCGGGTCGAATGGAGGAAATGCCCGGAGAGGAAGGTTATCCGGCTTATCTGGCCAGTCGAGTAGCCGAGTTTTATGAGCGGGCCGGCAAAGTTATTTGTTTGGGAAGCGACAATCGAGAAGGAGCTTTAAGTGTTATCGGGGCCGTCTCCCCGCCGGGAGGGGACCTCTCTGATCCAGTGGTCCAGGCAACCCTAAAAGTAGTTAAGGTGTTTTGGGCTCTGGATGATCGCCTAGCTAACCGACGTCATTTCCCGGCGATTAATTGGCTTTTAAGTTATTCTTTGTATGTGGACAATATGAAGCATTACTGGGAGAAGGAAGTGGCCGAGGAATTTGCCGGTCTGAGGCAGGAAGCGATTAAACTTTTAGCTGAAGAAGCAGAACTTTTGGAGATCGCTCGTTTGGTGGGTCTGGAGTCTCTTTCTCCTCGAGAAAGAATGGTTCTCGAGACGGCTCGTTCGATTCGAGAAGATTTTCTTCATCAAAACGCTTTTCATCCGGTGGATACTTTTTCTTCACTGCGCCAACAATATTTGATGTTGAGGACAATTATTCATTTTCACCATCTTGGCTTGGCAGCTCTGGACAAAGAAGTGGATTTGGAATTAATCATTAATCTCCCGGTGAGGGAAGCCATCGCTAAAATGAAATACTGGCAGGATGAAGCTGAATTGTTGGCTGTTTATGTTCAAGTCGAAACAGAATTTAAGAAATTAAGCCAGAAAGAAGGGGGCTCTTCCTGGCCAGAGGAGAGCCAGGTGATAACCGGGAAGATAAATGATGAGGGGGAAGCTGATGTATCGTGAATACTTAACGGTCTCGAATATTGTGGGGCCTTTAGTTATCGTTGAGAAAATCAGGGATGTGGCTTATGGGGAATTAGTTGAGATAGAGAGCGGAGATGGCCAGCTCCGGCGAGGCACAGTCCTTGATGTCTCCACGGAAAGAGCTATTGTCCAGGTTTTTGAAGGAACGGTGGGCCTTGATATCCGTCAATCTCGCGTCCGTTTCTTGGGACGGACTCAACAATTGGGTGTTTCTCCTGAGATGCTTGGCCGTATTTTTGACGGTTCGGGGCGGCCCAAGGATGGGGGGCCACCTGTTATTCCCGAGAAGAAGTTGGATATTCAAGGAAATCCCATTAATCCCGAAGCCCGCGATTATCCTTCTGAGTTCATTCAAACCGGGGTTTCGGCTATTGATGGGATGAATCCCCTGGTTAGAGGACAAAAACTACCTCTTTTTTCGGGTAGCGGCTTGCCCCACGCCCGGTTGGCCGCTCAAATCGCCCGACAAGCCACCGTCCTGGGTAAGGAAGAAAAGTTTGCCGTTGTTTTTGCCGCCATGGGCATTACTTTTGAGGAAGCTCACTTTTTTATCAATGATTTTCGCCGGACAGGAGCTCTAGAGAGAGCCGTACTTTTTTTAAATCTGGCTAATGAACCACCTATCGAGAGAATTGCCACCCCCCGGCTGGCTTTAACCTGTGCCGAATACCTGGCCTTTGACCTGGAGATGCATGTCCTGGTGATTATGGTGGATATGACTTTTTATGCTGAAGCCCTTCGGGAAATTTCTGCGGCCCGCAAGGAAATTCCCGGCCGCCGGGGATACCCGGGATATTTATATACTGACTTGGCCACAATTTATGAACGGGCCGGACGTCTTAAAGGCAAGAAAGGTTCCATTACCTTAATTCCCATTCTGACCATGCCCGAGGATGATAAAACTCACCCCATCGCTGATTTGACCGGCTACATTACTGAAGGTCAGATTATGCTCAGCCGTGAACTCCACCGTCAGGGGATTTACCCGCCGATTGATGTTTTGCCCAGTCTTTCCCGATTAAAAGATAAAGGCATCGGTGAGGGGAAAACCAGGAAAGACCATGCGGACGTCTTGAATCAGTTGTTTGCTGCCTACGCCCGGGGCAAGGAAGCCCGCGAATTGGCTTTGATTCTGGGAGAGGCGGCTCTTTCGGATTTGGATCGGTTATACTTAAGTTTTTCCGATGATTTTGAAAAGCGATTTGTCCGTCAGGGGGAACATCAAACGCGCTCCATAGAAGAGACCCTGGAACTGGGCTGGGAACTTCTCCGCGGCTTGCCCCGTCAGGAATTAAAGAGGATTCGGCCGGAATTCCTGGATGAATTTTATCCCCAGGAGAAGACGCCCTCATGAGACTTCCGGTAAATCCCAACCGAATGGAACTTCTCCGCCTGCGCCGGAGATTAGTCTTAGCTCAAAGAGGGCATAAGTTGCTCAAAGATAAATTGGAAGAATTAATGAGACAGTTTCTAGAAATGGTTCGACGCTTTGAAGAAATTTACCCAAAGTATCAGTCCGGCTTTCATCGTCTGTTGCAAGCCTGGGGAATGGTCAATTCCCTCCATGATCAGCAAGAATTGAATCAATTGATTCCTCAAGGGAGATTGGAATTACATAGTGAAGTCAGAAAAGCTTTAGCTTTACCCTGGCCCGTTTTAAAAATCATCTCTTTGGAAACTCCTGCCTATGATTTGAGAACCACCGAGAGTGAATTGGATGTGGGGCTGAAAAAGGCCCAGGAATTTGTTGTCCAATTGGTGGAATTGGCCTGCTTGGTGAAGACCATTGATCTTTTGGCCCAGGAGATTGAAAGAACCAGACGACGGGTTAATGCCCTGGAACATATTCTGATTCCCAATCTGGAAGAAACCATTAGGAGTATTGCCGGTCGCCTCGAAGAAATGGAGAGGGCTTTTCAGGTCCAATTGATGAGGGTAAAGGAAATAGTCCGGGCCCGATGAGAAGCAGGCTAATTTATTAGTGGTAAAGAAAATATTGGCGGCGTTTGAGGTCAAATTGACGCGTGTCGTCTTTGATTTGCTTTATCAAAGAGTCGAAGGAGAGTTTATTTCTTAAATAATCATAAAGCAGGGAAGAGCCGAAGAGGCGATTAAGGCCAGTGGGGGTGGGATTGAGCTTATCAGGATAATATTTCTTCAGGACTTTAATGAGATGGAGGGTGAAGTTGACTGGCTCGATTAAGGAGGGCTCCTCGACCTTGATCTGCAGGCCGTGACAAAGTCTATTTTTAAAAGGAGGTGTCAGCACTTTTCCCGGGAGGGCCTGAGGAATATAATCTACCGGCTCCAAACTCAGCCCGGCGGCTGCGGGCAGGGAAGATAATTCCTTTTGGAGAAGGACAGGGTCAAGCCAGGGGGCTCCCAGACGGAGAAAGGGAAAATCGCTGCCCAGACCCTGGTTGATTCTGAGACCACCTAGTAACCCTAGACCAGGAAAGAGATAGGCGTTTTCGGGATGGGGAATGTTAGGTGAGGTGGGAATCCAGGGTAAGCCGGTGTCAGACCAGAGGTAACTCCTTCGCCAGCCGTCCATGGGAATAATTTCCAGTTCAACCTCTTTCGGAATCCAGCCTTCTCCTTTCATCATTAAGGCCAATTCTCCTGGAGTTAAACCGTAACGGATAGGCAGGGGTAAGGCGCTGATAAAAGATTTGAATTGGGGTTGCAGAAGGGGACCTTCAATTTTTTCGCCACCCAGGGGATTGGGGCGATCACAAATGATAATTTTCTTCTGATGAAGGGCGCCGGCTTCCAAAATATATTTCAGGGTGGTGATGTAAGTGTAGAAGCGGGTGCCCACATCTTGCAGGTCATAAATGAGCACATCCACAGCCGCAAGTTGCTGGGCTGAGGGGCGATAACGATGGCCATATAAGCTGTAAACAGGGATTTCTCTCCAGGATGAATTGCCCACCGCCCGGCCGGCTTCGCTTTTCGCCTCAAGGCCGTGTTCGGGAGTGAAGATAGCCTTGAGCTCCAGGTTGTGGCGTCGCATAGCTTCCCAGAGTGGTTCGCCTTGGGGTAGACGGGAAGTTTGATTAACCACCAGACCGATGCGGAGTCCTTTGAGTTTAGTTAGAAAGGAGGGAGTAAATAGTTTTTCATTGCCTAAGATAACTTTTCGTTCAGCCTGGTGGGCTGATAGCTTGTTTGAAGGAAAAAATTTTATATTTTCTAAGATAGGCCTTGGCAGTGGTGATGAAGAACAAAGGGAAGTACCGAGGTTCGAGCTCACCGGGCTTTTTTGGGGTAAAGATTCAAGGGGAATATTTGAAGGATGAAGTTTATTGAGCCCGAATATTTGGGAGGACGAGAAGGACAGAAGAACTCCACTGAGCCAACCTAACAGCCCGAGTCCAAGGGGGATAAATTTAGCTAGACGCTTTTTGGAAATGACCAGATTTTTCATTATATTTGTTTTTGAAAGAACTTTAGAGAAAAAATCCCTGGGGGGAAGGAAGAGTCAAGATAATTTTGTTCCTGGATCAATTTATCCATATTGATGTTTATCATCGATGATATCTTCTTTCTGCCACTCTTTTACCCAGTCTTCGACCTTGAATATTTTAAATTTGCCATCAGCGGTGGAGCAGATAACTCGGTTTAAGCCGGCATTGATGATCATTTTTTTGCAGATGAAACAGGGGAAGGCGTTGATGGGTTTTTTGGTTCGATAATCTGAACCAAAAATATACATGTCGCCCCCCAGCAAACTTACTCCAGCCCGGGCGGCATTGATAATGGCATTTTGTTCAGCGTGGACACTGCGGCAGAGTTCGTATCGTTGGCCATGAGGAATATTTAACTTGTCGCGGAGACACACGCCGTGTTGGAAACTGTCCTTGGTTTTTCGAGGGGCCCCGACATATCCGGTGGAGATGATTTGGTCATCACGGACAATGAGAGCTCCGATAGAGCGGCGCCAGCAAGTGCTTCGCCGACTTACTTCCCGAGCAATACCTAAATAATATTCCTCTTTAGATATTCTTTTTGGTTTCATAGGAACCTCGCTAGTTTTTGATAAAATTCTTCAAGAGTTCCATCATTTATAATGAGATAATCGGCCAGCGCCAGACAGGCCTGAAGTTGTTGATGATTGGGATTAGTTGATTTTTCCTGGTCTTCTTTAGCTTTGAATTCGGCTAAAGTCTGGACGGATTCGGCCCGGCCGCGGTTTAAAATCCGTTGAAACCTTATTTCGACCGGAGCGTCAATAGCTAGCAGAATGAATTGGGCTTGCCGGCGAAAAAAAGCCACTTCTCCTGGATTGCGGATACTATCGATAACAGCTTGGCTTTTTATCCGTGGCCAGGTCCGGCGAGCTAGGATATCGGCTCCATATTTTTGGCGGAGTTCATTACCGATTTTTATCAGATTGTCCCGAGTGAGAGCCAGTCCGCGTCGGTTGAGTTCTTCGCGGAGAATATCGGAAAGGGAATAACTTTCGTAGCCATGACGGCGAAAAAAAGCCGCTGCTTCTCCTTTGCCAGCGCCATTGGTGCCAGTCAAGCCAATGATTTTTATTTTTTTCATGGAGAACGTTTTTAACCGGCCCGTTCAGGCGGTGAAGACCGGGAAGATTTCTTTTTGCCAAAAATAAAAGCGATGAGAATCGAAAGACCATAAAGTCCGAGCATGGGGAAGGCGATGATACTTTGGGTGATCATATCGGGAGTGGGCGTAATTATAGCGGCGATGGTAAAAACAGCTAGAACAGCATATTTGAAATTCCTAATCATCCAACGGGGTGTAATCAGGCCCATCCGGGAGAGGAAAAAGACCAAAGTCGGCAATTCAAAAACTAGAGCTATGCCTAAGAGGACTCTCAAAGCCAAAGAAAAATACTTATCGACAGTGATGACAGCTTGAAAATCCTTACCCATGGAGAGGAAAAAGCGGCAGGCCCAGGGAAAAACAATGAAATAACCGAAGATAGCTCCCAGAAGAAAAAAGATGGAGGTGAAAAGAACGAAGGGGATGACATATTTTTTTTCATGCTGGTAAAGGCCCGGAGCAATGAAATACCAGAGTTGAAGAAAGATAAAGGGGGAGCTGAAAAAGATGGCGGCCAGAAAAGAGACTTTGATATAGAGCATAAAAGGGGCGGTGAGGGTGGTATAAGCCAGCCTTTCTCCTTCCGGCAGAAATTTGGTCACCGGTCGGGCCAAAATATCGAAAAGATCTTTACTGAAGATCCAAGCCGGAATGACAGCTACAACGATGAACACAGCCGAGTAAAAGATGCGCTTGCGGAGGTCCTCGAGATGTTCGAGGAAGGTCATTTCATCCGGAGACTTTTTTCTCTTCTTCATCCTCCCTGGTTTCCTCTGGAGTTTCTGGAGGAACTTCGGGTAAAACTTCTTCTGTTTTTTCTTGACTCTCTGATGAGGGCTTTTCTTGAGGGGGAGAGCTGGGGTGAGTTTCTGCCTCAACCTCTTTTAATTCTTCAAGTTCGATTTCCTCCTCGATTTTTTCCCTGATTTCTTCTGAAGTTCGGCGGAATTCCCGGATGGCTTTGCCGATAGAGCGACCAACCTCGGGTAGTTTTTTCGGGCCAAAAACGAGTAGGGCGATAGCCAGAAGGAGAATAAGTTCAGGGAAACCGATGTTGCCAAACATTTATTCCTACTTTCCTTTCAAATCACTTGGAAAAAATCTCGGTTTTACGCCTCGAGCCAGATGGAAATATAGCCTTTAGATGGCAGTAAGTCAAGCTAGAAGAGAAAAATTGGCTCGGTTGGGGAAGAATCTTGTCTTTTGGTAGTGAGCAAAATTTAGACCCAGCTCTTCCCCCTGCACTTTCAAGTTTATGGGAAAGAAAAAAGCCGGTTAATTCAAGGTAATTATCTTTCTACTTGATCGACTCAGGCTAGATGTGAGATGTGGGGACGTAGTCTCTTAAATTTCCTCAAGAAAAAAGATGCTTTTATGATGATTTGAGGTAAGCCATTTATTTATGCCACCTTTCTTTTTTCTCTTTTTAGGTCTTGTGGGCCATCTTTACTCATTCTGGTGTAGTCTTTACAAGCTAAGGGGGCTTTGCTAGTATTGATGACAGCGTGAAAATAATGAGAAAGAAAATAGGCCTGATAATTTTGGTATTAAGCCTAGTGGGACCAGGTCTGGTCGCTTCAAAAGATGATCTCTGGAAAGATGGACTGACTAAGATTCGCGTCATGACCGAGTTTATCCAGAAACAATATCATCAGCCCGTCAGCTTAAAAAAGCTGGAAGAAGCGGCTATCAAGGGCATGTTAAGAACCCTCGATCCTCATTCATATTTCCTTGATCCACGTGGATTTTCCCGCCTTACAGAAGAGTATAAGGGCAAATATTATGGTCTGGGGATTATGATTCAAAAACAGGGTGAAAAACTGGTCGTGATTACTCCCCTGGAGGGCACCCCAGCTTGGCGACTGGGAATTCAGCCCGGAGATGTTATTTCCCACATCAATGGCGAAAGCACCAAACCTCTCTCGAGTTATGAAGCTATGCAGAGATTGAGGGGCAAAAAAGGCACTTCAGTGACTATCACTATTGTTCGGGAAGGCCTGGATAAACCCTTTGATTTGACGATTGAAAGAGCCGAGATTCCTCTGAATTCGGTTCGATATGCTTTTATGCTCTCCCCGGATGTTGGTTATATTTTTATTAATAATTTCGCCGAAACCACAACCCGCGAATTTGAAGAGAAAATGAAGATGCTAACCAAGAAAGGTTTACGGAAATTAAT
>QMPV01000033.1 GCA_003648765.1 Candidatus Aminicenantota bacterium
AAATCTTCTATGATGATTTGATTCGGTTGCTTGTTGTCCTGCCTGGTCTGGTGTAAAATACAAAATCTAAACAAATGAAGATGACCCTCGCATCATTCTCAACTTTCATTAAATTTCTTAAAGAGTCTTTTGATGATTCCTTTTTACTTCGGGAAATTCCCCAGGTAAAAAGCCAGGTTCAGTCTCTAAAATTTATCCTCCGTCATGACGTCCAGAAGCATCTCAATCAGGCCCTGGCTCTGGCCCAAAAAGAGCAGGAATTGGGTCTTCGGGGAAGTTTTCTGATCGACATCAATTCCCCGGAACTGGGTGAGTCGCCTGACGAAGTCAAAAGAACCCTCCAACAAATTAATGCCTTAGGTCATGAGGTGGGCTTACTGTTGCCTTCCATTCGGCACCTCTCGCCTCAGACCACCGTGGAAAAATTCTATGAACAACAAGTCCTTAATCTCGCCCGCCATCTGGAGAAAATTGTCACCGCCCCGGTTTTTTCCGTGGCCTTTCCTGAGGAATCATTTGTCTATCCTGAAAATTCTTACTTTCTCGCTCAAAAAACCTGTGCTTCCTCGGCTCTGCTCACCCGCTGGGTTCTCTCTGACCGGCGAGAGGGCATCCACCTTGAGGCTCTGCAAGAGGAATTGAATTCTCCCCCTGATAAAATCCTGCAGGTCATCTTCCATCCTGAACTATGGCGAGTTTAGATTAACGCCAGGTGGTTTTGGTTTATTTCTAGCCCACCAAGGTAGGTCAAAAAGCAAGAAAAGAGAGCCCAGACATCAACTAATACAAGTAAGGAGAACAGTAAGGAATTTGCCACTTCCGCCGTAAGTGTTTAATGATGGCCCGCTCCAGCAGTTTCTTTACTTCTCGGGGGGAACTTTTCTGAAGATAAGTCTGTACTTCAGCTTCGGCGGCTTGCCTCTCCTCGGGCAAGGCCATTTTCAAGAGGATTTGGTCAATTTTTTCATCCAGCTCCTCTAAAAATGGCGCGTCGACCTTCTTTTGCTGTAAGAGCGCCACAGCTTGCTTAAAGTAAGGACTTAAAGGTTTAAGACGTTGGTTTTTCGGGCTCAGAAAAGGACGGACAACTTCTATAATTTTCTGGCAGTCAAAGTTAGCCTCAGAGGAGGCATCTGACTTCCTCTGACGGCCGATCTTGCGTTCTCGGAAGGCCTGATAGGCAGCCAAGACAAATCGCTCCACCCTGACTAGAGTCAAGGTCCGAGGCGACTTTCTTTTTTCCCGCCAAAACTCAGCCGCTCGGCGTAAGCCCTCTAAAACTACTCTTAAAGGAATTTGCTGTTGCAACCATTTATCAATCAAGAACATCTCATGAGGAGTCAAAAAGAGGTGACCGCGACGATGTTGCAAGATAAAATCGGCAATGGTTTGGAAATAAACAGACCGCTCCTCCTGAGAAAGAGGCTCAGTGAGATCATCTCTTTTCTTTAAATCCATCGATTTGATAAATATCTAATTCCCAGTCACCGCCTGTTTTTCTCATATAATAAACGCAATCCTTCAAGGACCAGGTCAGGCTCGTAGAAAAGCGCCTGTCGTTGCTGCGGGAAAAAAAGCTCAGCGTAGCCTCCGGTCATAACCACTTTCGTCTCCGGCCCAAGGTCTTGCTGTAGTTCAGCAATTAGGCCTTCTATCAGGCCTTTATAGCCAAAATACAGGCCGGCCTGCATACTTGTTTCAGTGGTCTTGCCTATGACGGACAACGGCTTTTTAATCTCAATTCGAGGTAACTTAGCCGTTTTCTCATAAAGAGCTTGGGCCGCAATCTCAATTCCCGGAGCAATAGCCCCACCTAAATACTCTCCCTTGGCAGAAATAGCATCAAATGTCGTGGCCGTGCCAAAATCCACCACAATCACCGGCCCTCCATATTTAGCAAAAGCCGCTACTGCCGCCACTACCCGATCAGCTCCCACTTCCTGGGGATTCTCATAAAGAATAGCCATGCCGGTTTTTAAACCCGGCCCCACCACCAGGGCTCGCCGGCCGAAGAGTTGACGACAGACTTTTTGAAAAACAGGAGTTAAGGGGGGGACCACACTGGAAATGATGACCCCGCTGATCTCCTCTTCTTTTATCTTGGCCCAACCTAAAAGATTCAGAAGCACCAGAGTATATTCATCGGCCGTCTTTTCCTGTTCACTGCGCAGACGCCATTTGCGAACCAGCTGTTGACCAACAAAAATTCCCAGCGCAATCGTCGTATTCCCAATATCAATAGCTAGAATCATGCGTGGCCCTCCTCCCCCGGGGATAGAGATTCTACAGGTGTGAGAACCTCACCCGACGTGAAAATTCGGGTCCCGCTATCCGTAGCTACCACCAGTCGACCATAACTATCCAAGCCCAGAAACCGTCCTTTCACTGGCCCCTCCTCAATTAGGAAAGTAATCTCTTCCCCAGGCTGAAACTGATTTAAAATTTCAACTGTTTTGAGAATTTGTTCATCTCCTCTCGCCTGAAAAATGTTATACCATCTGCTTAACGAGGTAAAGATTTTTCCGGCCACAAACTCTGGATGGCAATCCCGTTGCAGGACCATTTTAAGAGAAATGGCCGTGGGACGGAGAGGCGGAGGAAAATCTTCTTCCTCCTGATTCAAATTAAGGCCGATACCGATAACGACATAACTCAGCTGGCTGCCAGCAAATGAACTTTCACAGAGAATCCCGCCTAATTTTTTTGTTTTGAGAATTAAATCATTGGGCCAGCGAACTCGAATCTTCAAGGAATATTCCTCAGCCATGGCCTCGGCCACGGCTACTCCGGCCATCAAGGGAAGAAGAGCACTTTCTCTAGCCGGCCGCAGAAGAACAGAAAGATAAAGCCCCTTCCCTCGAGGAGAAAACCAACTTCGGCCTTTGGTCCCTCGTCCGGCAGTCTGTTCCTCAGCTAAAACAACCACTCCTTCTTCCTCTCCCTGCTCAGCCAGCTCCCGGAGGACATCATTAGTTGATGAGCAACTCGGTAAATGGATAATTTTTTCTCCAATTTTCATTTTAGCTTAATGTGGGCCAAACCCCTTTCCTCCCCCCTCTCGTTTGGCCTCAAACTGCCTCCTCGCCTGGAAGAAAGCAGATTGGTGGAGGGCTATTTTGATTCTGACAGCCCCTGTAAGGCGCTTAAGTGTTCGCTAGTCTTGGCTTTTTTCCGCCTCAATTCAGCCAGTCGAGCGCGGGTTTCCTCCACCACCTCCTGGGGAGCTCTCTCCAGAAAACTGGGCTGCTTTAATCTGGCTTCTAGTTTGGCTATATCCTCTTCGGTCTTTTTCAATTCCCGCATCAAACGGCTGATTTCCTTCTCCAGCTCGATGAGCCCCTCCTCAACCAGCAGACCCACTTCCCATTCACCGGCCAGCCCTTTCAAGAACTTGGCGGAGGCAGGAAAATCATCCACCAGTTGCAGCTCTTTTAATTGAGCCAAATGGAAAATCTCCGCCTGATGAGCTCGCAGGAAATCTTTATCTCCAGGGGCAGCGACCCTTACCCAAAGACTGACTTTTTTCTTCAGAGGAATGGTGTTTTCGGCTTTAATTGTTCTTACGGCTGTAATCAACTCCTGGAGTCGGGCCATTTCCTCCTCAGCCTTCTTATCACGCCATTCCGGTTTCTCCTGCGGAAAGGCGGCCTCCAGAAGAGAGCGCCCGCTATCAGGTAGATGCTGCCATATCTCCTCAGTGACAAAAGGCATAAAGGGATGGAGGAGGCGGAGAATCATATCCAACATTTCGACCAATGTGGCTCGGCTTTTCTCATTGCCTTTCTCCAGGGCGGGTTTGACCAGCTCCAGATACCAGTCACAAAACTCGTGCCAGACGAAATGATAAATCCGGTTGGCCGCTTCATAGAATTTATACGCCTCCAGCGCCTCATTGATCTCCCCAGCCACTTGAGACAGCCGACTCTTTATCCATCGGTCCGCCAGGGTCAGCTCCCCTCCGCCCTCTGTTTTTTCCTCTAAATTGAGAAAGACAAATCGGGCGGCATTCCAGATCTTATTGACAAAGGCTCGATAGCCGGCCATTCTTTCTTCTGAAAGCGAAATATCCATTCCCGGAATAGCCAAGGCGGCTAAAGTAAAACGCAGAGCATCGGTGCCATATTTTTCGGTCATCTCCAGGGGATCGATAATATTACCTTCGGATTTACTCATCTTGCGTTTTTTAAAATCCCGGACCAGGCCGTTGATGAAAACATCCCGAAAGGGAATATCACCCATAAACTTGAGGCCCATCATGATCATCCGGGCTACCCAGAAAAAGATGATATCGAAGCCGGTGGCCATTAAATCAGTGGGGTAGAAAACCCGGAGGTCCTCTGTCTCCTCCGGCCAGCCCAGAGTGCCGAAGGGCCAGAGGGCGGAACTGAACCAAGTGTCGAGAATATCCTCATCCTGGACCAGGCGGCGACTATGACACCGGGAGCATTCCTGAGGGGCTTCCATTTCCACCATGACTGCCTGGCAATCTTGACAGTACCAGGCAGGAATCCGGTGTCCCCACCAGAGCTGGCGGGAAATACACCAGTCATGGATGTTATACATCCACTCAAAATAGGTTTTGGCCCAGTTGGGGGGGACAAAACGAATCCGTCCTTCCTCAACCACCCGTATGGCCTCTTTAGCTAGGGGGCCAATTTTAACAAACCATTGCCAAGAAAGGTGGGGCTCAATGATAGTTTTACAGCGATAACAATGCCCCACAGCATGGCGATAGTCTTCTTCTTTGACCAATAAACCTTGGGCTCGCAACTTTTCCAAAACCTTCTCTCGGCACTCGAACCTGTCCAAGCCTTGAAATTCGGGCCCGGCCGCGGCTGTCATTCGAGCTTGACTATCAATGACAATCACTTGCTCCAGGTTGTGTTTCTTCCCCAATTGAAAATCGGTGGGGTCATGAGCCGGAGTAACTTTGACGGCACCAGTGCCAAAGTCCATTTCCACCGATTCATCAGCGATCACCGGAATAGGTCGATTCTGGAGCGGCAGAATCACCTTCCGGCCGACTAAATGCTTATATCTAGGGTCATCTGGATGAACGGCTACGGCCGTATCCCCGAGCATGGTTTCGGGCCGGGTGGTCGCCACTACCACCCCCTCATGGCCGTTCTCTCCTGGATAACGAATGTAATACAATTTGGCCGATAATTCCTTATGTTCCACCTCGATATCGGACAGCACCGTACCGCAGCGGGGACAATGGTTGACGAGGTAATAATCACGGTAAATCAATCCTTCCTTGTAGAGGGTGACAAAAACAGTGCGGACAGCTCGAGAAAATCCTTCATCCATAGTAAATCTTTCCCGGGACCAGTCCAGGGAAAAACCCATCTTTTTCAATTGGTTGGTGATGACTCCGCCATACTTCTCCTTCCATTCCCAGGCGATTTGGAGAAACTCCTCCCGCGATAAATCTTTTCGGGTCAGACCCTTCTTTTGCAATTCCTGTTCAATAACATTATGAACAGCAATACTAGCGTGATCGGTCCCCGGCAACCAGAGCACATTATAACCCAACATTCTTTTCCAACGGGCGATTATATCCGGGAGGGTAAAGCAGAGGGCATGTCCCATGTGAAGCGAGCCGGTAACGTTGGGCGGAGGCAGGACCATGGAAAACTTAGGTTTTTTCGAGCTGGCCTCAGCTCTAAAGAGTCCTTCTTTAATCCAGAAGTTGGCCCATTTGTCCTCAACAGGTTTGGGATCATAGGCTTTGGGTAGCATAGGTTTCTTGTTCATTCTCTTACCGCCATCTTGAGAGTCGTCATTTTTGAATTAATATTTTAGCAATATCTGGAGGTTTTTTCTCTATTTATTGATTTTTAGTGCGGCTGAGTCTACTCTCCAGCCATCGGGCCAGTTCTATCTTCAATTTTGACCCCAAGCGTTTCTCCAGTTCGCGTTCCATTTCCAGAATTTCCGCCCGTAAGATTTGTTTGACCTCCTCCCCTAGTTCCACAGTCGGTATCATTTCCTCCCTGACTTCTTCAGGTTCTTCGGGCAAATTCTCCGGCAGGTGACGACTATCGATGACCTCCTGCACCAGGTTTAATAGTTCCTGAGAAGCCAGAGGCAATTCGATTAATTTATCCACCGCCAAAGAAGCCGCTTTCTCTTCTTCAATTTCTTCAAAGGGCCCTTTAAGCAGAATCAAACCCGTTTTAGAACCTAAATTCTCTTCCTTAAACCACTCGGCTAGCTGATATCCATCCTGTCCAGGCAGAGAAATTCGACAGAGGACCACATCCGGAGGGCTGGCCTCAATGGCTTGCTTGAGTTGTTGGCCATCACCAAAAAATTGAAGAATGAATTCCTGATGGGGAAAAGTGGATTCCAGCCAATTACGGACTACGGGACTCTTTTCGCCAATCATCACTCGATAAGCCATCCACTGCCTCCAGGATAAAAGCCGTGATTGTATTATCATTTTTTTTCTCGCCCTGTCAAACGCAAGCCAGCGGTGGTGAAAATTTATTTAATTTTTTTCTTTTCGGGGCAGAATTGTCCGCCTTGTCTGGAAATAATTGATTCTCTAAATCACCTTGGCCCGCCTTACCAAGTTATAGGTTTGGTGCCACGAGAGGAATTAAAGTCCGCCAGTAGACTGAGAAATCTCCTGGGTGTTAAATTTGAACTTTTTCCTTTAGAAGAATTTTCACGATTCAGGCCCAATTACTATCCTTCCTTATTTGGGATGAATAAAAAAGGCGATATACTTTTCATTTTACCTGGACTTCCTGGGGGAAAAACCTATTTCTCCACTTTTTTAAAAACGTTCTTGGCCCGGGCCGAACCCATTCTTTAGAAAATTAACAAATCATACCATAAAAGATAACATTTCTATGATATAGCTCCATCCATTTGACGATAGAGAAAGTTAGTCTAAACTAAATTTAAAAAGCTGCTTATATCCCCAGAGTCGCTGAATAGATTATCATAGTGTCTTTTTTACCAATAACGAGGTCTGAAACTTTGGCCTCCGTCTCCCAAGCTTTTGGTATAACAATTTTTATAGAAACTCAACCAAGCGGAGAGCTTATGGCTATCCATCATGGTTAGATTTTTGAGGACAAGATGATTAATACTAAATACTCTGGTTAGATTTTGAAATGACTTGACCGGGGTCTCTATACTTCTGGCTCCACCCTAATTTACTAGAATGACTGGCCCTTGCTCTCCAACAAATCTGGCTCATCTGAATTACGACTTGACAGAGAGGGGAGAAAAAATTAAGCTTTAGACTCTAATAAGAGTATTATTTGAGTATAAAGAAGGGACCCTCAGTCTCCTCTTCATCTTTGACCAAGTGAACAACTTGCATCCGGTGCGATTTTATAATAAAAGAGAAGTCTTCAACGACTTAGATTATAAATGATGACACAACTTTAATGGAGGTAAAGATGACTCTTGTTCCCCCTCACGGCGGCCAACTTAAACCTTTGCTCGTGGAAGAAGAAGCCCGCGCCGAAGAAAAAGCCAGAGCCAGCTCTCTGCCTAAAATTTTTCTGTCTTCCCGGGAAACATCCGACTTGATCATGATGGCCATGGGTGCTTTCAGCCCCCTCTCGGGTTTCATGAATCATGATGATTACCAGCGGGTCGTCAAGGAAATGCGCCTGAGCAACGGTTTGCTGTGGCCTATTCCCATCACCCTGGCGGTTACCCAAGAAGAAGCCGATCGTTTACCGCTGAATTCAGAAGCCGCTTTGGTGGATCGAGAAACTCAAGAGATTATGGGCCTTCTTCGGGTTGAGGATAAGTTTACTTATGATAAACGGCGGGAGGCCCGCCTGGTCTTCCGCTCAGAAGATGAAGCCCATCCCGGAGTGGCCAAGATCTACGCTCAGCCCGAAGTTTACCTCGGCGGCCAAGTCAAAGCCTTGAGCGAAGGCCCTTACCCTCAACTTTACGGCTCTTATTACGCCCGTCCGGCTGAGACCCGCCAAATATTTGCCGAGAAAGGCTGGCGGACCGTGGCCGCCTTCCAGACCAGAAACCCCATGCACCGCAGCCATGAATACTGTACTAAAATCGCTCTAGAAGTCTCGGACGGTCTCTTTATTCATCCCCTCGTCGGCAAATTAAAAGCTGATGACATACCGGCCGAGGTCAGAATGAAATGTTACGAGGTTCTCCTGGACAAGTATTATCCGCGCGACCGGGTGGTGCTCAAAGTTTACCCCATGGAAATGCGCTACGGGGGACCCCGGGAGGCTGTGCTTCACGCCATTTTCCGCCAGAATTTCGGTTGCAGTCATTTAATCATCGGCCGGGACCATGCCGGAGTGGGTAATTATTATGGGCCTTTCGACGCCCAGAAAATCTTTGATGAAATCGACGAAAACGACCTCCAGATCAAACCTTTAAAAATTGACTGGACATTCTGGTGTTATAAATGCGACGGCATGGCTTCGCTGAAAACCTGTCCTCATACCAACGAAGACCGGGTTCTCATCTCCGGCACCAAACTCCGCGAAATGCTGGCCCGGGGAGAAAAGCCCCCCAAGGAATTCAGCCGTCCCGAGGTGGTCGAGATTCTGCTCGACTATTACCGCCATAAATCAAAGTGAGGTAAGTCATGGTCCGTCAAAAAGCCACCAATATTACCTGGCATGAGGGGGCCATTACCAAAGAAGACCGGGAACGCCTCCTCAACCAAAAGGGAGTAGTCGTCTGGTTTACCGGGCTTTCCGGCTCGGGCAAATCCACCATCGCCCACGCTGTGGAAGAAAGACTGTTTGAACGTGGTCACCTATCCTTTGTGCTGGATGGAGATAACATCCGCCATGGTCTGAATAAAGACCTGGGCTTCTCCCCTGAAGACCGGGAGGAAAACATCCGGCGGATCGGCGAGGTAGCCAAACTGTTTGCTCAGGCTGGTTTAATTACCATGACCGCCTTTATTTCCCCTTATCGAGCTGACCGCCAGAAAGCCCGGGAGTTGTTGCCTCCCGGAGAATTCATCGAGGTCTTTGTCAAGGTGCCTTTGGAAGTAGCCGAACAGCGCGACCCGAAAGGCCTTTATAAAAAGGCCCGGGCCGGAGAAATCAAGGAGTTCACCGGCATCTCCGCTCCCTATGAAGAACCCCTCCAGCCGGAGTTGGTTTTGGATACAAGTCTCCTTTCGGTCGAGGAGTGCTGCCAGCTGGTCATCAATTATCTGGAGGAAAAGGGGATTATTCCCCGGGATTAATTTTTAAATTTTTACTGATCATCCTGATGGCTGTCCCCGCAGCTTCGGTGGACTCTTGTCTCCCTCTCTCATCCCCGCAAACTTTTCCCCGAAATTTTTCTTTCGGTCCAGGGTAAGAATGAGGTTAGATCTTCACCTTTCACCTTGAATAACAAAATTTTTTCTCATTTCTCAGGCAGTTTAATCTAAAGACTTCTTCCCCCAGTCGGTTCTCCCCAGCCTAAACGGAAAGTGCCAAAGAAGATAATGGAGTAAGATAATAAAAAGAAAAGACAATTTTAAGCCAGCCAACCTAAAACTTTTTCTTCTACGGGGCTTGCCTGGCGGTCATGGGTGAAAGGTGAAAACCTCGTACGATGAAAAATAGACGTAAGGCGAACATATTAATTGGGTGTCATTGCTTTGGTGTCAGACACCTTAATATTATGCGACACAAAATTATCGGGTGTCTGCATCACTACTTGGGTGTCAGACACCACAAAATTATGCGACGCCCAAGTTATATGGTGTCTGACAACTGTTACAAGTATCTGACCCTCAGTTGGCCAATTAGCCAAGGGGAAAGGTGAAGGGCTAATCCCAACTCAATTACTTCCTTGACCCCTTCTTTTTAACTAACGATGATTGTTATTATAATCCACAAAAAAAGTATTTTGCCCCAGGAGGTTCTCCACCCGCTGGCGGAGTTTATCCGAAGGCCTGACTCCCTGACACTCAACCGATTGGAGTAAAAGGCGAAAGGAGAGAGGCTTCTCCAATTCGAAGTAAACCGGGCATTTGCCTGGATGCTCAGCCAGCAACTCTTTTAGCTCTTCGAGAAAAACTTTTTCCAGCCCGGGTAAATACAGCCGAATTACCACTTTCTTGGCCTGTTTTTCCAGGGCCTCTTCTAACAGCATAATTTCCGAAAGTATCAGCCGAGGAGAATCGGCTTCCCGGGAAAGTTTGCCTCTTACCCAGACCAGCAGATCTTCCCGGAGATACTCATAATTCTTTTGATAGGCTTCGGGAAAAACAACCACTTCCAACTGGCCGGTCATATCTTCGAGAACAAAAGTGGCCATCCGCTCCTCGCGACGGGTCTTTATTTGCTTGAGGGAAGCAATAATGCCGGCCACCCGGATTTCCCGCCCATTCTCGCCGGCCTCTTCCAGCTCATTGATGGAGTGCGTCACCAGTCGCCGCAAGTAATTGCCGTATTGAGCCAGCGGATGAGAAGAAATATAAAATCCCAGGGCCTCTTTCTCATAGGCCAAGGCCTGCGCCTCATCCCACTCCTTCATATCAGCTATTTCGGGGGGGATAGGCGGCGCCTCCAGTTCTTCCTGTCCAAACAACATGGATTGGGGAGAGTGTCTCAACTTGCTTACTTTATGGCTATACTCAATCAGCGAATCAACCAGGTGAAACAACTGGGAACGTTTCCAGCCCAGAGAATCCAGCGCGCCAGCTTTAATCAAGCTTTCCAATACTTTCCGATTAACGGCTTTGGGGTCGACATCGCGGACTAAATCAAAAGGTGATTTAAATCGACCTCTCTTGCGGCGGGCTTCTAGAATTGAGCGAACTGCCTGCTCACCAACATTCTTAATGGCCGATAATCCAAAGCGGATATTGCCCTTGACTACGGTAAAAGTCAGCTCGCTCTCATTTATGTCCGGCGGCAGAACTTGGATACCCATTTCCTTACATTCATTAATATATTTAACTACCTGGTCAGTGGCCCCTTTCTCCGCTTCTGAAGTCAAAAGAGCCGCCAGAAAATAAACGGGATAATGGGCTTTTAGGTAAGCTGTTTGAAAAGCCAGATAGGCATAAGCAGCACTGTGAGATTTGTTAAAACCATAGCCGGCAAAATAATTAATTGTCTCAAAAAGCTGATTGGCCTGGGCCTGACTGATACCTCTTTTCTTGGCCCCTTGAATAAATCTGTCCCGTTGGGCTTTCATCACCGCCGTTTTCTTCTTGCCGATAGCTTTACGTAACAAGTCGGCCTCCGCCAGGGAAAAACCGGCCAGCTCAGTGGCAATCATCATTACCTGCTCCTGGTAGACGATTAAACCCTTAGTCTCTTTGAGAATAGGCTCCAGTTCGGGCAGGTCATATTTAATGGATTCGGGATGATGTTTGCGTTTGATAAACTCCTCAGTCATGCCGCTTTGGAGAGGCCCTGGCCGGTAAAGAGCGTTTAAAGCAATCAAGTCGCGAAAATTCTCCGGTTTATAATTCCGCAGCAGAGCCTTCATGCCGGCACTTTCAAACTGAAAGACACCATCTGTATTACCGGCCTGAAAAAGTTTAAAAGTTTCTTTGTCATCCAAGGGGACATGATCAATATCAACATCTTCACCAGTGTCTTTCTTAATCAATTCCAAAGTATCCTTGATAACCGTCAGATTGCGCAGGCCCAGCAGATCCATTTTCAACAGACCCAAGGCTTCAATATCCTGCATGGGAAATTGAGTAGTGATTTCACCTCGGGTGGACATATAAAGAGGCAAAAACTCCGTCAACGGCTTAGGCGCAATGACTATCCCGGCAGCATGAATGGAGGGATGGCGGACCTGGCCTTCAAGTTTGCGGGCCAAGTCAAGCAGATGGGTAATCTTGCTATTTTTAGTGTAAAGTTCTTTCAATTGGGGAACCGTCTGCAAGGCATTATCAATGGCTGAGCCTTGAGACTGAGGGGGAATCATTTTGGCGATTTTATCCACCTCGGGCAGCGGGACTTCCAGCGCCCGGCCGACATCCCGGACCGCCTGACGGCCGGCCATGGTGCCGAAGGTGATTATCTGACAGACATTCTCCCGGCCGTACTTTTCCGTGGCGTAATGAATAATTTCATCCCGGCGCCGTCCACAAAAATCAATATCTATGTCCGGCAGACTGACCCTCTCCGGATTGAGAAAGCGTTCAAAAAGAAGATTATACTCGATAGGGTCAACGGCCGTTATCCCCAGAACAAAGGCCAGCAAACTCCCGGCGGCTGAGCCCCGACCGGGTCCCACGGGAATTCCCCGGGAGCGAGCTTCTCGAATCAAATCCCAAACAATCAGAAAATAGCCGGCAAATCCCATATCCTTGACCAGGCTGATTTCTTTTTTCAAGCGCTCCCGATAAGTCTCCTCCGAAGGCAACTGCCCGGCTTTGATGCGGGGCCGTAACACTTCCAATTTTCGCTCCAATCCCTCCCAGGCGATTTTTTCAAAATATTCCTCAAGAGAAAACCCGGGCGGGGGCTGGAAACGAGGTAAAGAGTAGCCGACCGCCGGAAAATCAAAATTACAGCGGGCGGCAATTTTGGTGGTGTTAACCACTGCTTCTGGAACATCTTGAAAGAGAGCCGCCATCTCTTCAGAAGATTTGAAATAAAACTCTTGGGTGCCAAAACGAATCCGGTCCGCCTCAGAGACCTTTTTATTAGTCTGAATACAGAGCAACACATCATGGCTGGCCGCATCTTCCTTGCGGAAATAATGGACGTCATTGGTAGCTACCAGTGGCAGACCCAGCTTTCGAGCCAGGGCCACTAATCGGGGATTAACTCTTTGTTGGGCCTCCAGGCCATGGTCCTGCAATTCAATATAAAAATCACCCGGTGAAAAAATCCGGGCATATTCCCGGGCTGCCCTTTCGGCCTCTTCCTCCCGGCCCTGTTCCAAATAATAACTAACCTCTCCCTTTAAACAGGCGGACAGCCCGATCAATCCCTGGGAATGGCGGGCTAAAAGTTCTTTGTCAATCCGCGGCTTATAATAAAAACCTTCGGTATAACTGCGGGTAATCAGTTCACAAAGATTCCTGTAGCCTAGTGCGTCTTTAACTAAAAGAAGTAAATGGAAGTGAGCCGGTTGATTTTTCTCGGGATTCTTATCTTTCCGGCTTCCGGGAGCCACATACATCTCACAGCCCAGGATGGGCTTAATCTTTTCTTCTTTGGCCAGCCGAAAAAAACTCACGGCCCCAAATATATTCCCATGGTCAGTAATCGCCACCGCCGGCATGTTCAAGGTCTTGGCAGCTTTAACCAGATCGGCTAAGCGCAACGCTCCATCCAGAATGCTGTATTCCGTGTGGGTATGGAGATGAATAAAAGTAGAATTCTTCTCTTGACTCTCAGTCATGGTCCCTCATTAAAAGAAACTTAGCTATTCCCACTCAATGGTCCCTGGAGGTTTGGAGGTTATATCATAAACTACCCGATTGACGCCCTTAATCTCATTTATAATTCGGGTGGCTAAACGATTAAGTAAGCGGGGAGAGGCTGGGTACCAATCAGCCGTCATACCATCGACACTGGTGACTAGGCGGAGAGCCACCACGCTTTGATATGTGCGTTGATCCCCCATGACCCCCACAGCCTTTACTGGCAGTAAAACAGCAAAAGCCTGCCAAAGGCGAGGATAAAGCCTTGACCGTTTGATCTCTTCCAACAAAATAGCATCCACTTCCCGCAATAAAGACAGTCTCTCACGTGTGACTTCACCCACTACCCGCACCGCCAGCCCTGGTCCCGGAAAAGGGTGTTGGTTAATTATATCGCGAGGAACACCCAACTGCCGAGCCACTTCCCGAACTTCATCCTTGAATAGCTCTCGAAGAGGCTCCACCAACTCAAAACCATGCTCCTGAGGTAAGCCACCCACATTGTGATGGGATTTAATACTAGCCGAAGGCCCCTTGACAGGTACACTCTCAATGACATCAGGGTAAATTGTCCCTTGAGCCAAGAAACGAATGCCCCCTTGTCGTTGAGCTTCATCTTCAAAGACTCGAATAAACTCCTCACCAATAATTTTTCTCTTTTTTTCTGGGGAAAGAACACCTTTTAGGCGCTTTAAAAAACGCTCTTCCTCACGGCGGCCAATCAAATTAAAAGAAAATTTCCTGCGAAAACGCCGCAGCAACTCCTCATATTGCCCCTTTCTCAATAATCCGTTATCCACCAGCACACAGACCAACCGCGCGCCGATGGCTTGATGAATAAGCAGAGCGGTCACCAGCGAATCAATACCGCCACTCAAGCCACAAATGACTTTTTCCTGGCCAACTTGATTTTTTATTTCGCCAATCTTTTGCTCAATAAAAGACTTCATACTCCAGTCAGCTTTTAAGCCCGCCCATTTAAATAAAAAATTGGCTAGTAACTGGCGTCCTTGATGGGTATGAACTACTTCAGGGTGGAACTGCACGCCGAAAAACTTTCTCTGCCGATCCTCAACCACAGCTATAGGACAATTTTGTGTATAAGCAGAAACAATAAATCCTGGTGGAACTTTAGCTACAGAATCACCGTGGCTCATCCAGACCTGTGTTCCTGAGGACATCTCCCTGAGCAAGCCTTGACCATTCTTGATCAGCAATTGGGCAAAACCATATTCCCTCTTGGCTGAGGGCCTAACCTGCCCCCCCAACAAGGAGGCCATAACTTGTAATCCATAACAAATTCCCAAGATAGGAATCCCTAAAGAAAATACCCGTTCATCTGGAAACGGGGCATTGTCATCATAGACACTCTGGGGCCCTCCTGAGAGAATAATGGCCCGAGGATTAAGTTTTTTTATCTCCTCTAAAGGAGTATGGTAAGGCACAATCTGAGAAAAAACCCCCAATTCTCTCACCCGCCGGGCTATCAATTGGGTATATTGGGAACCAAAGTCAAGGACCAAAACCATCGTCATTAATCGATTGTAGCAGAGGAAATCGAGGCGAGCAAGCAGCAAATAGCATTTTTCCCTCTCCTTTACTTTGAGTAGTTGTGGAATAAAAAATCCGACTTCTTGACCAAATTTTCCAAAAGAGTCCTCATCTCTCCTCCTAGAGATTGACATCTTCTTCCTAATTGCCTATAGTTTCTTCTCATGAACTGGGAAGATTTAGCTCGCCAATTAACTCTTAAAACGCCAACCAAAATTGTCCTATTAGTCCTTGACGGCCTGGGAGACCTCCCTACTCAAGGTCAAACTCCTCTGGAAGAGGCTCATACGCCTCACCTTGATGCTCTGGCTCGGGAAAGTGTATGTGGCGTGACCGACCCCGTGCTGATGGGCATTACTCCTGGGAGTGGCCCCGCCCATCTCTCGCTCTTTGGCTATGACCCAACTAAATATCTTTTAGGACGTGGCATTCTTGAGGCTCTAGGTATAGGGGTGGACGTTGGTCCCCATGATTTAGTGGCACGAGGAAATTTCGCTACCCTCCGCGAGGGCTTGATTGTTGACCGCCGGGCTGGCCGAATTCCGACCGAAGAAAACCGCCGTTTATGTGAACAGCTTAATCAAGCTTGGCAAAAGAAGACACATCCTCAAGTGACCCTTTATCCGGGAAAAGAACACCGTTTTGTGGTCAAATTTACCGCTCCAGATCTCTCGGATGCACTCAGCGATGCTGACCCTCAAAAAGAAAATAAACCCTTAACTTACACTCGGGCTTTAGCTCCTGAAGCAGAGGAGACTGCCCGACTGGTCAATCAATTTATTGATGAGGTAACCGAGCTCCTGAAGGATGAACCCAAGGCTAACACCGTTCTCCTGCGGGGGTTTGCCCGTCATCCCACTCTCCCCACCATGACCGAGCTCTACCAACTTCATCCGGCAGCTATAGCTCATTATCCCATGTACAAAGGTCTAGCCAAACTGGTGGGCATGGAAATTCTGGAAGTAGGGCCAAAAACAGAAGATATTTTTCATGTCCTGGAAGAAAATTATCATCACTATGACTTCTTCTATCTGCACTTTAAAAAAACAGATTCAGCCGGTGAAGATGGCCACCGGGAAGCTAAAATTCGGGCTATTGAAGAATTGGATACCTTTATCCCCCGCCTCCTCCAGTTAAAACCTGAAGTTCTGGTGGTCACTTCCGACCATTCAACTCCCTGTGCTCTGAAAGGTCACTCCTGGCATCCCAATCCTTTGCTTCTTCACGCGGCTACGGCCCGGATCGATCAGGTCGAACGATTTAGCGAACTCGCCTGTCAGGCCGGTCATCTAGGACGTTTTCCCGCCCTTTCAGTTATGCCTCTCATGCTGGCCCATGCTGGTAAACTGAAAAAATTTGGAGCCTGAATTATTCGCGTTGACCTCATGTAACTGTCAAGATAGAATTGGTCGGGAATATTATGATGAAAAGAACTACCTGGTTGGCCATCGGGTGGATTCTTTTTGTCTCTCCAATCCTGGCTAAGACTCCTCCTCTACACCAAGTGGAAGTATATAATGTCCGGTCCTATACCCATCCCTCCTATACCCGGATTGTCATCGATGTGGGTCAATTAAGGGAATATATCTTTAACGAATTGAAATCACCTGACAGAGTTTACATCGATGTCTTTCAAGCCAAACTAAATCCTATCCTCCATGGGAAAACCATCTATGTGAATAATCCCTATATTCATCGCATCCGCATCGCTCAAAAAACACCCCAAACGGTCCGAGTAGTCGTGGATCTAAACTTCAAACAAATCAAACGTTATGAAGTCTTCCCTCTGCCCGATCCTTTTCGCATCGTCTTGGATATTTATCCTCGTCCCCAGGAAAAAGCCTCTCCAGAAACCCCTCCCCAACCGGCCCGACCAACTAAAAACGGCTATACTCTCGCCCGCCAACTTGGCTTGGGTGTCCACCGGATAGTACTCGACCCAGGTCATGGCGGTCGTGACCCAGGGTGTATTGGCCGGAGTGGTTTAAAAGAAAAAGATGTCGTGTTGGACATATGTCTTCGCTTGAAGAAATTACTTGAAACCAAAAATCAGTTCGAAGTTATTCTCACGCGGGAATCAGATATTTTTATTCCTCTGGAAAATCGGACCATCATCGCTAATCAGAAAAGAGCTGATCTTTACATCTCCATTCACGCTAACGCCAATCCCAACCGTAAAAAAAGAGGCGTGATGAGTTTCTATCTTAATTTCAGCCCTGATCCTACAGTCAACGCTATTGCTGCCCGGGAAAACGCCACTTCCTCTAAAAACATCGGCAAAATGAAAGAAATCATTCTCAAGATCGTCCAGAACAGCAAAATCAAAGAATCCCAGGAATTGGCCCGAGCTATCCAGAAAAGTTTGGTTAATCGCTTAAAAAAGCATTTCTCAGCCATTAAAGATATGGGTGTCAAGGGAGGGCCATTCTGGGTTCTGATTGGCGCCGAAATGCCTTCAGTCCTAGTAGAAATCTCTCATCTAAGTAATCCCACTGAGGAATCACGACTAAAAACAGCCCGTTACCGCCAAGAAATTGCCTACGGAATTTATGAGGGTATAATTAATTATGTCAAATCACTGGGTAAAGGATAAAATCATGAAAAGAAGAACTTTTATTAAAGATTTAGCTTGGGGAAGCTTAGTTGTCTCTCTTCGTCCTTGGAGTTGGGCTCAATCAGCCACCCCAGGTTCTCCTATCGCTGTTGTTCAAGGCGATTCCCCTGGCCAACTGGTAACTACAGCCGTCAACCTTTTGGGAGGCATGTCCAAATTCATCTCCCGAGGAGATGTAGTTGTGGTCAAACCCAACATCGGCTGGGATCGAACTCCCAAACAGGCCGCTTGCACTAATCCTGAGGTAGTGGCCACTGTGGTTAAACTGGCTCTAGAAGCTGGCGCCAAAGAAGTTAAAGTGCTAGATAACCCTTGCAATCCGGCCCGCCGCACCTATGCCCGTTCCGGTATCGCCAAAGCGGCTAAGGCGGCCGGCGCTAAAGTGCTCTTCCCTAATCCCCATCGCCTCAAAAAAGTTTCTATTCATGGTGAATGGTTGAAGGAGTGGGAAGTTTATACTGAATTTATTGAAACCGATAAGATAATTAATGTGCCTATTGCCAAACATCACAGCCTTTCCCGTCTGACGATGGGCATGAAGAACTGGTTGGGAGCCCTCGGCGGCAACCGTAATCAACTCCACCAAAAACTCGATCAGGCCATGGTTGATCTAGCCGCTTTTTTCAAACCAACTTTGACTATTCTCGATGGCTATCGCATTCTCTGGAGAAATGGACCCCAAGGAGGCCGCCTCTCGGATGTCAAACTGGCCAAAACTGTAATTGCTGGCCAAGATTATGTGGCTGTGGATGCTCTGGGAGCTGGCCTTTTTGAAATAAAACCTGAGGAATTAGGCTTTTTACGCCTGGCGTACCAAAACAAGCAAGGAGAAATTCATCGGGAGAAAATGAACATTGTCGAGAAAAAAATCTAAAACCTACCGTTTCCTCCAATTGGCTCGGATCATTTCTCAATTACTCTTCTTCTCGCTATTTTTCATCCTCCTCTTGCAAACCCGCTTTCCAGGAGAAGACTATATCGGCAACGTAGAAATATTTTTCCACTTTGATCCTCTCATAGGTTTGACTTCTTTCTTGGCCTCCCACCTTATTTTTTCTGCTTTTCTCTTCTCCATCATCACTCTTGTCCTCACTCTTCTTCTGGGACGGGTCTTCTGTGGTTGGATTTGCCCCTTTGGCGCCATCCAGCAATTCTTCTCCTTTCTGTTCAAAAAACTAAAATGGCTGAAGATTAAAAGCCAAGACACTTTTTCCCCTAAAGCCTGGAAATATTACTTACTGGTCTTTTTATTGAGTGCCGCCCTTCTAGGTCTCAATCTAGTGGGCTTCTTCGATCCTTTCTCCCTTCTCTATCGATCTTTTGTCACCAGTCTTTTACCCGCTTTGGCCTTTATTTTCTCCGCATTTCTCACCCTGACTTATCAACTCCACCTCTTTGCCTTAGGCGATACACTGGTTCAATTTTCAGAAAACCTAGGAGTTAATACGATATTTCTCCAGGCTCTTGGTTTGGGGCTCATCTTTATCGGGATAGCCTTACTTAATTTAAAAAAAGAGCGATTTTGGTGTCGCTATCTCTGTCCTCTGGGCGCTCTTCTGGGCCTCTTTGCCCGCTGGAACCGCTTAAAGCTTCATCTTGACGAGGACAAGTGTATCCAATGTGGGCTATGTACCTTACAATGCGAGACCGACGCCATCCCCTATCCTCAGGAAAAATGGGCTATAACTGAATGTGTTTACTGTTTTACCTGCGGAGCAATCTGCCCGACGTCCGCCATCACTTTTCCCTTCATTCTTCGCCCCCAACCAGCCGCCATGGTTGACCTTTCCCGGCGCAAGCTTCTGGCCACAACTCTACTCGGGGCCTTGGCGGTGCCTTTCTTTCGGCTCTCTCCCTCCCGAGTCCGAGCTTCAGCCAAACGCATCCGTCCTCCAGGAGCATTGCCTGAAGAGCAATTTCTTCAAAAGTGTGTCAAATGTGGGGAATGTATGAAAGTTTGCCCCACCAACGGTCTCCAACCAGCCCTGACTGAGGCTGGACCCGAAGGCGTCTGGACGCCGATTCTAGTCCCTCGTATCGGTCATTGTGAGTATTATTGCACACTCTGTTCCCAAGTCTGTCCAACTGGGGCCATTCAGCCTCTTCGGGTTGAAGACAAAGCTACGGTTAAGATCGGCACTGCCTGGGTGGACAAGAACAGATGTATCCCCTGGAAAATCGGGGAGCCCTGTCTAGTCTGCGAAGAACACTGTCCAGTTTCTCCTAAAGCAATTCAACTCGTGGAGACCACAGTTCAACTGCCCGATGGCTCCACCACCACCCAGCGGGCTCCTTTTGTCGAGCTGGAAAGATGTACAGGCTGCGGCATCTGTGAAAACAAATGTCCGGTAGTGGACTCCCCCGCCATTTATGTGACTAGTGTCGGAGAATCCCGTTCAGCCACCAACCAAGTGCTTCTCCAGAGCGGTCGCGGGGAGAGTAGTCCTTATTAAAAGTTCGAATCACCCTGGAAAAGAGGTTTATCCCGAAGAATAACTGTTAACTCACCAGTTAGAAAACTTAAGTCAACTTATCCCCAACAAAAATCCCTAATGGGACTTAAGACTGGAGAGGAGGCCCGCCATAAACAGAGACTTCCGCTTGAGGGCTATGGCCCTCAAACAAATTATGTTGGGAAGAGAAAAAGGATTCTTACCATTCGCCCAAAGCCGGTCGGCTGAGCTGTCGTCCTTTTAATAAAAAGAAGAATGCCTTAGGTTTGACTCTTATATTTTTTTAATTCCTCTTCCAGATGAGGAACAACTTCGAAGAGATCACCCACGATACCAAAAT
>QMPV01000034.1 GCA_003648765.1 Candidatus Aminicenantota bacterium
CGACCACTGCCCAAAGCAATCCGCCGGCGACGACTGCCATTAATGATTTTGGGATTTTCCCTTTCCTGGGGAGTCATGGAATTAATTATGGCTTCAAAATGAATTAATCGCTTATCATCTAAGTTAATTTTTTGCAGATGTTTAAACATACCTCCGGTAGGCAGCAAGCTCAAGATTTGGGAAAAGGAGCCCATTTTCCGCAACTGAACTAATTGTTGACGAAAATCTTCCAAACTGAATTCTTGTCGCTTGATACGGCGGGCTAATTCTTCTGCCTGTTGTCGGTCAGCTGCTTCTTCGGCCTTTTCAATCAACGAGAGGACATCTCCCATCCCTAATATCCGGGAGGCCATCCGCTCTGGGTGAAAGGGCTCCAGCTGATCCGACTTTTCACCCACACCAATATACTTAATCGGTTTGCCGGTAATATAAGTGATGGATAAGGCCGCTCCACCACGGGCATCGCCATCTAATTTGGTCAGAATGATAGAATCAAGGCCGATTTGCCGTTCAAACTCCTGGGCGCTTCTGACTGCGTCCTGTCCTGTGAGAGCGTCCCCCACATAAATAACCTCGGTTGGCTGAAACAGTGATTTAACTAACTTTAATTCATCCATCAATTCCTGGTCGATGTGCAGTCGGCCGGCGGTATCGACCAGGAGATAGTCAAAATGATGCTGGCGGACATAATTCAATATCTTCTGCGTGGCGGCGGCCGGGTCTTTAAAGTCTGCTGGAGTCAAACCAAATACTTCTATTTGCAACTGAGCGCCCAATATTTTTAATTGTTCCTGGGCCGCCGGTCTCTTCAAATCGAAAGACACCAATAAAGGTGACTTGCCTTCTTTTTTCAACAACAGAGCCAGCTTGGCTGTGGTGGTGGTCTTGCCCACTCCCTGCAGGCCAACCAACAGGTAAATTGTCGGAGGGGACGGGGCTGTCAGGAGCTTCTGCCGGCTGCTGCCTAAAATCTGGGTCAATTCATCCCGAACAATTTTAATTACTTGCTGGGCCGGCGTTAAACTCTCCAAAACCCGCTCATTTAAGGCTTTGGCCTTAACCTGGGCTTCAAATTCTTTGACGACTTTATAGTTGACATCGGCCTCGAGAAAGGCCAAACGAATCATCCGCAGGGCCTCGTTTAAGTTCTTTTCGGTAATCTTGCCTTCGCCCCGGAGAAATTTGAGGGCTTTCTGGAGGCGGGCTGACAGTTGGTCCAGCATGTCTCTTCCTCCCAGGTAGAGTCGTTTCTCATCCTAAGCCAATTTTCTTCATCCGTCAATGATACCTGCCTGGCTCATTTATCCCTACTGTCTGAGGCCATCTCTGTTTCTCTGAGGTATTCAAGTCTAAAACGGGTTCAAGCCGCGGGTCAATCCCTGTTTTCTCTAAAAGCCTCAAACAGTTGCCTCTTCCCTGGCCTCGGACTCCGGGGTTGAGAGATCTCATCCTCTCCCCCTCTCTCACCTATCATTTCGCCGGTCAACTGAGCAGCTGCCTCCTCCCAAAAGATCTGAAGAAAAAATTATGTTTCAATCCAAACCTTAGCCAGTCTTCTACCAGAGTTAAAGAGAGCTTGAAATAAGATAATAGCCAATGGGGGCAATTTAAACCAGCTAAGCTAAAACTTTTCCTCGGGGGACTTTCTTTTAAGGCATTTTTAGGGCAAAAGCAAAAGGCCCAGACCTGACTTTAAGCTTTCCTTGTCCGGAGTAGATATCAGAACTTCAAACCCCAGAAAAACCTGCTTGAACCAGCAGTCAGGAACGCTTTGGAGACAACGGTTCAAGACACAACAGGTTCTTAGCCTTTGAGTTCTTCTTAAAATGACCAGCCAGAGGTCTTAACTTGGTAGGCTTCCTTAACTTGACATTAAGGGGCAGAATAATTAAGGTTAATAAGAAATTTTGGGCTATGGGTTTAATGAACGCAAAATGAAAAAAGATAAAAGATAACTGAAGGGTCACAAAATTAGGAGAGAAAATAATGAAATCCAAAATAGATTATCAGGAAATTATTAAACTTATTAATCTCCTTGAAGAAAAAAATTTGACAGAGTTCGAATTGGAAGTGGAGGGCTTCCGCGTAAAAATAGTCCGGGAAAAACAGAGCACTTCTCCCCCTGTTACCACTGAAGAAGCATCTCCTCCACCCGGAACCGAAACGCCAACTAAGCGGGTTAAAACCGAGGTCAAAAATAACCTTCATTACATTACTTCACCTATGGTGGGTACTTTTTATCGGGCGCCTAATCCTTCGGCCCCGCCTTTTGTCGAAATCGGTGATACAGTCAAGAAAAATCAAACTTTATGCATTATCGAAGCTATGAAACTTATGAATGAAATTGAAGCTGACATTGATGGGGTGATTGAAGAAGTTCTAGTAGAAAACGGTCAACCTGTTGAATTTGGGCAAAAACTCTTTGCTCTTAAACCACTCAAGTCGTGAATCATGTTTTCCAAAATTCTGGTTGCTAATCGAGGAGAAATCGCCCTCCGGATCATCCGGGCAGCCAAAGAACTGGGAATTAAAACCGTGGCTGTCTATTCCGAACCCGACAAACAGAGTTTACACACTCTCCTCGCTGATGAAAAAATTTGTATCGGTCCCGCTCCGGCCTCAGAAAGTTATCTCAACATTCCCAATATTATCAGTGCCGCCGAAATAACCAAGGCTGAAGCTATTCATCCCGGCTACGGCTTCTTGGCTGAAAACCCTCGCTTTGCTGAAATTTGTGAGGCCGAAGGACTGGTCTTTATTGGCCCCCCAGCTTCCATCATTCAAATGATGGGCGACAAAAACCAGGCCCGCCAACGGATGAAAGAAGCTAAATTACCGGTTATTCCTGGTAGTGACAACGTCATCGAAGATTTCCAGGAAGCCAAAAAAATAGCGCAGAAAATTGGCTATCCCATCATTCTTAAAGCAGCCTCCGGGGGCGGCGGCAAGGGAATGAGAATCGTTACCTCCCCCCGCCAGTTGGAAGAACAATTTTCTATTGCCCAATCAGAGGCTGAAGCCTCTTTTGGTAATCCAGCCCTTTATCTCGAGAAATACCTTATTTCAGCCCACCATATTGAGATCCAAATCATTGCCGACAACTATGGGAATGTCTTGGCTTTGGGTGAGCGGGAATGTTCCATCCAACGCAAACACCAAAAATTAATCGAAGAAAGCCCTTCACCTTTTCTGGATGAAAAAACCAGGAAAAAAATGGCTCGCGCCGCTGAAGAAGCGGCCAAAACCATCGGCTACAAGAGTTTGGGCACCTTCGAATTCTTGGTCGACAATAAGAAAAATTTCTATTTTATGGAAGCCAACACTCGTATCCAAGTGGAACACCCGGTAACTGAAATGCTCTACAATGTCGATTTAGTCAAAGAACAAATCCGTCTGGCCAGCGGCGAAAAACTTTCTCTCGCTCACTCTTTGCGTCCCCAGGGACACAGTCTGGAGTGCCGCATCAACGCTGAAGACCCGGAAAAATTCATTCCCTCCCCAGGTAAGATTGATTTTCTGGTATTACCGGGTGGTCCAGGAGTCAGAGTGGATACTGCGGCCTACTCCGGATGGGTCATTCCACCTTATTATGACTCTCTCCTGGCCAAAATCATCACCCATGCCCCTTCCCGCCAAGAAGCCATTGCCAAAATGCACACAGCCTTGGAAATGACGACCATTGTCGGCATTCAGACTAATCTACCGCTTCACCTTAAAATCCTCTCTTCATCGGATTTTCTCGCAGGCCGTTATGATATTCAATTTCTGGAAAAATTCTTGGCCCAGGGTCAAGGCCCCCGGGGAAGAAAAATATAATTTATTTTTTATCTGCCCGCTCTTATTTCCACCCGAAAGGAACCCACGTTGTCACCCACTACCACCTCATTAATACCCAAATACAAGTGGCCGTCGAGGGGCAGATAAATTTGGCGGCCGCGGCCAATATAGAAGATTTCTTCAATTTCATTTCTTTTCTCTTCGCCAGTCTTCTCATCTTTCTCAATAGAGATAAGTTTGACTACCTTACCGATTAGGGCACCAATATTTTGATCCTTCAGAGGTTGCTGGACAGTTTTAAGAGGATAACCCTCCGGACCACAATAAGCAATAGGGTTGCCTCGCTGGAGCGAAATTCCTCCGGTGGCCCGAAAAATAAGTCTCTGTCCGGCCAAAACTTCCAGACCGGTATCCGTCCAATTTTTATCCGCCGGGACAACTACCTCCGTCCATTCACCTGGTCTTAAAAATCTTCCTTTCCTCTGCCCCTGGTCCTGACCCCAACTAATTCGGCTGCCAATTAGGCCTATCACCGAACAACAGACCAAACAGAGACAGCAAAATTTTATCTTCCAAAAACTCAACATCTCCTTCATGGCCTTTTCCCCAGCTTTAACACCTGAATCATTTCCTCATGGATTAGTCCATTCGAAGCCACAATTTCACGCCCATAAATATTTAACTTGTCTCCCGAAAAATCAGAGACTTTTCCTCCAGCTTCCTCAACAATTAAGGCCCCGGCAGCAACATCCCAAGGGTTAAGCTTCAATTCCCAGAAGCCATCAAAGCGGCCGCAAGCCACATAACATAAATCAATTGCAGCTGAACCACAGCGTCTGATAGCCTGAGCTCGCCTTAAAAAATTTACAAAGTGATCAATATTATTGACCTCACTCTCGCGAACATCATAAGGGAAGCCCGTGGCGAGGAGACTTTTATCCAGTTCATTTACTGGAGAAACTTTAATGGGATGATTATTGCACCAAGCACCCTGGCCTTGGAGAGCCGTAAAACATTCCCGGAAATTAGGGTCATAAATCACTCCCAGAACAATTTCCCCTTTTATTTCTAAAGCCAGCGAAACACAAAACACCGGATAACTATGGGCATAATTGGTTGTTCCATCCAAGGGATCAATAATCCACCGATAATTACCGGCAGCATTTTGTTGGCGAACTTTCTCCTCCTCGGCCAGAATCTCATGATGGGGAAAATTCTCCTGGAGGCGACTTATAATCATTGCCTGAGCCTCCAGGTCCCACCTGGTAACTAAATCTATAGCGCCTTTATAATTCACCTCTTTTTGTTGATCAGTCAGATGGCTGTGGAGAAAATCTCCTACTTCCCGGGCTATTTTGACCGCCAGATCCAGATATTTAAAATATTCCATGGTTTTTTCATCTTAACAACTTGCCTTTTTTTTGGCAACATAGGCCCAGAAGAGACTCTTAAAAAGGCTAGCTTTTCCAGCTAAGGCTCGCCGCTCACTAATCTAAACTTTTTTGCCTTTTCCTTCGTACTATAATATGATTATCCAGCTAAAAGGTGCTGAAATGGATGCTAAGAAAAATAAATCCAAGAAAAAGAAAATTATCTTTTTCTCCCTGATAGGTTTAATTATTATTCTCATTATTTTCTTTAATCTTCGTGCCCAACGGGAAAAGGCTCTTAAAGTTTCGGTGGCCAAGGTCGAGAGAGCTGATCTTGTGTCTATTGTTTCTGCCTCAGGCGAAATAAAACCCCGAAAAAACATAAATATAAGTGCGCATATTCCAGGGCGAATTGTCAAAATCGGGGTGGAAGAGGGACAGCGAGTTAAAGCCGGTGATTTTCTCCTCATGCTAGACTCAACTCAATATCAAGCTGAAGTAGACCGCAATAAAGCCTTACTCCAATCTTACAAAGCTGATTTAATCCGGGCTGAAGCCGTCTTGAAAAAAGATGAAAAATTTTACCAACGTCAGAAAAAACTTTATGAAGAACAACTCATCAGCCAGGAACAACTTGAGGCAGCCCAAGCTCAGTATGAAGTCTCTAAAGCTCAATACGAAGCCCTTCTTTTTCAAATCAAACAAGCCGAGGCGGCCCTCCGAAGTGCTCAGGATAATCTCAATAAAACCGTTTATAATTCTCCTATTGATGGCATTATTACTAGCCTCAGAGTTGAAGAAGGAGAAATAGCCCTGGTCGGCACAATGAATAATCCCGGTACAGTTCTCATGACTATCGCCGATCTTTCCGTAATGGAAGTCGAAGTTCTAGTCGATGAAACAGATGTCATTGGTATCAAACTTGGCCAACCAGCAGAAATAAAAGTAGATGCCCTTCCAGAGAAAACATTGAAAGGCCACGTGACTGAAATAGGTAGTTCCGCCCTCCAGAAACTGACCTCTTCTGAAGAATCCAAAGATTTTAAAGTAGTCATTACTCTGGACGATCCCCCACCGGAATTGAAACCGGGGCTGTCAGCCACGGCCGATATCATTACCGCTGAGAAAAAAGGCGTCCTGGCCGTACCTATTTCGGCCATCGTTATCAAAGAAGAACCGGCCACCGGCGAAAAAAGTCAGCCCACCAAACAGGAAGGAGTTTTCTTGGTAGGAGCTGACAATCGCGTCAAATTTACTCCAGTCAAAAAAGGTATTATGGGCGAAATGAAAATCGAAATTAAGGAAGGTCTTAAGGAAGGGGATCTCATCGTTGTCGGCCCCTTCAGTGCTCTCCGCCAACTGAATGATGGTGATTTAATTAAACCGGAAGAAAAAACCAGCTCGTAAATTAGCGGTGATGATCACAAGCAACCAGAACAACCAACATTTAATTGTCGCCCGGGATTTGTGGAAGATTTATCAATTAGGCCGGCATGAAGTGCCGGCTCTATGTGGCGTTAGTTTTACCATTAATAAAAATGAATTTGTGGCCATTATGGGCCCCTCTGGCTCAGGCAAATCTACTTTAATGAATATTATAGGTTGTCTTGATACCCCTACTAAGGGAGAATATTATCTCAACAATCGCTTAGTCAGTGAACTGACGGAAAATGAGTTAGCTTATATTCGGAATCAAGAAATCGGCTTTGTCTTTCAAGTCTTTAATCTTCTTCCCCGGGCGACAGCCTTCCATAATGTTGAACTGCCCTTAATCTATAGAGGGGCTTCAAAAAAGGAAAGAGAAGAGAAAGTCAAAAGGGCTCTGGAAATGGTCGAAATGGAACACCGAGCCCATCATCGTCCTTCCGAGCTTTCCGGAGGAGAAAGACAACGGATAGCTATTGCCCGAGCTCTAGTTAATGAACCTTCCCTCCTCCTGGCCGATGAACCCACCGGCAATCTCGATTCAAAAACCGGACAAGAAATAATGAAACTCTTTCATAAAATTCACCAACAAGGCAATACTATTCTTTTGGTCACCCATGACCGCGAGATTGCCGATCAGGCTCAGCGAATAATCTTTCTCCGGGATGGAAAAATCGAAGATGAAATCAGAAAGGAGTCAGCATGAACTTCAGCCAACGCTTTCTGGGCATTTTTACTAATCCTCGTCCAACTTTTGACGATCTCACCAACCGACCTCGCTGGATTGAGGCCTTAATCCTCCTTCTCGTCGCCTACATGGTCTTCAGCTATCTTACCACGCCCTATGCTCTCCAGGATCAAGCGCAAATGATGAAAAACAACCTTCAACTTAAAGAAAGGATGGGAGAAGAACGTTTTAACCAAACCCTGGCCAATTTAGAGAAGCCGCCCAGTTCAACTATCATCCTCCGGAGTCTAATCCTCAGCCCAATTACTCTTCTCATTGGCTTACTTCTTTCATCTCTAATTCTCCTTATAATGGGCCGATTCTCTTCGACTGAAGGCAACTTCAAGCAAGTCTGGACTCATTATCTCTATGCTAATTTCATTGATAAAATTCTCGGAAATGGAGTACGACTTTTTTTAATCCTCTCCAAAAAATCAATCATGCAAACCACCACCAGCCTAGCGGCTTTTTTCCCGCAGCTCGAGGTCACCTCTACCGGTTTCATCATCCTCAGCCAATTTGATTTTTTCCAACTCTGGATGTTCGGCGTTTTAGGCTATGGAATTGCCTCAGCTTTTAAAATTGAGTTCAAAAAAGCCCTCTATATCTCTTATGGATTTTGGGCGCTAAAAAGCATAATTTACATCATCATCGGCCTCATTGGACGTCAGTTTCTGAGCTGAATCAGAGCCAAGTTAATTTTCTCTCGGAAATTACTCCCTTCCTTTTCCTTCCCTTTACCTCACAGACGACAGGTAAAAACCTCACCCTCAGAAAATATTTTTTAATTAACTTGAATTGACAGGTAGGCCGGCGTCAGTTATAAAATTATCTTGTCTAAAGAATAAAGCACAATTTATTTTTTGAATTTTCAAAAGATTGAATTAAGAAATGCAAGGACCTCAAAAGGGAGAAAACCATTCCCATGACCATTAGAGGTCAATTTCAACAAACTCCCTTTCCAGCCCTCTGTCTGGAAATTTGGCGGTCTCGACTCACGGGTGTCCTTAAAATCCAACTCCCAGACTACCCCTCTGAAATTATTTTCCAAGAAGGAGATTTAGCCCTTACTCTTGAAGTCATAGATCGAACCAGATTTTTAGAGTTTCTGGCTACTCAGGTTAAATCTATAGAAAAAAAGTTTATTATGAGTTTAGACCAAAAAGCATTATCAGTCTCCTTTGTAAGAAGTCTTATAGAAAACTCTCAACTTCCAGCTCAGTTGATCTGGAATTATCTTCGTGATTTTTATTTGACGAGTATTCAACCATTATTTGAGTTATCTGAAGGAAACTTCAGTTTTCTGCCGCACTCTCATCTTCCCCGCGGCACTCTCTTAATAAAACTTTCTTCTCCTGAAGTTGTCCAACAGGGAATATTTAGGATCCAGAACTTGGAACAATTTCAAAAATTCTATCCTGACAAAACCGTGACGATTAAATTACAAAAAAATTCCCTGCCTCTTCCCCAATTGTCAGAACCAGCTAAATATCTTCTTCATCTTCTGGCGGCGCCAATAACTCTAGAAGAACTCCTCCGCCTTAGTCAATTAGGGGAACAAGAAACTTACCGTCTTCTCTTTCTTTTTAGTTGTTTCAAAATGGTCAATCTTTCCCTGGCTAAAACCATCAGTCGCTTCCAGCCCGCTTCTCCCCAAAAATTGGCCCAAACAATTGATTTATTCCTGGAAAAATCAGCTTTAATCTTTAAATATCTCTCCAAGGAAATTGGCCCGGTGGCGGCCAATATTATTCAAAAGTCCATCTCTGAAGGAAAATCGTCTCTACCCGCCATTTTCTCCGAAGTAGAAATTGATGAAAACGGTCGTATCAATTTTGGCCGCGTCTTTAAATCAGGCATCGCCTATGCCTCTCCCGAAACCCAGGCCCAAATTATTGAAGGACTTAATGAGCTACTCCTGACACAAGTTTTAGCTGTTAAAAAAACATTGGGCGATGATCATGAACTTCGACTGATAGAAGCTTTACGGTCATTCTCAAAATGAATATTCCCAAAAGACAGTTATTGGCTATTCTTATCTTTATTTCTCTATGTACAATCTATCTCCTTCTTCGCTGGATTTTCGGATGAAAGCTCCCTTCAACCCTAAGAAAAAATTATTGGTCATCCTCGGCCCTACCGCCGTCGGCAAAAGTGCCTTAGCTATTCAATTAGCCCAGATTTTTCAGGGAGAAATTATAAATTGTGACTCCATGCAAGTGTATCAAGGATTTGATATTGGCACCGACAAAATTCCTCCGGCTAAAAGAGAGGGTATTCCCCATCATCTTTTGGATATCATACCTCCTACCCAACAGTTTACAGCCGCTGATTTCGTCCGTCTTTCTTTAAAAGCCATGAAAGAAATCTGGAGCCGGGATCATCTGCCAATCATCACTGGAGGGACTGGCTTGTACCTTCAAGCTCTGTTAGAAGGCCTGTTTCCTGGTGTCGGGCGACATCCTCAAATAAGAGAAAAACTGGAAAAAGAAGCCCAAACTCAAGGCTTGAGCTACCTTTGGGAAAGATTAAAGCAAATAGATCCTAATTATGCCCAAAAAATAAGTCCCCAGGACAAAATCAGAATTATTCGTGCCCTAGAAGTCTATGAAGTTTCGGGAGTACCTCTTAGTCATCATTTTCAAAAAACTAAATCTTTCGTCCAGAATTTCCTCACCTTGAAAATTGGTCTAAAATTAAAAAGAAAAGAATTATATGAACGAATAGATAAACGAGTGGAAAAAATGTTTGCCGCCGGTTTAATTGACGAAGTGGCTCAACTGCTCCGCCGGGGGATTCCGGAAGAAGCTCCTCCTTTCAAAGCTTTGGGATATAAATATGCTCTTCAGGTCATTCGACACCAGATTCCCCTGGAAGAAGCTATTAGATTAACTCAAAGAGACACTCGTCATTATGCCAAACGTCAACTCACTTGGTTTCGGCGGATGAAAGGCATCCACTGGTTCTCGCCCCACCAAACTGCCCAAATAATTGAATTTATCAAGAATAAATGGACCTCCCATGAAAACTGAAAAGGCAATTCTGGTTCACTTATCAACTTCCTTCAAAGAAAAAGCAGCCGCAGATATTTTTATGGAAGAACTTCGGGGATTAGTTCAAGCCGCCGGGGCTCAAGTCATTCAGGAAGTTTTCCAATTCAGAACCGAAATAAATCCCAGATTTTACATCGGTGAAGGAAAGGTAGATGAATTACGGGAGCTGATAGAGAAAACCCAAGCCTCCTGCGTCATCTTCGACCATAATCTCTCTCCTATTCAGCAGCGCCATTTAGAGGAAGCTCTCGAAGTTAAAGTTCTGGACAGAACTCAAATAATTCTCGACATTTTCGCCCAGCGCGCTCTAAGTAAAGAAGGTAAATTACAAGTCGAATTGGCCCAATTGAATTACCTTCTTCCCCGATTATCAGGGAAAGGACAGAGTTTATCTCGCTTGGGGGGTGGCATAGGCACAAGAGGACCCGGCGAGAAAAAACTCGAAGAAGATCGAAGGCGTATCAAAGATCGAATTACCCGTATCAAACGAGATCTTCAGCGGATTCAACGGCGGCGAGAGGAACAAAGAAAAAGCCGCCAAAAATATCCGTGGCCGACTGTTTCTCTAGTTGGTTATACTAATGCTGGCAAAACAACCCTCTTTAATGCCCTCACCCAAGCCAACCGTCTGGTCTCCCCTAAACTATTTGCTACCCTTGACCCCACTCTGCGGCGAGTTACTTATCCCGATGGAGTCTCCTTTCTCCTCAGTGATACCGTGGGTTTCATTCGACATCTCCCCTTTGAGTTAATTTCGGCTTTTAAAGCCACTTTGGAAGAAGTCAAACAAGCTGATTGTCTGCTTCATGTAATAGACCTTTCCTCTCCCCAATGTCAACAACACATCGCCTCTGTGGAAAGAATCCTGGAAGAAATTGGAGCTGTTGACATCCCTATCATAAAAGTTTTTAATAAGATAGACCTTCTGCCTGACGGAGAAAAGATGAGAGAAGGACGAAAGCGAATAAACCAAAATTCTGTTTTTGTTTCCGCTCGAACCGGCCAAGGTTTGGAAGAACTAAAAGCTGTTTTACGCTCTGTTCTTTTCCGCGACTTTCAGCTCTTCCATCTCCGCATTCCTTATGAAGAAAGACACTTGGTGGAGTCTTTTGCCAAATGGTCTTTTATTCTTCAGAAAAAAAATCTAGGCAAGGCCATTATTCTCCGGGTATTCGCCCGTAATGTTCACATGCTGCCCTTTTTACCTTATCTAATTCAAGGAGAAACAAATTGAACAAAAGCATCCTGCCCCTTTTTCTTCTCGCCTTACTTCTGGCGGCCTCCTGTGCCACTTATCATCCTCAACCTCCTTCTTTCTATTTTGAACCTTTAGCTCCAGATATAGTCACTTCTCTCTCCTTAGAAGATCGGCTTTTAGTCGAAGATGCGTGGACTTATCTTCAGCAGGGGTATCCGGAAAAAGCCCAAAAACTCTTTGCCCGCCTTTCTCCGGAAAGTCCTTTCTATTATATCGGACTGGGTTACACTGCTTATCTCCAAGGGAATAAAGTTGCGGCTAAAGAATATTTCCAAACTGCCTTGAAATACCAACCACAACTTTATCTAGCCTATCTAGGATTGGCTCAGCTCCATCTAGAAGAAGGTGACGAGGAAGCAGCTCTCGCGGAACTTAGAGAAGTTTTAAAAAGCCGACCTCATCACCCCTGGGCTTTGGAAAAATATCGAACTCTCCGGACTAGAAAAACTAATGAAAAATTAGCTTTGGCTCGAGCCGCTCTTTCCCAGAACAACCCCGAGGAAGCTAAAAAAGCCCTCTTGGCCAGCTTATATTACTCCCCGGAATCCATTGAAGCTAACCTCTTACTGGCCGACATTTATCTCCGAGAAAAAAACTATGATCAGGCCCTTATCCATCTGCAAACTGTTTACCAGAAAGAACCTCAAAATCCAACCGTTTTGGAAAAATATGGTCAACTTCTCTTTTTGCGCCAAAATTATAAGAAGAGTCTGGAAATTTACCAAAAACTACAACAAATCAAACCTGAAGACAAACAGATTAAAGAGACAATCGAGCGCTTAAAAAACAGGCTGGGCATTTTTGAATTGCCTAGCCAGTATGAAAAAATTCCTACTCTCGAAGCCCTAACTAAGGAAGATATAGCCGCCCTCATTGGAGTAAAATTTAAAAATTATTTGGAAAAACCAGCTGGACGGCCTCCCATATTGATTGATATTGCCACCTCCTGGGCAGCTAAGTTCATTTTGACCACAGCTTCCCTAGGTTTACTAGAAGTCTACCCCAATCATACTTTTCAACCCAAAAAAGTTGTTACTCGGGCCGAGTTTGCTGAAATCATTTACCGCTTAGTCAACTATCTTCAAAGAAAAGGATTCCGTTTCATCCAACAAATTCCTCCGGAAAAAATTCAGTTGGATGATGTCAGTCCAGACAATTATTACTATCAGCCCATCCTCTTCGTTCTCTCTTACGATTTAATGTCTCTCAATCCAGAGAAAAAGTTTGAAACCGAACGTCCTATCTCTGGTATTGAAGCTACGAAAACTTTAGATATAATTCTTAATCTAATCCGGTGAGTTTGAAAACTTATATTAATCTTTAAGATACAAACTGAGGAGGCATAAATCACTACTCAACACCCTGAGGAGTTAAAAACAGAATATTTCAATTTAGCTAATTTTCTTACAAGTGTCCGAATTATTTTAATTCCTTTTTTCATTTACTTCCTTCTCCAAGCAGAAACTCAGAAAGCCTTTTATATTTTTCTCCTGGCTGGCTTAACTGATATTCTTGATGGAACAGCGGCTCGAATTCTTCACCAGCGTTCCAAACTAGGCACTTTACTTGACCCCGCGGCTGATAAACTGCTCATGGCCAGTGCTTACATCCTCTTAGGTCTACCTTCCCTAAATATGAGTAACATTTTACCCTTGTGGTTAATTATTATTGTCGTCACTCGAGACGTTATGATAGTAATCACTGCCTTAATTCTCCACCGACTCAAAGGTGTTAAGCATTTTCGCCCCTCTCTCCTGGGAAAAGCAACCACTGTCTCTCAGGTAGTGGTTATCACCTTAGTTCTTTTCTGTAATATTCTTCAATCCACCCCCTCCTTTCTTAATTGGCTCTATTTGTTGACATTTGGACTAACTTTCTGCTCAGGAATCGGTTACGCCCTCCGTTGGAAGCATCTTCTTTTTTCAAAATAAATTTCCTTCAAAAGAGTCCGCCTCTCTGGGGAATGTTTACCCTTGACTGTTTCAACTTTACTTTCAGCTTCCATCTGCATGAGCTGATGGACTAACCACTCCAACATGGCTAAAAGTGGATCCTCTTGATTAATAAATTCCACTAGCATCTTCTTTAAAACTTCTTCATAATTTTTTGAGGCTATCGTAATAACTCCTCCTTTCGCATCGTTTTTTCTTTGTTATTCGAAAAGTGTTGACGATGTCTCCTTCCCTAAATCAAATTGCGAATAAAATTGTCCACTGGCTTCTTTTCTGGAACTATTTTTGACCAATACACTTTCTTCCTTCCTTCTCCAATTCTTCTTCCCCATCCATCTTGAGTTCAGCCTAGGTCAAGAATAAACTTTCAACCTCTCGCCAAATCTAAAACGTCTATTCTTAAAAGAAGGACCCCAGAGAGAAGCAGTGAAGACCTTTTGCCGCCTGGGCGGTGCCCCTCATCCCTTCGATGGGGAAAAATTTTAATTGGATCGATTCTAAAAAATATAATCTAGATTTTCAGTTTCAATTTGGCGGGAGTTAATTAATTAGGTCAGACTTTTATCAATAAAACCTCGTTTTAAAGTCATCCAAAGAATCTTTAAATCAAGGGCAAAAGACCAATTTTGAATATAATAAAAGTCATATTCCATTCGTTTATCTATCGGTGTATCCTGTCGCAAACCATGAACTTGAGCCCAACCGGTTATTCCCGATTTGACTTTATGACGCAACATATATTTGGGAATTTTCTTGCTGAAATTTTTGACAAACACAGGTCTTTCCGGCCGAGGCCCCACTAAACTCATTTCTCCTACCAGGACATTCCATAGTTGAGGTAATTCATCCAGACTATATTTACGTAAAAACCGCCCAAATTTGGTAATGCGCGGGTCATTAGGTTGACACATCACTGGTCCGGTGCTTTCCTCGGCTCCAACTACCATCGTCCTGAATTTGTGCATAATGAAACACTTGCCATCCAAGCCCATCCTTTCCTGATGATAAAAAACAGGCCCCCGGGAAGTTAATTTGATGCCCAAAGCAATCACTCCCATGAGAGGTGAAAGAAGCAACAATAATCCAGCGGCGACAACCACATCAAAAACTCGCTTTAAAACCAGCATTACTCCCCGCATTGGCGGCTCATCTAAACTGATAACCGGGTAGCCATCCAAATCATCAATTCGGGCTTTAAGAGTGAGTAATTGAAAAAGGTCAGGGATTAAACGCACGTTAACTACATATTGATGAACAGCGCTGAAGATCTCCAGAATTTGAGGATAATTATCCAAGCCAAGAGTTATATAAACATCGCTGATATTCTCTTTTTCCAATATTTCTTCTAACTCATTCAGCGAACCTAAGACCTCCACTCCCCCATTTACTTCTATTTTTTCTCCCTTCTGGCGTTCATTATCCAAAAAACCAATTACTCGAAATCCCAGGTCCTGATAGCGCATAAATTTTTGAGCGATTTTCTGCCCCATCTCTCCGGCCCCGATAATTAAGACATTTTGCAAATCCAAACCTCGGGCAAAACGCCGGCGGAAATAAAAATAGACTTGATTTCTCAAAAAGGCTACCAGAAGGGTGACGACGATCAAATAAACCCCTAGGAAACCATGGGAAATCTTAAATGTCATTCTAAAAAGGGGCGCCTGCCCCTGACTATAAGCATATAAATAGTTAAGAATTGCCAACACGATGACAATAGTTAAAAAAGTATTAGCCCCGATCATCAAAAATTCTTCAATGCCTGTTTTTTTCAACCGCCGCCGATAAAAGCCCTGCAAAAAATAAATAACCAGATGGATAATTAAAAAGAGAGGAAAAACAGCCAGATAAGATTTAAGCGGGGGGATACCCTTTTCGGGACTGACCGGAATTACGTAGCCGTAAAAACGAAAGCCATACGAGTAGAAAAAAGCCACAAAAATCCCGACAACATCAGCGATTAAAAGCAGACTTACTATTCTTTTTCTTTGTCGTTGAATCATTGTCTCTGATTTTTAGCTTGGTATTCTTCCCACTTAGTTAAAATATATCTCTCAATTTTCTCCTTAAACACCCGACGGGAGTAGCGTTCGGCATGGCTGCGAAGGGTGGATTTATTAAAAGTAATATCTCGGAAATTGTCAAGAGCTACCTGGAGAGACTCCACTGACAATTCAGAAAATAGAACTCCCGTTACTCCTGGTTGAATTGTTTCCACAGCTCCTCCTCGGCCAAAAGCAATCACCGGAGTACCACAGGCTTGAGCTTCAAGAATATTAATTCCAAAATCTTCTTCACCCGGGACAATTAAAGCTTTGGCTTCACGATAAAGATTTAATAATTCTTCATCACTCACTGCTCCGAGAAACTCAATGTTTTCCCGAGCCAGGCGACGCCATCTCCTTTCTTCCGGACCAACACCAACGATTTTTAAGGAAAAGCCCAAACGATTGGCTGCTTCAATAGCCAAATCAATCCTTTTATAAGGCACTAAAGCAGAGACTATCAAGAAAAAATCTCCTCCAGAAGAAATTTCTTCGCCTGGTTGAAAGAAATCTACATCTACTGGGGGATGAATTACCTCAGCTTCTCGGCGGTAATATTTAAAAATCCTCTCAGCTACTGCTTGAGAATTAGCCAGAAAGAAATCCACCCGACTCGCCGAGTTGACATCCCAGAGACGAAGATAATGAATAATTAAAGGAATAATCCATTTGGCTAAAAAACGAAGACGGGAAGGAGCAAAATAAGCAAAATACTGGTTCCAAGCATAACGAATCGGTGAATGGATATAACTGATATGGAGAGCATCGGGACGGGGAATAATTCCCTTGGCCACGCAATGACTGCTAGAAATAATCAGGTCAAACTTCTGAAGGTCAAACAGTTCCACGGCCAGTGGAAAAAAAGGTAAATACCACCGATAATGTTTCCTTAAAGCCGGCCAACGCTGGAGAAAGCTAGTCTTAATTTCCCTTTTTTCTAGCGCTGACACTTGAGAAAAGGGGAAATGAAACAGAGTAAAAATAGGGGCTTCAGGAAAAATCTCAGCTAGAACCTCCAGGACTTTCTCCCCACCTCGCCGACCAGTTAACCAATCATGAACCAGAGCTACACGTTGGGGTTTCATTGAGGTTGATTATAAAAAGGGAGTAAGCAATTGTCAATCAAGGGGTTACCTGACCTAAAAGAAACCATAAAGAAAATTGTCCTTCGCTTGGGGGCATCACTTCTAACTTACAAGAGGAATCTTTTTCAGTCCTCTCTCTTGGATAAGCTCCAAATATAGTTCTTCCACGCGGCTAATCATCATTTGAAGAGAAAATCGTTGAGAGGCTTTTCGGAATAAATTGACACCCCAATGGCGAGCTTCCTGAGGATGTTCTCTCATCCAGATAATAGCTTCAGCCAAAGCCCCTGACTGAGCAGGAGGGACCAGCAAACCAGTTTCTCCAGAAGTAATTACTTCTCGACATCCATCAATATCAGTAGCCACTACTGGTAAGGCCCATTGAGCTGCCTCTAAAAGAACTAAGGGTAATCCTTCCCAGAGGGAAGGCAAAACAAAAAGATCTAAAGCTCCATAAAATTCACTAACATCATCTCTTTCTCCAAGAAGGAGTATCTGGCTCTCCCAACCTTTTTGAGAGAGATAATTCCTGAACTTTTTCTCCAATGGCCCACCCCCAACAACCAGAAGAACAGCCTGTTTAATTTTCTGGGAAACCTCGGGCCATGCCTGGAATAGATAAATTAATCCTTTCTGACGATGTAACCGGGCGACTGTGCCAATAAAATATGAATCAGGAGCTAAGCCAAATAATTGAGCCAATTTTAGCTTTTTGTCCTTTTTAGTCTGAGGCGAAAGGAGCGGTTTCGCCGGCCAGTCCAATCCATTGGGAATCACCACTATCTTTGACTCCGGCGCCAAGCGATACTTAATGGCCTCTTGCGCGTTAGCCTCGGAAACACAGACAACTTTGTGTGTTTTCTGACTCATGATTCTTTCCTGCCAAATTAATAACCACTTTAAAAAGGGATTGCGATAATGCAAGTAATGAATCCCGTGAAGAGTGTGGACTATGACCGGCACTTGGGCCCGAAAAGCGGCCCAACGGGCACTCAGACCAGCTACTCCACCGTGAGTATGGACAAGATCAAAGGCCTCACGAGCTAAAAAATCTCTTAATTCACAGCTACTTTTCCAAGGACTTCTTTTCCGGAGATAAAGACCATGGTGAACCACGCCGGCTTGTTTCAATTGATCTACTAGTGGTCCTTCGGGAGAAGAGCAAACTCTTACCTCAAAGATTTCGGGATTGATTCTTGAAGCTAATAGAAAAACATGTCTTTGCCCACCTCCCAGAAAGGATTGGTCGATTATTTCCACAACCTTCAGTTTTGTTTTAGCCTTCATCAGCAAAATTTTCTCCGATTAATTGGTTAAAAGCAGTTAAAATTTGCCCATCCTCCTTCCGCCAAAAAAACTGTTTCATTTTTAGCCACTTGAGAAGGATTTTTAAATATAAACGGAGCAGGTTTACTTCAAAGGGTGAGTTGTGTTTCCAATAAAAATAAAGCTGACTGCGACGATAATGATATCGAGTCCAGGCCTTATGGCGAGCCGTACTGGTGCCACCCCAATGATAAACTCGGGCTTGGGGAACTAAGATCACCAACCACCCTCGTTGGCGAAGGCGATAGCAAAGATCAATATCCTCGAAATAGAGAAAAAATTTCTCATCAAAACCTCTGATCTCGGCTAAGGCTTGCCGTCGAATTAAAAGACAAGCCGCACTAAGCCAACCCACATGACGATTTTGGCTCAATTTTCCCAGACGACGGGGATAAATAATATTTCTCCAGAATTTCTGCCGGAACTCTTCCCATAAATTGAGACGAGGCCCAAAAGAAACCTGCCATCGGTCTCTCCCAGGAGAGAGGAGGGGGCCAACTGCTCCAATCCGGGGGTCGTTTTTAAGAGTGTTGAGGAGTAACTCAAGAGCTCCAGGTTTAAACTTGGTATCAGGATTCACCAATAGAATAAATTCAGTTGATAATTCAGCCAAACCTTGATTATTCGCCTGAGCAAAACCCACATTTTCTTGATTAAAAATACATTTGATTTGACTAAAAATAGCTTTAAGGCGGTCTTCATCAAAATGGGCAGAACCGTTATCCACCACCACCACCTGAGAGATTAAGGAAGCAGCTGTTTCCTTTAAGGAAAGAAGAGATTCTTCCAGATGAGCCTGATCTTCATAATTGACATAGAGAACCCCTATTTCTGGCTGACTTCCAGGAAGTTTATTATTTTTCATCTTTTCTGAACTATCCACTGTTCTAAAAGTCTTTCTAGCTTTTTAGCTTGTTCCCGAAGATTATATTTAGACTTAACTGTGACAAAACCTTCTATCATAAATTTTGTGGCCAAAAGTTCATCTTGGAGGAGAAGCCTCACCTTTTCTGCCAATATTTCCGGGGAAAACTCTGGAGCTAAGGAGCCATTATGCTCGTCTTCTATTATCTCCTTGAGGCCTCCCTGACCAAAGGCCACTACTGGCACTCCCACCGCCATAGCCTCAATAACCACCCGCCCGAAAGATTCCTGCCGTGAGGGAACAACCAAAATATCCAAGCTAGGGAGTAAAGAATAGAGCTCTTGGACATAGTCCATAAAAACGACTCTCTCCTCTAAGCCTAGCTTCTGGACTAATTTTTTAAGATAAGAGAAAAACGATTTCTCTGCTGGCGAACCAATAAGTAACAGCTTTAGACGGGGAAATTCTTCTTTTAGGTGAGCCAGGGTATAAATGGCCAGATCTTGCCCCTTTTCCCTTGTCAGCTTACCCACCACACCTAGATACTGGTTCTGGAGACTTAGCTGCCATCGAATCCTACTGCCAGACTGAATTTCTTTTCTCTTTGGAAGAAGCTGAGATAAAATTTGCTGCGGCTCTCTCTCTTGTTGATGAATAAGTTGATCTAAAAAGTTCCAAAACTCCGGTAGGCCTAATGACCTCGTCTCTCGGTCTATTCTCGACCAATTGAGACCATTAAGAAGGATCACAACAGGGGTAGTAGCCGGAAATGCCTCTCCAGTCACCCCCGAGTTAACTATCACTTTGGCTGATAAAGAGCTAATTATTTTGATTAATAATTTATTGCCGAGGATAAACTCAACCACTGGCCGAGGATGGTGAAGCAGCTCATGAACAATCCAGAAGTGGGGTTTTTTGGTGATTCGAGCAGCTATTCCGCCTAGGAAAGTGGCACTGGTGTTACTAATCACGGCTTGCACAGAGTGCCTGTTTATCAACCTCACCAAGTTGACCACTCCCTTTAAATTCCATAACCAATTCAATGGCTGCCGCCACTTCTCTTTCCTCGAGGTCAGCCACCACTTCTGGTGAATTATCTTGGGGACAAAGCCAGCCTGGTGGGCTTCTCGAAGGAGAGGACCCTCTTGAGGCACTACTAAGATTTTAAAAAATTTCTCTTTGTCTAATTGTGCTCCCAACTCTAATAACATCAATTCAGCACCATTTAATTCGCAGGTGTGAGAAACAAAGACAATGGGAATTACCACCGTGATTATC
>QMPV01000035.1 GCA_003648765.1 Candidatus Aminicenantota bacterium
AAGAAAGACCTACCCCAGCTAAAACTCAGCTCCCTTCATCCTCAGCGAAAACAAAAACCACCACTCCAAAGTCAGTGGCTCCGCCGGTGCAAAAATCATCCTCTACGACTCCTTCTTCAAGAAAAAGCAAAACGCCTCCCACCCCTAAGCCTTCTTCAGTCGCCAGGAAATCAGGGTACTATGTCCAAGTAGGGGCCTATAGCAATCGCAACTCCGCTCGCATTTTGGCCGAAAAGCTCCGCGCTCAAGGCTATCCAGCTGTGGTGTTGGAACCTTTCCCTACTGACCGACGTCCTCTTTACCGGGTGCGAGTCGGCGCCTACGCCACTCGGGCCGAAGCTTTGCGCATTAAAGATAAACTGGCCCGGGCCACCGGCCGAAAAAAAACAGATTATTTCATCGTTCAAGACTGAAGCTTCTCTTCTCTCAGCTGAGTAAGAGATGAACAGAAAATTAGTTGAAGGTTTTATTTCAGCTTTAGGGGGACTTCTGGCCGCTCTGGCTTTTCCTAAATTTAACCTTTCTTTTTTTATTTGGATCAGCCTCTTGCCTCTCCTTTATTTCTCTACTCATCGGTCTCCTCGACGGGCCCTGGCCTTAGGATTCTTGGCTGGCCTGGCTTTCAACGCTCTGCTCATCTATTGGATTCCCTATGTCCCAGCTCATTACGGGCAATTGCCCTTAGTCATTTCCTTGTTGATTTATTTTATTTTCGTGGCTTATCTCTCTCTTTATTGGGGGTTGTTTGCCTATCTAGGAGCCAGAACGACAGCCGCTTTCCCTCGGCTGGGATTTTTTCTTCTACCCTTTTACTGGATTGCCCTAGAGTATATATTGGGACGTTTCCTGACCGGTTTTCCCTGGGGAATCATTGGGTACACACAACATCAGAATCTTTACTTTCTCCAACTGGCTTCTCTCACCGGAGTGGCCGGACTAAGTTTTTTCATTCTCCTTTTCCAGAGTTCCTTTCTCTATTCCCTCCAGTTCCGAAGAAGAAAACCCTTTTTTATCGTTTTGGCGTTGATTCTGCTGATTCACGTCTGGGGATATATTCGTCTCCGCCAACCTCTGGCCGACACCCCCAGATTCACTGTGGGAGTTATTCAGGGCAATGTCTCCTCCGACATTTACTGGGAGATGGTCCCACCTCAGACTGTGGAGGATCTATTTCAACGTCATCTCCAATTAACTCACCAAGCCATCGAGCAAGGGGCCGGTCTAGTGGTTTGGCCAGAGTTTAGCGTACCCCTCTGTTTTAGTTGCCCTTACGGCCCTTTTCCTTATCTCCAAAAGACTCTCACCTCTCTCGCCCAAGAAAATGAAGTGACTCTCCTCCTGGGGACCAATGAAAGAGAAGAGGCGGCGAATAAACCCAGATTTTTCAATACAGCTCTCTGCCTCCAGCCAGATGGTTCATTTACCACTTATTACAAAATGCATCTAGTTCCTTTTGGAGAATACACACCCTATCCCCAAATTTTCTCCTTTCTTAAAAAGGTCACTCACGCTATTGGTGACATCACTCCAGGGAAAAAAGCAACCTTACACCATTATCAAGCTTACTCTTTTGGCTCGCCTATTTGTTATGAAATAATCTTCCCCTCTCTGGTACGGCAATTTATCCAGAAGGGAGCAAACTTTTTGGTCACCATTACCAACGACGGCTGGTATGGGACAAGTTCAGCTCCTTATCAGCATTTCGCCATTGCTATTTTTCGGGCAGTGGAATTCAAGCGGTATCTTCTTCGGGCGGCCACGACGGGTATTTCCGGAATAATCGACCCTTACGGCCGGGTAATAGCTCGGAGCCAACTAATGACCACCGCCGTACTTACCGCTGAAATAACCCCGTTGCAAGGAAAAACCCTTTATGCCCGCTTGGGTGAGTTCCTCTCTTTAATCAGCTTGACAATCACCGGGGCTTTCTTTATTCTTAGTCTGCGTCAGAGGAAACCATGACTGAAAAGCAAGAAAAACTTGCCTTGAGCGAACTTCAGCAGAAAGCCACTGCCGCTCTCCAGAGATTTGAAGAACTTCGAGGTTTTCTTTGACCTGCCTAACCAAAAAGCCCGCCTGGAAAAGTTGAACCAAGAATTAGCCCAGCCAGAAGTGTGGGCCAACCATCAGCGTGTCCAACACCTCCAACGGGAAAAAAAGCAACTCGAAGAATCTATCCGTCAAATTCAGGAACTTCAGGAAAAGAAAGATGAAATTGAAGTGCTTTTGGAGCTGGGAGAGGAAGGAGAAGCTATCCAGACAGAATTAGCCCAGACCATTGAGAATTTTCAACATCTTCTGGATGACCTGGAAATGCAAACTCTTTTTACCCAACCTGATGATGCTCGGAACGCTATTTTAACTATTCATCCGGGAGCCGGAGGGACCGAATCTCAGGATTGGGCCCAAATGTTACTGCGGATGTATCTTCGCTACGCTGAACGAAAAGGCTTTAAAACCAAAATCATTGATATCCTCCCCGGAGAAGAAGCTGGTCTTAAGAGTGCCACGGTGCGCATCGAAGGAAATTATGCCTATGGCCTCTTAAGCCAGGAATCCGGAGTGCACCGCTTGGTTAGAATTTCTCCTTTTGATGCTAATCGTCGCCGTCATACCTCCTTTGCGGCTGTTTTCGTTTACCCTGAAGTTGAAGACGATATTGAAATAGAAATCAATCCTGAAGACCTTCGGATCGACACTTTCCGGGCTTCGGGACACGGCGGTCAACACGTCAACGTCACTGACTCAGCCGTGCGGATAACTCACTTACCCACCGGAATTGTGGTTCAGTGTCAAAACGAACGCTCCCAACACAAAAATAAGGCCATGGCCATGAAAGTCCTCCGAGCTCGGTTGTACGAACTGGAAAAAAAGAAACAGCAAGAAAAATTGGCAAAGCTGGAAGACGCTAAATCTGAGATTGCTTGGGGCAATCAGATTCGCTCCTATGTTCTTCACCCTTATCGATTGGTGAAAGACCTCCGCACGCGGGTTGAGACAAGCGACGTGGACCGGGTTCTGGACGGAGATCTGGACGAATTCATTAAAGCCAGTCTTCTCCACAGGCAGCGAACCCCAAACCAGTCCTCATCTCCGCCCCCGACTAATCACAACCAGCAGAATCAATAACTATTATTATTTAATAATCTTTTTTGATTCTTCCCAGAAATTATCCATTTCTTCTAAAGAAGCATCAGCGGGAGTTTTGCCTTTTTCCCGGAGTTTCTCTTCCAAATAACTGAATCTCTGTCTGAATTTATTATTAGTTCGCCGCAAGGCTATTTCTGGATTAACTTCCAGATGGCGGGCTAAATTAGTTAGAGAAAAAAGCAAGTCGCCAATTTCCTCCTCTACTCTTTCTTTGTCTTGAAGAGTCAACGCCCTTTTTAATTCTTCCATCTCTTCTTGCACTTTAGACCATACTTCCTCTGGGCCGGCCCAATCAAAACCAACCTCAGCGGCTCGGCGGCCCAACTCATAGGCAGTGTGCAAGGCTGGCGCCTGCCGGGGAACTTTCTCCAAAAGAGAGTATTCTGAGCGGTCTTTATTTTCTTGACGCTTGATAGCCACCCATTCCCCAACTACCTCTTCAGGCTTTGTCAATCGTTTCTGGCCAAAAACATGAGGATGGCGATGAATCATTTTAGCATTAATCCGATCCAGAGCCTCCCTGAGAGAAAACCGGCCTTTTTCTTCAAAAACTCGGGCAAGAAAAACAATTTCCATCAACATATCTCCCAACTCTTCAGCCAGAGCTTCCTCATCTCCTCTTTCTAGAGCATCTAAAACTTCATAGGCTTCTTCTAGAAAAAACTTCCGCAATGAGTTCTCATCTTGAGCTCTATCCCAAGGACAGCCCCCTGGCTCACGCAATCTCTTAATAATCTTGACTAATTTGACAAACTTTTCACCTATCTCAGCTGTCTTATTCCTCTTCATCGTTCTTGAAATATCCTTAGCCTTTAGGTATCATTTCTCTCGAAAGAATATCTTACTAAATATTGTCTCTAAACCCAACCATTATAGAGCCAACCATCAGGAGGAAGGAGCCATGAAAGAAGTAGAGCGGCCAACTAAAAATGAACAATCTCAGGAAATAATTCCTCCGCTTGACTTCAGTTCTTTGGTTCTCCCTTTTTATACCCAAGCTTTAATCAAGCTGGGAGAGACAAAAGACCCTATAACCAATCAAACGGCCCCTAATTTGGAGTTAGCCAAACGTTTGATTGATCTTCTGGACTTGTTGAAACAACGGACCCAGGGTAATCTCCAGCCAGAAGAAGAAAAATTCCTAAATAACTGTTTACATCAGCTCCGGCTGAGTTATCTAGAGAAAGTCAAGGCTATAAAATTATAATTTTAATGGTGTTCAGGAAAAGCAGGCGATGGTCACTCACATTTTTGAACTAAAGGATTGTCCGCAAATTAGCACTCCTTCAGTAGTTGGCATCGGTGTCTTTGACGGAGTTCATCTGGGCCATCAAAAAATTATCCAGCAAATTTCAACGACAGCCGACCAGAAGCACCTTCTTTCCATTATCCTCACTTTTGACCCCCATCCCGATGAATTTTTCACTCAACGTCCTCTGCCTTTAATCCAGACCTTAGAACAAAGAATCCAGACCCTCAAAGCAGCTGGTATCCAGCGCATCATTGTCGTCCGTTTTAACCAGCATTTTGCTTCTCTCCCCGCCGAGGAATTCCTCCGTCAAATAATCGTGGGCTCTCTCCGAGCTAAAGTAATAATTATTGGTGAAAATTTCCGCTTTGGACACCAACGTCAAGGTAGTCCTGAGCTTCTGCAGGAATGGGGTCCGAAATTGGGCTTTACGCCTTTAATCATTCCTTCCCTAAAAACCAATGGCCAGACCATTAGCAGCAGTCTTATCCGCCAGCTCCTGCGGGAAGGGCAAATTGAGGAAGCTAATCGTCTTCTCGGCCGCCCCTATTGCATTGAGGGCACAGTTGTGGCCGGCCAGGCTCGGGGAAAGCAATTGGGCTTTCCCACAGCGAACTTAGAATCAGCCAACCATTTACTTTGTCAAGGGGTTTTCATCAGTGTGGTGGAGTGGAACGGTCAGCGATGGCCAGCTTTGACCAACATTGGCCGGCGGCCGACCTTTAAACCAAGTCATCCTCAGATAGAATGCCACCTTCTTCACTTCCAGGGTCATCTTTATGGAGAAAAATTGAAAATATATTTCTATCACAAACTCCGCGATGAACGACAATTCCCTTCCGCCGGAGCCCTGGCTGAGCAAATTAAAAAAGACCGGCTGGAAGCGGAGGACTATTTCCAGGAACATCAGGTTCTGGGAAAAAAATAACTTGGGTTCTCCCTCGGACCAAGATAACCAACTTTTTACCCGACTGCCTTGACTTTTCCTCGACGATAAGGCATTTTGAATAAGCTGATGGTCAGATCCATCCTCCAAGGTGGCCATTAACAAAAGGAGTCATCCATGGAAGAAAAAATCAAAGCTAAAGTTATGGACGCCCGCAAGATAAAAAGGGCTCTGGAAAGAATGACGACGGAAATATTGGAAAGAAATCGAGACTTGGAAAACTTGGTTATCGTGGGTATTCGAACGAGGGGAATTTATCTCGGTAAAAGAATCGCTGCTTTAATCGCCCAGGCAGAGAAAATTAAAGTTCCGGTGGGAGTACTGGATATTACTCTTTATCGAGATGATTTTTCCGAACTCGAAGCCCAGCATATGGTTCAGAAAACCGAAATTGATTTTCCCATTACGGATAAAGATGTTCTCCTGGTAGACGACGTCCTTTTCACTGGTCGGACCATTCGGGCGGCTATGGATAGTCTAATCGATTTAGGACGGCCTCGAACCATCCAATTGTTAGTTCTGATCGACCGGGGCCATCGCGAATTGCCCATTCGGGCCGACTACGTGGGGAAATTCTTGCCAACATCCAAACGGGAAATGGTTCAGGTTCATCTGGATGAAATCGACGGTGTCGATGAAGTCCTTATCACTGAACCTGTAGAAATAGAATAGGAGTTCTCTGAGTGATTTTAAAACACAAACATTTGCTGGGCATCGAGCAACTTGACGCCAGCGAAATCTCCACCATCCTGGATACAGCTGAGTCATTTCTTGAAGTCTCACGGCGAGAAGTGAAAAAAGTGCCCACTCTCCGAGGAAAAACCATTGTTAACCTTTTCTTTGAACCTAGCACTCGCACCCGAAGTTCCTTTGAGCTGGCCGCCAAAAGACTCAGCGCTGATATTCTTAATTTCAGCCAAGTGACAAGCAGTGTGGTGAAAGGAGAAACTCTGAAAGATACAGTCTTAAACTTAGAAGCCATGAATATCGACGCTCTTATCGTCCGTCACTCTGCCTCCGGAGCTCCCCATTTTATCAGTTCCTTCTGTCATTCTCCTGTCATCAACGCTGGTGATGGCACTCATGAACATCCTACCCAAGCACTCTTAGATGCTTTCACCATTCGCCAAGAGAAAAAACGACTGCGGGGTCTTAAAGTGACTATTGTCGGCGATATTCTTCATAGTCGAGTCGCCCGGTCCAATATTCTGCTCCTGAGGAAAATGGGGGCCAAAGTGGTTTGTTGCGGTCCCCCTTCATTAGTCCCCTTAGAATTTAAAGCCTATGGAGTCGAGATTAAATACAATATCGAGACAGCCCTCAAAGGGGCTGACGTAGTGATGATGCTCCGCATTCAACTCGAGCGTCAGAGAAAAAATTTCTTCCCATCTCTGCGGGAATACATCTCTCTTTTTGCTCTAACCCCAGAGAGGTTCAATCTGGCCAAGAAAGACGCTATTATCATGCATCCGGGGCCCATAAACCGGTGTGTGGAGCTGTCCACTGAATTAGCTGACTCGGCCCACTCAGTTATTTTGAAACAGGTCGAAAATGGAGTAGCCGTCAGAATGGCCATCCTCTATCTTCTTTTAGGAGGAAAAGAGCGTGAAGATACTGATTAAAAATGGACGGGTTATTGACCCCCTGACCAACATCGATGACACTCTAGATATTCTGATTCAAGATGGACGAATTGTCGAAGTCAAAGCTAAAATAGACACCTCTGAAGCCCAGACAATCGATGCTTCCCGCTTGGTGGTCACCCCTGGTTTAATTGACATGCATGTTCATCTTCGCGAACCAGGTTTTGAATATAAAGAAACCATAGCCTCTGGGGCCAAGGCTGCGGCCCGGGGAGGTTTCACTTCTATCGCTTGTATGCCCAATACTTCACCTCCTAACGACAATCGAGGCGTAACTGAATTCATTCTGGCCCAGGCTAGAAAAGTTAATTTGGTTAATGTGTTCCCGGTGGCAGCTATTACCAAAGGTCTTCAGGGAAAAGAATTAACCGACATGGCTGACCTCCAGGCAGCCGGAGCCATTGCTTTTTCCGACGATGGTCAACCGGTCAGCAGTAGCCTTATCATGCGTCGGGCTCTGGAATATGCCCAGATGTTAAATACACTAATTATTGATCACTGCGAAGACCGGGAACTCAGTGCTGAAGGGGTGATGAATGAAGGGGAATGGTCCCTTAAATTCGGCCTCCAGGGAATTCCGGCTGTGGCTGAGGAAATAATAGTAGCTCGGGATATTTTGTTGACTAGGTTAACCGGCAGCCCCCTTCATGTAGCTCATCTTAGTACTAAAGGCAGTCTGGAACTCCTGCGTTGGGCCAAAGCCAATCGTCTTCCGGTGACGGCCGAAGTGACCCCCCACCACTTGCTGCTCACCGACCAAATGATGGCTGATTATGACACCAATTTAAAAGTCAATCCCCCTCTCCGAAGCGAAGAAGACCGACAGGCTCTTTTAGAGGGACTCCGAGACGGCACTATAGATGTTATCGCCACAGATCATGCTCCCCATGCTCCCGACGAAAAAGACGTCGAGTTTGATCAAGCTCCTTTCGGAATAATTGGCCTTGAATCGGCTTTGCCCGTCCTGCTTGACCGCCTGGTTCAAACCAAAATAATTACCCTTAACCGCTTGGTGGAACTTCTCTCCACCAATCCCGCCCGTCTCTTAAAATTGAAAAATAAAGGACATCTCCAAGTAGGTGCTGATGCCGACCTAACCCTCATTCAGCTTCAGAAAAAGCACACTTTAGATGTTTCCCAATTCGCTTCTCAAAGTCGGAACTGTCCCTTTGCTGGGTGGTCAGTTAAAGGCAGAGCCGTAATGACCATCGTTGGAGGACGGATCGTCTATAATGCCTTATCCTCATGAATATTGCCAAAAGATTAACTAGTTTAGAAAAGAAAATAGGCTATTCCTTCCAGAACTTAGATTATTTGCAGATAGCCATTACCCACAGTTCTTTTGCTTATGAAAATCAAGATGACCATTTGAGTGATAACGAAGTCTTGGAATTTCTGGGAGATGCAGTTATCGGCCTGATTCTAGCCCATTATTTGGTGGAAAATTATCCTTTCCTAGATGAAGGTGATTTGAGTAAATTCAAGGCGGCCGCTGCCAGCACCAATACTTTAGCTTCCTTTGCCCGAGGAGTTTCGTTGGACAAAAAAATACTTCTGGGCAAAGGGGAAGTAAAAAGCAAGGGATATAAGAAAAAAACCATTTTGGCCGGAGCGTTTGAAGCTGTGGTAGCTGCTATTTATCTTGACGGCGGCCTGGAACCAGCTAAAAAATTTCTTTTTCCCTTGCTGCAAAAATTCTTTCAAAAAATAAAAGTCAACGATTTTAAAATAGAAAATTATAAATCTGCTCTCCAAGAATACCTTCAACGAGACAAACTACCCGCGCCATCCTACCGAACTGTGGAAACGAGTGGTCCGGAGCATAAGAAGCTTTTTCTAGTGGAAGTCAAACTGGGTTCAAAACTTCTGGCAAGAGCTAAGGGGCATTCCAAAAAAGAGGCTGAACAAAAAGCGGCTCATAAAGCGTTGAAGAAAATTCTAGGGAAAAAATTAAAAGCTTTGACCGATGAAATCTTTCTCATAAAGAGAAAAGGATGATTGAGCATTATTCTTTTGGCCGGCTGACCTTTCAAGGCCAAACCTATTCCTCTGATCTCATCATCCTGCCTCAAAAGATAATTCATCCCTGGTGGCGCCAATCTGGTCATAAATTGGTGGCGGCTGATATCGAAGCGGTCTGGATTGAACAACCAGAAACTTTGGTTATTGGCACTGGCTTTTTCGGACTAATGAAAGTCTCTCCAGAGGTCATCGACCGGGCAGCTGAATTGAATATTCATCTGGTTATAGAAAAAACCAGCCGAGCAGTTAAAACATTCAATTCCCTTTTAGGCCACCAAAAACTGGCCGGTGCTTTTCATCTCACTTGTTAGAAAAATAGCTTTCAGGTCAGCCATCTCGCCTCAGGTACTCAAGGTGTGTTGGCGAAATGAGCCATAAACTCATTCTTGAATCATCTAAGCCCATGGCGAGAAAAAAAGCTATCAGCAATCTTTGCCCTTTCATCTCATTTCATCTCATCTCACCTCTTTTTTCTCCAATTAGGGCAAGTTAATTGGAGAAAGAAACTTTTTGGCCTAATTAAGCCACTTATGCCCTGGCTATCAAAGCCTTCTGCTCCCACTTAAGCCCCTTAATTAGGGAAAACTCCCTTAGCCAATCTGGCCCCCGACCACTTATTAACTTGAAAACCCTTACAAAAATTAGCAAAATAACTTCGTAATTTGAATTTTGGTCAAAAAAATGAATATTTGTGTTCGATGTCACCAACGCAAAGGTAAAAGACGCTGTCCACTCTATCAAGGCTGGCTTTGTTCCCTTTGCTGCGGCCAAATTAGAGAAAAGGAAAATAGATGTCCAACTACCTGTAGTTTTTTTCAAAAACATCATCTCTATCAGGAAAAAAGATTTCTGGAAAAACATGCCGACCAACTTAACCGGTTGCAATTAGTTGAAGAACAATTAGCTCAAAACGACAAATTAACCTGGCTGGCTTATTCAATCGAAAAAGAAATTGCCCAAGAGGCCCAGAAAAATCCCCATCTCCGTGACCAGGACATCATTGAGGCTCTCTCTCGAGTTCAGGAAACTCTCCGCAAGGGCGGCCGCCAAATTATTCTGCCGGGAGAATCACTTAGCCCATTGGACTCCCTCACAGACAAAATCAATCACATTCTTAATACCTGCCGCCACCAACGAGACATTGTGGTCCCGGAAAGTTATGAACATTACTCTCTCGAGGAAAAAAATCAAGTGATTGACACCCTCCTGACTCGAGCCAAGTTCCTCTCTCTGCGAACAAATTTGTCGGGAAAAGAATATCTAAATAATCTTCTTCAACGGCTGGCCGCCATTGATAAAAAACTGTCCTCTGGGGTTCTTCTCCATAAATAGCCAGCCGAAATAACTTTGCTCAAATCATTTTAAAAGAGAAGATTTGTCGTTTACCCGGCTTCTCCTTCACCACCTTTACTCATCAGAACAGCTAAAAATTTAAGAGAAGGTATATTGGAACAAACAATTTTAATTATCGCGGTAATAGGCACCGCCAGAATCATGCCTGGAATGCCCCATAACCAGCCCCAGAAAAAAAGCGCTAAGATAACCACTAGGGGACTCAAGCCTAACCCCTCCCCCATTAATCTAGGCTCAACAAAATTCCCCATGACCATTTGGATGGTAATGAGAATCACTAAAATCCAAAAAGCTGGCCAGAGATTATCATATTGAAAGACAGCCATAGCGACAGGGAAAGCAGTGGCGATAAAAGAACCGATATTAGGAATATAATTCAAGAGAAAAGTCAAAAAGCCAAAAACTATGGCAAATTCAAGACCGAAGAGGACTAAAACTACTGTAGCCAGGACTCCCGTGATAAAACTAACCAAAGTTTTAATCGCCAGGTATTTTTGAATTTGATAATTTATTTTCTGGATAACCCCGAGAACTATTACAGATCGCTCTTGGGGCAAGGCCCGGGCTATTTTGGCTCCAAAACTCTCATTCTCCGCCAAAATAAACACCAGAAAAAGAAAAATAAGGAAAAGATTAGAGATGAAAGCAAAAAACGGCCCGAAAGAGGCCAGGACTAACTTCCCCACTCGCTCTAAATTAAATTGATTCAACCAGTCGACCAATTCCCAATTAAGGCGGGCCATGCGCAACTTAGTTTCGAGAGAAGCGATAAAATTTTCTACTTTTTGACTGTATTGAGGCAGGGCAGAAGCAAAGCTTTTCCCGCTAGTGTAAAAAAGCGTTCCTAAAAGATAAATAATAAAGAAAGCTACGCCCAGAACCAAGAGAATAGAAAGGGCCTTGGGAACTTTGAACTTTTTCAGCAGATTTAAAAGAGGTGCTAAGATATAAGAAAGAAAAATCGCTAGAAAAAAAGGAAAAAGCACCGGTTTGGCTAGCCGGAGGACAACCCCCCCTAAAAAGATGACAATTATTCCTAGGGAAAGATTGATACTTCTAGAAACTTCCATCTTGTTTATTATAAATAAAAACTAGGTGAGAACCAATTAATAAATAATAAATTAGCCCAGTCTTCTGGAAAAGAAGACAGTTCTTTATCCCAGCGAAATCAAAAAAATTGTAATAAAAAATGATCCAAACCCCTCTCGCTTTCACCTCTCAGGGGGAGAATTAACAGAGAGGCCTGAGCCACTCAAACCTAACTTAAATCCCAGGTGAAAACTGCCCTCCGACCAACTGAGCCATCTGGCCTGGGGGTAGATTAGAAAAGCTCTGAAAATAGGTCTTAATGTCCATTTTCATACCCAAGGAAAAAACGAACATTTTGAGTTTCTCGGGAAATAATTGATTTCTTGAACTTATCTGGATATAATCGGGATGACAGATAAAGAGGATGATTGGTAGAAGAAAAAGGTGAAAAACCTGTTTCTGCGCCTCCAGGCTGATCCCTCCTTACGAGTCTTAGTGGCCGAAGATGACCCCGTCACCGCCCGAGCCATCTACGCTAGTCTGCAAGAATGGGGATTTCAGGCCTTATTAGCTCGCAACGGCGACGAAGCTTGGGAACTTCTTCAAAAAGAAGATGTCCACTTGGCGATTATCGATTGGATGATGCCTGGGCTAAGTGGTTTAGAGCTCTGTCAAAGAATTCGAGAAAAAACGCAAGACGAAGAAGCCCACTACATTTATATCATTCTGCTGACCGGTCGGGACCAACAAAGTGACATCATCCAAGGCTTTATGGCTGGCGCTGATGATTATGTCACCAAACCTTTTGATTTTGAAGAACTTAAGGTCCGCCTACTCAAAGGTGTCCGAATTATCGAAAGAGAGGAAACTCGACTCCGTTTGGCTAGTATTGATTCGTTGACTAAGCTCTGGAATCGCAAAAAAATCATGCAGTTTTTTCAAGAAGAAGTCGAGAGAGGCCGTCGGGAAGGACAACCTACCGGGGTGATTATGGTAGATATTGACCAATTCAAAAAAATTAACGACACGTATGGTCATTTAATTGGGGATACCGTCTTAAAAGAAGTGGCCTCCCGCTTGAGTCGCTCGGTTCGGGAATACGATAAAATCGGTCGTTATGGCGGCGATGAATTCCTTCTTACTATTCCTGGCTGCTCATTAGAAAACCTTAAGCGAATTGCCCGCCGGGTAAGAAAGTCGGTCGCCGCTGAACCAATTAAAACCGATAAAGGCCCTTTAAAAATAACTATTAGCTGTGGCGGAGCTTCCTCATCCTCTTTTCCCCAATATTCGGCCTTAAATATTATTCAAGCTGCTGATGAAGCCTTGCTTGAGGCTAAAGCCGCTGGTCGCAACCATGAAGCTTTCACGGAAAAGGCACAGGAGGAATTATGAAAAACTACCCTTTTTCTTCAGCTATCTCTCTCCAGAAAAAAGAATTATTGAACATAATCCTTGATCAGAATAAATTACCGGTCTTAATGCTTAATCAGAAAAAAGAAGTGACATATGTCAACCAAGCCCTCTGTCGCTTAACTGGATTTAGCAAAAATGAACTAATAGGGAAAACTCCGCCTTTCCCTTGGTGGCCCCCTGAGGCAGCTTCTAGTTACAAACAAAAACTTCATTACGCCATGACCAAGGGCACTCAACGCATGGCACTTCGTTTCCAGCGAAAAGACGGTCGTCTTTTTTGGGTAAAAATTGTTTCTTTCCCTGTTTACCGAAAGAAAGAATTAATTTGTTATTTTTCTACTTGGATAGATATAAGTAAACAAAGAGAAATAGAAGAAAAAATTAAGACCGAAAAAATTCTCTTGGATCGATTATTTGAAAGTGCTGAGGAAGGAATTGTTCTAGTTGATCTCCAAGGAAAAGTTATTCGAGTGAATCGAAAATTCTGTAAGATCTTCGGATATTCACCACATGAGATAATCGGTCACCATATTGATGATCTTATTGCCAAGGAAAAAAACCATATTAATGCTCTAGAAATTACGAAAAAAGTGGCGACAGGAAAAAAAGTATCTTTCGAAGCAATTCGTTGGCGAAAAGATGGCCAACCTATATATGTATCAGTTCTAGCTTCGCCAATTAAAATCGACGGCCAGTTTAGGGCTCACTATGGTATTTACCGGGATATTACCAAGGAAAAACAGGCCGAACAGGAAATAAAGGATAATGTCCATCGTCTAAAATTAATTCTCAATCATCTTAACACAGGAATTGTCATTGTCGACGCCCGCAATTATCGGATAGTCGAAGCTAACCCCGCTGCCGCTAATATTATCAAACTTCCTCCTCAAAAAATTACGGGGCGGGAGTGTTTTAACTTCCTTTGCAACCAGACTGAAAGAGTCTGTCCCGTCTGGAGGAAAAACAAACTGATTAGTAATGAAGAAACTGAAATTACCGACGGACAAGGAAAAAAAGTAGCTGTTCTCAAAACAGTTATCCCTATTCAACTCCAGGGAGAAGACTATTTGCTGGAGTCGTTTGTGGATATTAGTGAATTAAAGAAAACCCAGGAAGCCTTACAAAAAGAAACAGCTAAACTGACCGCTATGATTGCCGGCATGGAAGAAGGCGTTATTTTTGTTAATCCTGAAGATAAAATTATCGAAGTCAATGAATACTTCTGCCGCCTGGTCAAAAGAAGCAAATCTTTCCTAATAGGTAAATCTATTTGGACAATCCTTAAAAAAGGCACAACCACAGAAAAACTCCAAAAAGAAGCCCAGGCCTTCCAAAACTACAAGAAAAAGGAAGTGGTGGTCATTGAAGGAACCTTCAACCGCTTAGCCGTGCTCTTTCGACTTCAACCTATTTTCCGCCAAGAAACCTACGAGGGTTTCATTCTCAATCTAATTGATGTGAGCGAATTGGTTGAAGCCCGACAAAAGGCCCAGGAAGCCAGTCGAGCCAAAAGTGAATTTTTAGCTAACATGAGTCATGAAATCCGCACCCCTATGAATGGCATTATCGGCATGACGCAGTTAATGCTCCAGACTAAATTATCCCCCGAACAGCAAGAATATATGTTAGCTATTCGTGATTCAGCGGAAACACTATTGGATATTATTAACGAAATTCTCGATTTCTCTAAAATCGAAGCTCAACGTATTGAACTTGAGACAACCATCTTCAATCTTCAGGACACCGTCCATAATTCAGTCGCTTCGCTGGCGCTGGCGGCTCAGAAAAAAGGCTTGGAATTATTATGTCGAATTCCACCGGATATCTCCTATGACGTCATTGGTGACCCGGGACGACTCCGTCAGGTCATTCTGAATTTAGTCAACAATGCGATTAAATTTACTCCTAAAGGGGAAATTGAAGTCTCCGTGGAAGAGTTGGAAAAAACTCAGGAGAATGTCCTTCTTCATTTTAAAGTCCGAGATACAGGTGTCGGGATTTCCCCCAAAAAACAGAAAAAGATTTTTGATGCTTTTTCCCAAGCAGACAGTTCCATTACCCGCCGTTACGGAGGAACCGGTTTGGGACTCACTATCTGTAAAAGAATCATTGAAATGATGGGGGGACGCATCTGGGTAGAAAGCACTCCCCGCAAGGGCAGCACTTTTCATTTTACTCTTCGGTTCAATTTGCCTAAAAAAGAGCGAAAACCCCTTTTCCCTGAATCGGTCGAGAACCTCGATGGTCTCCGCGTGCTGGTGGTGGATGATAATCAGACTAACCGGAAAATTATTTCTGAAATGCTCACTTCCTGGCGAATGAAACCCATTGAGGCTGATTCCCCCACCAAAGCTCTCCGGCTGTTAAATGTAGCCTCTCAGGGAGGGCGGCCTTTTGACCTGGTAATTATGGACATGCATATGCCCCAAATGGATGGTTTTACTCTGGCCCAAAAAATAAAAAAGAAAATTTCTCCCCAACCGGTGATGATTGTTTTAACCTCGGTGGGTTCGCCTGGAGATGCTGCTCTATGCCGGAAAATCGGTATTGCGGCCTACTTGAATAAACCTATCAAACAATCCGATCTTCTTGACGCCATTCTCCTCAGCTTAGGAACCGAACCCCAACGTCGAGAAGAAAAATGTCTTATTACCCGCCACACAATTCGGGAATTCAGAGAAAAATACACTATTCTTCTGGCCGAAGATAATATAATAAATCAAAAAGTAGCCGTTAATTTGTTGGAAAAAATGGGCCATCGAGTTAAAGCTGTGACTACCGGTGAAGAAGCTTTAAAGGCCTTGGAAAAAGAGAACTTTGACTTAGTCCTAATGGATATTCAAATGCCCAAAATGGATGGGCTGACGGCTACCCGGAAAATTAGAGAAAAAGAGAAAAAAACTAAGAAACATCTGCCCATTATCGCCATGACCGCTCATGCTTTAAAAGGAGACAAAGAAAAATGCTTAGCCGCCGGCATGGATGATTACATTGCTAAACCTTTAAAAGTAAAAGAACTAGAAGAAGTCATCAATCGAGTAATGACTAATGTAAAATCGTAAATGAAAGATAATATAAAATTATTATCGACCACCTCCCCTAAGAAATGGCCTGTTTTAGTGGCTGAAGACGAACCTGTTTCCCAGCGAATGGTGGCTAAAAACCTTCAGGATTGGGGATTTGATCCCATCGTGGCTGCCGACGGCGAAAAGGCCTTAAAGGTATTGCTCAGAAAAAATATCCCTTTGGTTCTTCTTGATTGGATGATGCCCGGACTGAGCGGTCCAGAGCTAGCCCAACACATCAGGGAAATGGACCAAAAGAAAAAAAAATACACTTATATTATTTTGGTCACAGCCCGGGACAAAATCCAGGACATCTCGGCCGGATTCGCGGCTGGAGTGGATGATTATATTACTAAACCTTTTCACCCTCTGGAATTAAAAGCCCGACTTCAAGCTGGCCTAAGGATTATTTCTCTGGAGAGACAACTCCTAAATTATCAGAAAAAGTTAGAAAAGCTAGCCACCACTGACAGCCTTCTCCGAGTGAAAACCCGGCGGCAAATTCTGGCTGAATTGAATGCCGAATTAGCTCGGGCCGAAAGAGAACATCAGAATGTGGGCCTTATTTTGGTCGACATTGACCATTTTAAGAAAATTAACGATTCTTACGGCCACCCCGCTGGGGATAAAGTTTTGAAAAAAGTAGCTAATCTCCTAAAAAAGAATATCCGCCGCTACGACCGGATAGGGCGTTACGGCGGCGATGAATTAATTATTATTCTGCCCAATTGCGGCCTGGCCGAAGTGGCCAGAATCGGCCAACGGCTTTGTCAAGCTATAGCCAGATTAAAAATTCAATTGGAAAATAACATCGTGCTCCAAGTTACTTTAAGCGGTGGAGCTACCTCTTCAGAAGCTTTCACCCGGGCTTCGCCTCAAATTCTTATTAATACCTGCGATAAAGCACTTTATGAGGCTAAGGCCAAAGGGAGAAATCAAATTATTATCTTTCCTCAATCTCAAAAACCCCGAGCAGGAGTATCTAATGACTAAAAAACAGCCGTCTGATTCTCTGCCTTTATTTGATCTTGAGTCTGCCCGGGAGAGAACCGGGGGTGACGAAGATTTCCTAAAAGAACTGCTTTCTCTTTACGAGGAAGAATTTAAAGCCAAACTACCCGAATTAAAGACAGCCTGGCAGGCCCGTAATTTCAAAGAAATAAAAGAACTCAGCCATTCTTTAAAAGGTGCTTCAGCCAATCTCAGCTTACTCAGTCTGCAAAAAATCTGCTGGGAATTGGAACAAGCTGGTCAACAAAAAGATGAGAAAAAAATAGAAGTTCTCCTCCCTCAACTGGAAAAAGAATTTGAAAAAGTCTGGCACTACCTTCAGCAAGAAAAATTTCTCTAACGCTTTTTATTCGGGGCAGTTAACCAGGAGAGCCTGTAAATATTTCAAGCCTATTTTCTCTTTCCCCTCCGGGATTTTCATCACTCCTAAAATATATCGCCCTCGCTGAGCGATATAAACATTTTGGTAATAGCGATCCTGGAGTTGATAAGCTCGGCTTTCTAAAATAGGCTGAGGATGAGCTTCTTTTTTAGCCTGCAAATATTTATCCAACATGACCTTTGCCTGAGCCAAATCCTGGGTTTCGATGATAAAACAATCAAATTCCCAGGCATCAAAGCGATAAGAAGCCATATAGCCATTATGGAGAAAATCATAGCCCAGGAAATTTTTTAAAATAAACTTCTCACTGTTGGCCACTCTTCCTTCGGCGGGGAAAATTTTTAAGGGGGTTGGCCAATCTCCCTTCTCACCAATCCGACGGGCAATTTCGGCGGCAAATAGACGAAGAGTTTCTGGGGAAGGCTGATCACTGTCAAAAGCCAGCAGCTTGATATAATAGTGGGACATAAAAAAATTCAAAACTCCTTCTTCTTCATAGCCTTGAAGTCCCACAGAAATAAAGTTGGAATCAGGATACCTTTCGGCACTGTAGATGCCGAAGGCATTTTTGAGGCTCCCCATATCGTAGATTTCCACCGAAACGGTTTGAGGGCTCCCAGCTTTTTCATATTCGGCAGCAATTAAAGCTTGAAAATCATAAGATAAATAGGCCTCAGCAGCCCCATTGATGTATTCAAAAAGATTTTCGGGAGAGAATTTAAGCACCTCTCCTTTAACCGCCCAGCCTTTAAGCTGAGGGAGAAGGCTCTCTAAAGCAGGAGTTGTCTCGCCGGCTAAAAGTAACCATGCACTCAAAAGAAATAAAATAAAAATCAGGCCTTTTTGGGATTTTCTACTCATCCGTACTCTCCTCTTTCAGGCTAACTTGACTCCTGTAATTCTACCTGATTTCCCCTGCCGAGAGCAACTTTTCCCCCTAAGCAGAAATGATTCCCCTTGTAGCTAGATTGAATTTTTAAAAAATTTCATCCTTTTATTCTCCAAACTTCTGGAGCTACAGGAAATTCATTGATCAAAAGGAAATTTCCTTCTGCCTAAATTTTAAAAATTCATCCCCCTTTGGCTGCCTCTCAAGCCCGAAAGACCCAACTCCTTCCCTCTTTCCTCACATTGACAACTGGCGCTATCCGGAGTAGTTTAAAATTAAAGATGGCTAAAGTAATAGTCGGCCGAGGCAATATTCTTAGCCGAAGCGGTGACATCGACACAGCTCGTCTGAAAAAGTTAATCATAAAATCGTTGCAAGCTCTAGTCGACACCCCCTCCCTACCAGAGGCTCTTCATCAGATTTTCCCCCGTCCCGCTTCGGTAGGCTTGAAAATCAACACTATTGCTGGGAAGAAACTTTCCACCCGACCCGAGGTTTCTTTAACTTTAGGTCGTCTCTTACTGGCCAACCACTCGGGTCTGCGCCAAGTGATTATTTGGGACAGAACCAATCGCGAACTCAAACAAGCCGGGTATCGACTCAGCCAAAAAGGAGATATCAGGATCTTCGGGACAGACACCCGAGGAGTTGGCTACGAAAACAAATTGGTAATGACTCAGAACATCGGCAGTCTTTTTTCGGTCATTCAGACCAAACTCACCCATTATTCGGTGAGTTTGGCTATTCTCAAAGACCATGGCCTAGCTGGCGTCACCGCCGGATTGAAAAATTACTATGGGGCCGTCCATAATCCTAATAAATATCATGACAATCATTGTGACCCTTTTGTGGCTGAACTCTTTTCCACTCCCCCGGTTAAAAATAAACATCGACTGACCATTATTGATGCCTTACTCGTCCAATTCCACCGGGGACCCTCTTACCATCCCCGCTGGACAGCCCGGAAAAACATGTTAATTTTCAGCTTAGACCCAGTGGCGGCGGATACTGTGGGCTGGCAGATTATTGATCAACTCCGCCGGCAAGCCGGCTTGCCTTCTTTAGCTGAAGAAGGACGGACCCCTCTCTACCTGCAGACAGCCGAAAAAATGGGTTTGGGTCAAACTTCCGGAAAAATAGAAATAAAAGAGATTGAAGCATGAAACGACGAGAATTTTTAAAAACCACCCCTTGTTTAGCTCTTCTTAATCCCGCATTTCTCCCTGAACTTTGCAGTAATCTCTATGCTTTTGACCTGCCTCCCAACCTGTCTAAAGTTGAAGCCCGCTATTATGAGAAGCTCCCGGATAAAGAAATCAAATGCCATCTTTGCCCTCGAGAATGTCATCTGGGCGACAAAGAGAGAGGTTATTGTGGAGTTCGGGAAAATTCTAATGGCACCTACTATACCCTGGTCTACGGCAAAGCTTGTGCGGTTCATGTCGATCCTGTGGAAAAAAAGCCATTTTTTCACTTCTATCCCCGCCGGCAAACTCTTTCTTTGGCCACCGCCGGATGTAATGTCAACTGCAAATTCTGTCAAAATTGGGAAATTTCCCAGGTTCGACCTGAACAGGTCCAACACTTCGATTTTCCTCCCCGAATGGTGGTCGAAACTGCTAAAAAATATAACTGTCCCCTCATTGCTTATACCTATACGGAACCTGTAGTCTTTTTTGAATATATGGTAGATACAGCCAAATTAGGTCGCCGGACGGGGTTAAAAAGTGTCGTGGTTACAGGGGGCCATATTAATCAACAACCCCTAAAAGAACTCATTGAGGTCGTGGATGCAATTAAAGTAGATCTCAAAGCTTTCACCCAGAGCTTCTATGATAAATATGTTCGAGGCGAATTACAGCCAGTGCTGGAGGCAATTAAATTGATCG
>QMPV01000036.1 GCA_003648765.1 Candidatus Aminicenantota bacterium
TATTGGTGGCGGATATAAACTTGTTTGAGGGGAAAAAGATTAATTATTCGAGGAATTCGACAATAAATTTACCATTAGCGAAAATAGTTAATTTAAGACGGCCATTCTCGGTTTCACAGAGAAAAATTTCTCGTTGAGTGCCGCTGGTATAATCCCTGACGCGTTTTTGCCAGATGATTTTTTTTATTTTTATTTCTTTATTGCCTATAACAATGGCGGCAGGTCGTTCTTTATGTTTATACCCTTCATAAAATTTAAGACCAAAACTAGGCTGGTGATGAGGGTTATTTATTTTAGGAGCCAACTTAGTTTTATAGTGGCTGAAGAAATGTTTTCTGTCAAATATTGGGGTCCTCGGGGGCAAGCTTGATCTCCAGAGCAAAAAATTTTCATTATAAAAAATAAAATCAGCAGGTGGTCTCCTCGACTCAGAATTTATAGGTTAAGAGGTGAATTAACTAGAGACAAATTAATTATTGACTCTTTTAGGCTCAGAAAAACTTATCGATTCAAGTCTTTTGGGAGTTAGGAAAATATTCTTTTCTTAAGAGTTGTTCAGATAACGTCTATTGGAAAGCCAAAAATCTTTTGGAGAGAAATAATAGATTGCGTTCTGAATTAGGGGATTGTTCAAGAAGCTTTTTTTTGAAGGCGGGAAAAATTTATCTATTACTCTTTAGCTGAAGAAGAGAGTTCGAATTTGGAGCCAAGCCTTTCCCCGGAACCCAAGATTTGCTGGATGGCGGGGAAGCAAAGCTTTTTTTCCGGCGAGATTTTGAACCTTAAGCTATAATAAAATTGAGGTTAGCGATGAGTTTGGGCTTTATTTTTCGTCAGAAGTCGTTTGAGAAATTATTATCGGCAGTTAAAGAAAATCAAAAAGGCCTCATCGTAACTGGCTTGCCGGAAGCCAGTCGGCCTTTTCTTTTAGCCGCTTTATTAGCTAGGATTGAACGCCCGATTGTTTATGTCCTGCCTTTTTCCCGGGATTTGGCTGATTTTAAGCGAAGTCTATCCTTTTATCTACGAATTATGACTCCTGATCTAAAAGCCCATCTTTTTCCAGCATTAGGTGATAACCCCTATATTGAATTACCCCCTCCACTTGAAGTCATAGCTCAGCGGATGAAATATTTTTTTACTTTACAACATCGGGTGCCTCGATTGACCTTGACTAATTTATTGGGCTTACTTAAGTTACTGCCAGCTCCCCATCTCCTCCCAGATTTTTTTATTACTCTAGAAAAGGGTCAGGAGTATTCGCGGGATAACCTCCTGCACCTCTTATCTTCGTGGGGATATCAACGCCAGGATGTCGTCAATTCTCCCGGAGAATTTGCTTGGCGGGGAGGAGTGGTTGATGTTTTTTCACCATGGCAATCATTTCCTTTTCGCCTAGAATTCAGCGGGGATGAAATTGTTTCATTACGTGAATTTCATCCTTCTACTCAAAGATCTGTGCAACGGCTGGAACGCATTGTTTTGCCTTCTTTAAATGAGTATTCCAGAGAAACTCAAGCCCGGGAAAGCTGGGTCAAAGCAGCCCATAGATTTCGCCAATCTAAGAATATTGAGGATGCTGAGAAAAAGATCAGGGCCGTCGAAGAAGGGAGTTTCTTTCCTTCTTTTAATTTTTTGGCTGTTTTAGATCGGACTAGATTCGTTTCTTTTCGTCGTTACTTCCAGGGAGCCCTTTTTATTCTGGGGGATAGCCAAGAAATGTTGACGCAATGGCCGCAACATTTAAAATTTCTCGAGGATGAATGGCGAATCTGTCAGAAAGAAAAGAGATTTTCTCCTCCCCCGGGAGAATTATTTGATTTAGAAGGTTACTCCTGGTTAGTTAACGAGGCTTGTTCCTGGGAGGAAATTTCCTCTAGGACAAGGCAAATTATTCATTTTTCTTTTCAGTCAGCTCCCCGTTTTGATAATAAAATTCCCTTTTTTCTTGATTATATAAAGAAGAAAATATCTGCAGGGGAGAGAATTTGTCTATTTATCTCTAATGAAGCTCTTCAGAAAAGATTGGCCGAAATTCTCCAAGATCATCATCTACCGAGTGCTCTTCGCTCTAATCCCCTGGAATTAGTGGAAAAAGAGGGAGTTTATATTTATCAAGGACAAATTCAGCGGGGCTTCATTTCTCCTGAAGACAGACTTTTTGTTCTAGCCGAAAGGGATATCTTTACTGAAGAAAGAGTTGTCCGGCATCGGCGGCGAGCTCAGCCTTTTATTTCGCACTTTCAGGATTTGGAAAGAGGCGATTATGTGGTCCATGCTGATTATGGCATTGGCCAGTTTAAAGGTTTAATTAAAATGCAGGTCGATGGAATTTATCAGGATTTTCTTGAGTTAGAATATAAAGATGGAGATAAGCTTTATTTACCGGTGGAAGATCTTCATCTCCTTCAGAAGTATTCCCCTGTAGGTCCAACTCCACCGACTCTTCATAAATTGGGCACACCTACCTGGGAAAAAGTCAAGGCTCGGACCAAAAAGGCCATTGAACAAATGGCCCGGGAATTGCTGCAGTTATATGCTCAGCGGAAAGCTCTGAAAGGATTCCGGTTTAGTCCTTCTGGAGAGTGGGAGCAGGAGTTTGCTCGTTCCTTTGAATATAGCGAAACTGAGGATCAACTCAGAGCCATTCGGGAAGTTCTCCAGGATATGGAGTCGGAGGCTCCTATGGACCGGCTTCTCTGTGGGGATGTGGGTTATGGAAAAACAGAAGTAGCTCTCCGGGCCTGTTTTAAAGCCGTTATGGACGGCAAGCAAGTGGCGGTGCTTTGTCCCACCACTGTTTTGGCCAGTCAACATTTAGAAACTTTTCGACGAAGGATGGCTTTATTTCCCATCAGGATTGAAGCTTTAACTCGTTTTCAGTCGTCAGCTAAGCAGAAAGCTATTATTGAAGATTTGAAGAAAGGCCTAGTAGATGTCATCATTGGCACTCATCGTCTCCTTTCGGATGATGTGGGTTTCAAAGACTTGGGTCTTTTAATTATTGACGAAGAGCAAAGATTTGGTGTCCGACATAAAGAGAAAATAAAGCAGTTGAAGACGACTATTGATGTTTTGACCATGACCGCCACCCCTATTCCTCGGACCTTAAACCTGTCTCTTTCCGGGTTGAGAGATATCAGCCTTATTGAGACCCCACCCCGGGATAGATTAGCTGTTCACACTGTAGTCGCTCCTTTTAGCCGTCAGCTTATTGAGTCGGCCATTAGGAAAGAATTGGCTAGGGAAGGGCAAGTCTATTTCGTTCATAATCGCATTGAGGATATTGAAGAGATGGCTAGACTAATCAAAAAATGGGTTCCCCAGGCAAGAGTCGTCATCGTGCATGGTCAAATGAAGAGTTCTCTTCTGGAGAAGAGGATGATCGAGTTTATTCACCATAAACATGATGTGCTAGTAACGACGACAATTATTGAAAACGGTCTGGATATTCCTTTAGTCAATACTCTCATCGTTAATCGGGCAGATCGCTTCGGATTAGCTCAGCTTTATCAACTTCGTGGCCGGGTCGGCCGTTCCTCACGACAGGCTTATGCTTTTTTTCTAATACCCCCTTATTCCACTCTTACCTCTACAGCTAAGGAAAGACTTCAGGCCATTCAGGAATTCACTGCTTTGGGCTCGGGTTTCCGTTTGGCGGCCAAAGATTTAGAAATTCGAGGCGCAGGAGATTTTCTGGGCGAGAAGCAACATGGTTATGTTGAAGCTGTGGGGTTTGATTTTTATCTGAAATTACTTGAACAAACTGTTCGCGAATTGAAAGGCGAGAAGTTAGTGGAGAAACCCAAATGTGAGGTTAATTTAAGAGTAAATCTCAGAATTCCTGAAAGTTATCTGCCTCAAATTAATCTTCGTCTGAATCTTTATAAAAGAATTTCTTCCATTGATTCTCTCCGTGAATTAGAAAAAATTAAAGAGGAAATTAGCGATCGTTATGGCTCGCCTCCTCCCGAGGTCAACAATTTGTTAACTCTAGGCGCTATCAAATTTTTAGCCCAGGAGTTGTTTATTCAAAGTCTAGATAGAATAGGTAATCGATTGGTAATTAAATTTTATGAACAGGCAGTGGCCCATCTGCCTCGTTTACTGAAAGTGATGAGCCAACGTAAGGGCTATCTCACTCCCCAAGGCATTATGTCCCTACCTTTAAGCGGTAAAACAGAAAAAAGCCTTCTTGAGGAAACCAAATTAATCTTGATGGAGTTTAAAAGAATATACTATAATGACGAGAACTGAAGATAAATGAACGATTTACATAAAAGAATTATTGCCGGAATGATAATAGGAGGACTACTTGTATTTTTCTCTTTTGCCTGTTCTTCGGAAAAGAAATCTTCTTCCAATAGTTATAAAATGACCACTAATCCTGAGGAGCTTTCCTCGGTTGTTCTCCGCGTGGGCTCTCGTCAATACACTAATGCGGATTTTGAACGCTACTTATCTATGAATGTTGGGCCTTCTTTGGAAGAATTGCCTTTGGAGGTCCTCCAGGAAATGATGGATAACTTTATTGAGGATAAGTTGCTTTTAGCCGCTGCCGAACAAAACGGCCTGGTGGTTACTTGGCCCGAAATTAAGAATTATCTAGCTCGGATGAAAGTTAATCCAACTGGGCCCGAGCCTATCCAGACAAGTGAAGAGTTGGAATTGTTGAAGGAAGCTTTGCTGATTGAGAAATATATGGAAAAAGTGGTGGCCGAGGTAGAAGTAAGCCCGGAAGAATTGCACCAATATTACCAGCAACACAAACGGGACTTTCTTCGAGCTGAAAGGATTCAGGTGAGCCAAATTTTAGTTGATTCAGAAGAAAAGGCAGTTGAACTTCGCCAGCAATTGAAAAATGCAGATGAGGCGAAGTTTAGAGAATTCGCTCGCCAATATTCCTTGGGAGTAGAGGCTCCTCGAGGAGGAGTGATGGGCATTTTTGAAATGGGACAACTGCCTTATGCTTTTGATAAAGTTGTTTTTACTTTAGAAGAAGGACAATTAAGTCCGGTGATTGAATCAAGCTATGGTTATCACATATTTAGAGTTGACCGAAAATTTCCAGCAGAACTGGTTCCTTTCGAGAAGGCCAAAGAGGAAATTAGAATTAAAGTGCTGGAGGAAAAGATAAAAAACAAATTGAGTGAACACCTCCGCTGGTTGAAAGACAATTTTGATTGGGCTTTTTTCCCGGAGAATTTAACATTTCCCTACCAGAGGAAGACCAATGATTAAGAAAATTTTCACATTCTTTATTAGCTGTTGGCTTTTAAGTGGCGGATTGCTTTCTTTTCAGGGCAAGAAAAAAGTGGTTGAGGCCATCGTGGCTATCGTCAATGATGATATTATAACTTTGAGTGATTTTAAAAAAGAGCATGATAATCTCTACATGTTGCTTCGCTCTCAATATCAAGGAGAAAAATTTACCCAGCAATATAAAAAATTGAGTCAACAACTCCTGGATAATATGATAACCGAATTATTGTTACTCCAAGAAGCTAGAAAGATGGGGATGGATGTTTCGGAACAAGTTAAAATGGCTATTGAAAATATTAAAAAAGAGAACGGGCTGGAAACAGATGAGGAATTACGGAGAATTATGCTCCAACAAGGTATAGATTTTGACGTTTGGAAAAAGAAAATAGAGGAAAATTTTTTAAAGCAGAATGTTATTTATTCTAAGATCAATAAGGAAATTGTCATCGACGATTCTGAAGTTATCAGTTATTATAAGCAGCACCCTGAAGAATTCACCGAACCTGAGGAATATACTTTAAAAGCAATTTATCTCGATGGCGAAAAAAGGAGCCAGTCAGAAATAGAAGCTTTAAAGGAGAAAATTTTAGCCCAAATTAAACAGGGGCGAGATTTCGGGGAATTGGCGGCCGAGTATTCTGATGGACCAGCCAAAGAGAATAAAGGAGACCTGGGAAGCTTTAAAAAAGGCGAGTTGGACCCGACCCTGGAAAAAGCAGTTCAGGCCTTGGAGCCAGGGGAAGTGAGCCCGTGGCTTCAACTGAGAAAAGGATGGTATTTATTAAAGTTGATAAGTAAAAAAGCCAGTCGGTTAAAGAGTTTCGAAGAAGTTCGATCAGCGATTGAAGAAAAATTATTTCAGCAAAAAAGAGAAAAGAAATCCCAAGAGTTTATTGAGGATTTGAAGAAAAGAAGTTACATCAAAATTTTAATCTCTAATCCTCTTGACTGGATTTAATTTCTAAATCTTTCAAGTAATAAACACAGCGGCGGCAATGACGGTTGTCCATTTTCCTTTAGCTCCGTAAGCCGCTTGGGTGATACTTTCTGTGCGAAAATGGATGCCTTCGGTAATATTTATCCGATGGGGATCTTCCGGTGAAATAGCTTCTTCATGAATTTCTTTTCCGAAAGCATGGCCTAAAAGGGTTGCGGCTAGCCATTCCGCTCTTTGGCCAACTTCGGCTGGGGGTACGTCGACAGCGGTGTATTCATAGAGATAGCCATGGTGATTGAAAATATTGGGAATAGCCAGACCAATCGAAGCGGCAATAAGTCGGTTAGGTTGATTAGTGGTTTCTTCACTTAGGACAACAAAAACTATTTGACCTGGTTCGAGAAGTCGGAGGCCTTCTTTAGAGGAGATAAGGGCACAGCGAGGGGGAAGAATGCTGGAGACTTTGACTAGGTTGAAAGCGGAAAGGCCAGCTTCTCGGAGAGCCAGATCAAAACTAACTAATTTATCTTGGTGAGTACCTTTACCACGGGTTAAAAAGAGCTTTTTAGGAACAATAATTGTCATCTTTGTATTTTCCTTTCAATATCCTTGAGGGATTAACTTTATTTTTTTTCTGGTTTTATGGTTGATTTTTTGTCTTCTTTTGTTTTGGATTGGTCTTTCTTTTCCCCGGGCAGGCCTACAGGTTCTGGTTCTTCAAATTCGATTTTTTTGGAAACTTCCCATTCTCCCAGGAGAACGTATTGAGAGCCTTTAGATTGGGCGAAAAGTTTGACAAAAACCGTCTTCCAATAAGGATTATTCTGGAAAGAAGCCTTAGTCTTACCCTCGACACCGTAATTACTTTTAAGAGTAATAACGTCACTTGTTTGACCCGGAAGGACGGGGTCGTTCCGGATGGCTGCCAGAAAGCAATCTCCTAGATTCTCATAATCATCTTTAAATCTAAAATTGGCATTGAAATTAATATACCGCAAGGGTTTATCTGAAATATTTTTTACTCGAAAGGAAATAGCTGGAACCAGAATAAGCTTGGGGGGCCAGGGTTGATAATATTTTTTAACCCATTTGGTTTCTACATCCACAATTTCGATTGAATTTTTTAACTCTTCAGGCGAGACGGTTTTCCAGAGACCAGTTTTTTCAAAGATATAGACCATTACTACAGCAATTGCGATAACCATCAGGATGAAAAGCCATCGTTTCATCATCTCCTCCTTGTTAGGATTGTCGATATTTCTAATATAAGGAAGAATAATCCGAGATGCAAACCTTTGTTAAAAGTAGTTAGAGGTCCCATTTAAAAAAAGTCTTTAATGAGGAATAGTAGGGCTAATGAACCAACTCAGAGACGAAGACAGGTTGACAATCATAAGCGGAAAAAAGATGGCGATTTTCTTTTAAAACGCTTAAAGTTTCTGCCCAAGGATGTCCAATAGCCACGGCCCAGCCTTCTCGCCGCCCCCTCTGGAGGAGTTTGACCAATTGGTCTTTAATCTGGGCTGAGTTGACCTCATTATCTAGAAATATTTTGCGATAGGTAGTTGGTAACCCTAAAGAACGGGCCATCTGATAAGCTACTGATTGACTGGTTGTCCGGCTGTCCACAAAGAATAAGCCTCTTTTCTGGAGTTCTAAAAGGATGATTTTCATTATCTTGGGGTTGGCCGTAATTAGTGAACCTTGATGATTATTAACCCCCACAACATGGGGAACCTGCCGGAGAGCATCATCAATAAAAGCTATTATTTCTGGTTCTTTCATTTGAGCGGTAATCATGCCTCCGTTCGGGGTTAAAAGGGAATTATTGTTTGGGTGGTTTCCAGGAAGAGGTTCCAAAGGAAGATGAAGGAGAATTTCTAATCCGTGTTGATGGGCTATTTGAGCAGTTTCAGGGGCGAATAAACTATAGGGTAGAATGGACACAGTCACAGGAAAGCCCAGATTACAGATGGCGTCAATTGCTTGAAGACTGTTACCTAGGTCGTCAATAATAATCGCCACTTTATTCTTTGAAGAGAGCTGTTTGGAAGTAATTAATTTTTGGGGAAGAGGGGATGGTTTAGGGCGATTAAGTTGAAAGAGAAGCGAAGCGGTGTCTTTCTCTCCGGTAATAGTCCAAAGGTAATATTGAGTGGTGCCTAACTGGTGGGCTTCGATCTTAATTTTTCTCTTAGAATTTTGGCTGAGAGAATGCTTCAATTTTGGCGCTAAAGTGGAATAATTTTTATCAGGAAGATTAATTAGAAGATGGAGAACCCTTTGTTTATCTAAATGGTGTTGAAGGGAACTTTTTGGCAGGCCTAGTTTTTCTAAGGAGGTAAAAATCTCCTCAAATAAAGAAGGGGGAGAAGTTTTTAGGCTGGCTGCGCGGGAGGAAAAAAAATAGGCCTGCTTTCCCTGTTTGTAGGCTAAATAATCGAGACCAATTATTGAAATTAAAGAAAGAAAGACAAGTCCAAAGATTAATCTTTTGGAGGGACTGTTAATTAATATTTTTGGTAAAAACAAGGTAATTTTATGGGTAAAAATTACTAATTTTCTGGTTAAGCAACCGCTGAGTGGCTTTAAGGTAATTTTCCCGCTTTCTTTCCTGAGGTTCTAATTCAATGGTGGGTTTTACACCTTTTAACCAAATTTTTTCTTGGGGAAATTGAAAAACGGCTGTAGTTAAAAGAAGGCCTGTTCCATCATTAAGGGGGAAAAATTTTTGTTGCCCTACCAAACCGGGAGTGGAGACTCCCACTACTAAAGCATTTCGGTATTTTTGCAGGCCAGCCGCAAAAATTTCACCCGCTCCCATGGTAGCGGCGTTAGTCCAGATGATGATCAGCCTATCAGGGATTTGAACTGGACCGGAACAGGCAAGAGACTGAAGAGTCTGGTCTTTTTGGCGAAGACAACCAAATTCTTCGACTTGAATAAAAGCATCTAAAACTTTTAAGGCTTCTTGGATTTCTCCGGCCGCGCAATTTCGGAGGTCAATAATCAGCGGGATAGCTGATTTTTTTAGAAGAGGTAGGATCTTTTCCTGAAAAACACTAGCTGTTGAAGGAAGGAAGTGGAAGATTTTTAATAAAATTGTAGTTTTACCTAGATCTTGCAGGATTAGAGGGGGATTCCCCCAAGGTTTTAAAGCCAAAGTAACTTTTAATTTTTTACTTTCTCGGAGAACCTCGACCTCTAAATTTTTTGCTTGAGTGTCTTGAAGAGCCAAATTTGTCTCGACCATACTCCAATGGACCGTGGGTTGGCTATTGATTGAGGTCAGCAAGTCGCCTTCTTGGAGTCCGGCTTCCTCGGCACTTGAGCCCTCTCTGATGCCAATAATTATTGGAAATGAGCCGTATTTTTTGTAAACGATTACACCAGAGTCGTAAAGAGGAGAAGAACGAAGATGAGATAGTTTGGTTATTTCTTCTTGATCAAGGTAGCTGGAGAGAACATCTAAGGAATCTATCAAGCCCTTATAAGCTCCCTCGAGAGCTTTTTGGGGATCAGGTTCTTCTACATAATCGTTTTGGATGAGTTTTATAGTTGTTTGGAGAAGATTAAAGAGGCCCGATTGACTATTTTTGAAAACAAAACCAGGGAAGATACCTCGGTGGGCCAAAAAAATGAAGGTACATCCGAGAGAAAAAAAGAGTAATAGGCGAATTTTTTTGTTTGTTAAAACCTTCATCAAAATGCCTCGATTTTTGATTCTATCATCTTCTTCTAAGCCATTTCAAGGGATTGAGGGGCTTGGTTTTAAAGCGAAGTTCGAAGTAGAGAGCTGGGCCTACGAGCGAATCTGAGTCCCCAACTAGGGCGATGGGTTGACCTTTTCGAACAATGTCGCCTTTCTCGACCAGAAAGTCAGAGCAATGACCATATAAGGAGTAATAAGCTAAACCATGGTCAATAATGATTAAATTTCCATAACCTCGAAAATAGTCGCAATAAACCACAAAACCATCATGAATAGCTTTTATGGGAGTATCTTTTTCGGCGGAAATCTCAATCCCGTTGTTCATAATCATAGTTTGGAAGCGGGGATGGCGTTGAATCCCGAATTTTGTCACTATTTTGCCTTGACACGGCCAAGGAAGTCGCCCCTTTTTTTCATAGAGGGGAACTATGTGGAAAGGCAGCCTCAATTTCTCTTTTTTTAAGCGGTTGATCAGTTTTCTTAATTGCCCGGCTTGTTCATTTAACTCCCGCAAAGTCTGAAGGTATGATTGACGGTGGCTTTCTATTTTTTTGATTAAGGCTTTTTTTTGTCTTTCTTGCTGATGGAGTTCACGTTCTTTAAGTTGGGCTTGCTGGATGAGTAACTGGAGTTCGGCTTTTTTGTTCTCCAGCTTTTTTTCTGCTGCTTCTAATTGAGACAGGGATTCCACATATTGTTGGATTATTTTTTGTTGATAGTCAGCTAGAAGAGTGAGATGATGCTCTTCACTTAAAACTTGATTCAGGTTGTTAGACCGAAGAAAGAAGTCAAGGAGTCCTGGTTGACCATGTTTATAAATAGCTCGTAAAATATTGGCTAGAGCTTGATGCTGGGTTTTTAAATTTTTTTTTAAACTAGGAATTTGGCTCTGAATTTGGATTATTTCCTGATCAATTTGTTTAATTTTGGTTCGGTAGAAGGATAGTTCTTTTTGTAAGACTCTTTTCTGAAGAGTGATTTGGCTTAGTTCAGATAAGATTGAGTTTTTTCTTTTCTCTTCCTTTTTAATTTTTTTCTTGAGACTGGCAATTTCCAGACTAAGCTTCTCTAGTTTTTTCTGATAATCAATGTTTGGTTCCTCTCCTTTTAAAATAAAGACCGGAGCCAAGGTGGAAAGTAACAAAAAAGCTCCGAAAAGGAAAAACTTCCACTCTTTCTTGGGGAGAGTTTGGCCAGGTGTAAGTGTCATTTTCTAATTATATAAACCAACCCTCCTATTATACCAAGAATGAGCATAAAGATGACATCTATCAGGGAGAAGGCGAAAGCTACCGAGGCGGAGAGCCCATAGTAAGTAAAAATTTCAATATAGGCTCCTTCTCTCAGGCCGAGGCCATTTATAGTCACTGGAATGGTCAAGATGAGGAGAACAATGGGAACGAAGATGAAATAGTCAAGAAAAGGAATGGATATTTTTAGAGCAAGACCGATGAGGTAATAATGGAGAACTACGTTAATCTGGAGAAGAAAGGCCCAAAAAAGCGCTAGAGCTAGTTTACTTTGGTGCTTTCGGAAGTTATGGCCTGCTTTTTGAAATTCAATAATTTTTTGTTTGAAGACTTCAATTTTTCCAGGAGCAGGCAGAGAGCGGATGAGTTTTTGGGAGATAGGCAAAAAGAAGATAATAATAAGCAAGAGACCTACAGTACCGAGGAAAAGAGCTCCCCAAATCATAGGCAGCTGAGCAGCCATATCAAGTCTAATTAAGGAAGCTACTAATACAAAGACGAGGAGAATGAAAATACCTGATAATCTTTCCACTAAGATTGTGGCTGAGGATTTAGCTAGGGATCGGGAGTAACGGCTACTATCCCAGATTCGGATGACATCGCCTCCAAATCTAGTGGGAAGAAAATTATTGAAGAATGTGCCCACTAGATATGATTTAATTAGAAAACCGAGGGGAACATGATCTCCTTGAGCGAGGATTAAAATTTGCCAGCGGATGGCACTGATGATTAAGCCGAAGGCATGAAGAGAAAAAGAGAGCACAATCCAGGGGAAAACCACTCCTTGGAAACTGGCGATAACTTCTTGAGGAGAGGTTTTATAAATCAAAAGTAGGGTAATAATAGTCAGACTAAATAATATTTTAAAAATAAACGAGAGTTTTCTAGCGGGCATATTTATAGGTTGTGTTCTCCCTTTTTGGAGGTCTCGGACATGGCTACATCTTATTGCTGGGTTAAGATTCGGATAAAAACAAGAATAAGAATAATGGCTAAAGGAGCCAAGAATTTAATATTGAAGATCCAGAGAGGTTTGAGACGAAATGACTTATTCCCGAAAGAAATTTCCTGGAGAGCCCGGGTAATTCCCCAAGAATAAGCCAGAAAAAGGGTAATAAAAAGCCCCCCTACCGCGAGCATAATGTTACCGAAGATTAGATCCATTTTCATCATTATATTAGCCTGGGTAGCCCAGGTGACAGCTCCGTTAGATAAAGCTGAAGGAATTCCTAGGAGAAAAGAAAGGGCGCCGACAAAAATAGCGGCTTTCTCTCGGGGCCAATTATGTTCATCAACCAAAAAGGCTGTAGGAACTTCGAGCAAGGAAATGGTTGAGGTGAGAGCCGCCACCAGAAGAAGGACAAAGAAGAGCAACCCAAAAAGATAACCTCCCGGAAGTTTTGAAATAATCAGCGGGAAAACTTGGAACATCAAACCGGTCCCCACTTTAAGTCCTTGGAGGTTATTAGTAGCCGAGAGGGTGGGGAAAATAATTATACCGGCTAAAAAAGCCACTAATGTTGTTGAGAAACAGACCCATCCTGCTGAGGAAACCAAATTGTCTCTTTTGGAGATGTAACTGCCATAAGTCATCATGGTCCCCATGCCCAAACTGAGAGAGAAGAAAGCCTGTCCAACAGCGAAAAAGAAGACTTTAGGATTGAGTTTGGTTAAATCAGGCTTAAGATAAAAAGCCAATCCTTCACCCGCGCCGGTGAGGGTCAAAGCTCGAATGGCCAGAAAGATAATCAGAGCAAAAAGAAGAGGCATTAGAATCTTAGACCAGCGTTCAATACCCCCTTTCACCCCCTTGGAGATAACAAAAGTGGTCAAGCCGATGATGATAAAAAGACAGAAAAGAACTTCTAGGGGATTAGCGGCAAAAGTCGAAAAAATTCGGTCAGATAATTCCCAAGTAACTTCTCCTCTGAAAACCCCAAAAAGGGTTTTGTAAAAATAGCCAAACGCCCAGCCGGCCACAACTGAGTAATAAGAAAGGATGAAGATTCCCGTCAGAACACCCATATAGCCGACCAGCTTCCAAGGAGTCCCGGGCTTAATGGCTTTAAAAGCACCCACGGGATTACGTTGAGTATGACGGCCAATGGTAAGTTCCGCCAGCATTACTGGAAAGCCAATAAAGAAAACAGCCAGGATGTAAACAAAGACAAAGATTGCCCCCCCGTTGAGGCCGACCATCAAGGGAAACCGCCAGATACTTCCTAGACCGATGGCTGAGCCAGATGCGGCAAAGATGAAGGCAATCTTTGACCCCCAACTTCCCCGGGAAGTTTGACTCGAACTGGTCATGAGTAACTCCTTCAGGAATTCTTCAAGTCGAAATATTATTACCATAATCGCCGAGTCTTGTAAAAGAAATAATCTCAGTCCCAGTTTTATAGGCTTGATGACTGAAGAGGAATTGCTTATGCTATGATTGTTTTGAGGATGAACAGAAAAGGTAGCTCGATTTCTTTTCAATCTGATCCCCAATTAACCTTAATTTGGTCGGTTATGGAAGCTGCGCTTCAGGCAGTAACTCCTTCTTCTTTGCTCGAGAAGGCTCTCCACAGGGAGGACGACAAATTGTTGATAGGGAAGGAAATAATAGATTTGTCTACTTCTCCTCATATTTGGGTAGTAGCTATTGGCAAAGCCGGCCCTCCTCTTGCCCTGTCGCTCCTTCAGATAATTAAGGATCACGTGAAGGGAGGGATATGTCTCTATTTGCCGCCTCGGCCACCAGACATCCATCCTTTAGAGTTATGGCCAGCGGCCCATCCTTTGCCCGACCTGACGAGTTTAAAAGCCACCCAAGAAGTTCTTAGGGTAGTCCGTAATTTAAATGAGGACGATGTGCTCATCATGCTTATTTCCGGCGGCGGCTCAGCCCAGTTGACACTTCCGCTTCCTGGGATAACGCTGGAGGAGAAACGATGGGTAACCCAGGAATTAATGAAGGCGGGAGCTAATATCCAGGAACTGAATGTAGTCCGTAAACATCTTTCAGCAGTTAAGGGTGGTCGATTAGCTCAAACAGCTTCTCCAGCTCGAGTAATCAACCTGGTTGTTTCCGATGTTATTGGTAATGATCTGGAAGTCATTGCCTCCGGACCCACTTGGTATGATTCCAGTACTTTTGGAGATGCTTATCAGGTTTTAACTAAGTACCATCTTTGGGAGAAATCTCCTCCAGCAATTCGGACGATAATCAAGCAGGGACTAGATGGAATTTTGCCCGAGACTCCTAAAGCAGATGATCCGATTTTTACAAAAGTAACCTCGGTTATTATCGGTGATAATGCCACTGCCCTCCAAGCCGCAGCTGAGAGAGCCAGGAATCTGGGCTGGGAAGGATTAATAATCACTAGCCGAGATCAAGGCGAAGCCAGAAAGATGGCTCGTCTCTATGTTCATTTATTGGCGGCTATTTACCGCCAACGGAAGAGCAGAAGGAAACCTTGGCTTCTTATCAGTGGTGGGGAGTTGACAGTGAGGGTGCGAGGTAAAGGAAAAGGTGGAAGAAACCAAGAATTTGTTTTAGCAGCCCTTTTAGAAATGAAAAAAGTTGGCTTAACTGAGGGTGACTGGTTGATCATGAGTTTGGGTACAGATGGTATTGATGGACCCACCGAGGCCGCCGGAGCCTGGATAGATGGCCGAACCTGGAGGAAGGTGCAAATGATGTCTCTCCATCCTGAGAGATTTCTCGAGGAAAACGATTCATATCATTTTTTCCGCCAATTGAATCAGTTGATTATTACTGGACCTACCGGAACAAATGTTATGGATCTGCGTCTTTTTTGGTTAGCCTAAGAAGAAAATTTTATTCCGCAGAAGAGAAAATCCATAGAAGAGATTATCTTCAGGGAGACAAGCAAGTTATTTTTAAGGGCAATAATTCATGAGATCATGAGGGCTCAGGAAAAACAAATTTTGCTTCTTCGTTGGGGGGGAATTGGGGACACGTTAGTTATTTTCCCTTCTGTTTATCTCTTACGGTCTCATTTTTCGGGGTATTTCTTTAGAATGATCTGTCGACAGGATGTGGGTTCGATTTTTACTTTAGCGGGTCTCATAGATCAAGTCATCTCTCCAGATGATGCTCGAGTGGGAGAATTGTTTATTAAGGGTCGAGAAAAGGTCTTTTTTGCAGCTGAAAAATATTTTTTAATTATTGGCTGGTTTAATCATTGTCCTCAATTAGAGACCTTTCCGGGAAGGTCTATTATTTATGAACCACAATGTGGATTGCCCATCAATCAATATTTCTTTCTTCAAACTTTAAGGATAGTTAAAGGCGCTGTTTTCCAGAGAAAGAAATGTTTTGAGGAATTTACCCGTCTGCCTCTTTCTTCTGAGTGGTTGGCTGAGGCGGAGAAGTGGCTTCCTGGAGATATCTTTCTCGGGAAAAAGAAGGCCTTCGGTCTAATTTGTCCGGGTAGCGGCGGTCGAGAGAAATGTTGGCCCTGGGAGTCGTATTTTAATTTGATAGAAGAGCTGGCCCATGAGGGAATTCAGGGTTTAGTCGTTACCGGCCCGGCGGAAGGGGATTTATGGTCGGGCTTAAAAAAGAATATACTTCCTCCGGGTTGGTTTATTTATCATTGTCCACCTTTATGGGTAGTGGCTGCTTGGATGAAAATGGCCAGGTTCTATGTGGGTAACGATTCAGGATTGACTCATTTGGCGGCTTTGGTCGGAGTGCCAGGGGTGGCTCTTTTTTTGAAAAAAAACTTGCCTGTCTGGAAGCCAGGAGGAAAACTTCGAGTGTTAGCTCAGACTCGCCTCAATCGTATTCCTCTCTTTCAGGTAAAGAAAATGTTAATTGAGTTGGGAGCTTTATCTTAATGTGCAGAGCCGGGGTATCTTTTTTCGCCGGCTTCTACCCGAAGAGGAAGATAATTCTCTCGAGGAGACAAAGGGCAGGTAGCATAAGGAGTGTAGGCGCAGGGAGGATTAATAGCTCGGTTAAAATTTAAAATAACTTCTTCGGAAGAAAGACGTTGGGCGAAGAGAAAACGGCCTCCTGCATAAGTTTCTTCTCCGTTAGTTTGGTCAGCGAAAATAATAAACAAGCTTTTGGCTTCTGGGTAAGCCTGGAAAGCAATTAATTCCAGAGATTGGTTTTGTAAATGAAATTTTACTTTTCCTAAGGACATCATTTCAGTTGTGGTGCCAATTCGGTTGGGTACAATTATTTTCCTTGGGGAAGAAAAAGGAAGATATTTTCCTTGGACAATATAGGTTTTTTGGGGAGGAAAATAATCCAGGCCTTTGAAATTTTTTAGGGCAGGGCTGTTTAGATCTCGGAGTCGGAGACCAATTAGTTGGCCTCGCCGAATAATCCAGAAACGGAAATTATTAGGAGAAAGAATGTCGGGTTTTCCAGAAGTGTCATCCACAAGAGTTTTTCGTTGGATTGGTCGTCCATTTAATTTAATCAAAAAAGGGGAGCATTGATAAAAGTTACTTTATTCTCAGTGAGGATGAAGTCTCCCAATTTAGCGGGGAGATGGGGATCAAGTAATTTAATATCATCAAAATTGCTTCCCCCAATGGAGTTCTTTCCTGGATGGAGCCAGAATAAACCTACAATTGTTAACCAACTCTCCGGAGAAAGTATTTCCTTTTCCCGTTGGGCCCGCCAAGTTAGTTCTTCCCTCAACCAATCATTTGGCCTTGGCCAGAGAGAGGTAAGGTTGAAAAATAAGGAGAAGAAAATTATCAGCCCAATGAATTTTCTCCCTAGAGAGATCCCGCTCTGTTTCTTCATGAAAGCCTCTTTTAAATAACTTTGAAGGATTTTAGCCTAATAACTGTTTTTTGACAACTTGTAGAGAATCCAAATTTCACCCTGAACTTCTGGCGATAAACATATTTTTTAAGAATTTTCTCTTTGCCTGTAGCGAATGATTGGTCAAATTAATTGGTTAGTTGTTATTCTCTTTTTCTTCTTTACGGGCAGGAGGACTGGGAAGATAACTTTCGGAGGTAAGGGTAAATATGGTATAGTATCGATGAGCAAAATAGATTTGCCCTTTTATAATAGAGGCGGAGCCATGAAAGAGGATTGGAAAGAAAAGTTAGCCAATCTTTATGAGGAAATTAGGATTATTGAACAGAGCCAAGAAGAAGCCAAGGTTCAGTTTGAACAATTTTGTGAATTCATTGCTGAACCGGCCTTTGAAGAATTTATGGAAACTTTGGAAGAATTGGGAGGGAAGGGGAGAGTTTTTAAAAATCCTCGGGAGTGGATTCTTTTCCGAGTTAATTTCAATTTCTTACAACCCGTGATTTTTGAGTACAAATTGGAACTTCCCCCTCAAGCCCTCCAGCTGCGTTTAAATCAGGTTGTCCGATATCGTTTAGCCAAAGAAAAAGATTGGCAAGAAAAAATTGAACCTTTCCGTCCCGGATTGGAAGATGAGGATCTCTTAAAGCTAGATAAGGAGAAATTATTAACTCATTTCTTGGAAATATGCCGGGAGCATCTTTTCCATCTTTTAACCACCTAGATAGTCACTATAATCCATCTAGTCGGTTGAGTCCGAATTGCCGGGCTACTTGAAGGGCGGTTTGAAATTCACTCCGGGTTATCCGTCGGGCTAAAGGTGAGGAAAAGGGAATATCTCCACAGGGATAATACTGATCCATAAGATTAATATAAGTGTGCTTGGAGATTTCTTCGGCTATAAATTGGAGGATTTTTTCTGTTCCAGCTAGACCTTGAGGCAAAATGAGATGCCGGACCAGAAGTCCTTTTTCGGCCAGGCCTTTATCATTGATGACTAAATCACCCACTTGACGGTGCATTTCCTTTATTGCCTTTCGGGCTACTTCAGGATAATCGGGTGCTTGGGAGTATTCTTGAGCTATGCGACTATCGGAGTATTTAAAATCAGGCATGTAAATATCAATAATTCCCTCAAGAAGATGAAGAGTGGTTAGTGAATCGTAGCCCCCTGTATTATAGACAAGAGGAATAGATAGACCCCTTTCAATAGCTAGGGCTAGGGCGCGGAGAATTTGAGGCACGAAATGGGTCGGTGTCACCAGATTAATGTTGTGACAACCAAGGGCTTGGAGTTCAATCATCATCCGGGCCAATGTTTCAAAACTGACTTCTTGACCTTCCCCTAGGTGACTTATGGAATAGTTCTGACAATATCGACAATAAAGATTACAGAAAGAAAAAAAGATGGTTCCTGAACCATTTTTCCCCACAAGGGGTCGTTCTTCACCAAAATGAGGAGCATAGGCAGCAATTCGAGGGAGAAACCCAGCTCGGCAGAAGCCCCTTTCTTCTTTAGTTCGATTCACCCGGCATTGCCGGGGACAAAGAGTACATTCTTCAAGTACAGAGAAAGCTTGGTGAATTTTTTTTTCCAAAAGGCCGAGCTGATAGCTTTTGATATAACTTGGTTCCATGAATCAATTTAGTATAAACTTTTCTTTGTAATATAAAGAATTTAGACTAAAACGGTCAAGGGGTCGATTTTTATGGCGGAGTAACTTGAATAATTACCTTAATTCGTGTTATTTTCAGTCGGGTTGAGTTGTTAAGAAAGTAAATGGAGGTTAAAGCATTACCTGATGAGTTGATGAATTGGCCTTTATATTTTCCCATAAATTCTTTTAAGAATATTTCTGGACTAATAGGAGGATTTGGTACTCGCTTCCTCACTAAGAGGATTCTTGAAGAACAGGCGCCTTTTAATCAATTTAAATTGCTTTTGTTGAAACAACTTCATTCAGATGTCATTCAATTTTATGACTCTTTCACCGACAAAATTCGTGAAGGAGACGCCTTGGTGACTACTAGCGGTGGATTGTTGCTTTGTGTTCAAACCGCTGATTGTCTGCCAGTTTTGATTGTTAATGAGTTGCGACACATAGTAGCTGCTGTTCACTGTGGTTGGAGAGGTACTGTTCAAAGGATTTTACCCAAGGTAGTTCATTTTCTTATTAATTCCTTGGGGGCAAGGAGGGATGAATTAAAATTCGCTTTCGGTCCCAGGATTTGCGAGCAATGTTATGAAGTTGGAGAAGAAGTGAAAGAAGAGTTTGTTCGAAATAAGCTGCCCTTGACTTCTTTGCTCTCTCTACCTCATCAGGAGGGAAAGTGGAAATTGGATTTATTTAAAGCTAATCTTGAGCAATTAAAAGAAGAAGGAATCGATATTTCTCAAATTGAGATGATTAATTACTGTACTTACGCCCATCCAATGCTTTGGTCGTGGCGCCGGGACCGGAAGAAAGCGGCTCGACTCTTTAATTTTATTGGCTGGCTTCCCCAAAAGAAAAATGTTTAACTGTTAATTGCTTTTTGTCCGAAGATTTTTTATTTTAAGGGAGCCTGGGGGAAGATAAAAGACAAGAGCGCGTGTTGGAAGAGATAGTTGGGGAAGGGAATGGGAAAAAAAGTGGTCAAGTCATTTGAGGAATGAAAGTTAAATGTAATGGGGTTAATAAGAGAGGAGGGGAATGGTCGGTTTTTTGATGAAAACTGATTATCAAAATGGACGGATAAGGGAATGAGTGACCAGGTTGATCTTCATATCCATTCTAATAAAAGTAGTGATGGCGAATTTTCTCCCACCGAATTGGTCAGGATGGCTCAACAAGTCGGTTTAAGAGCTATAGCCATTGCTGATCATGATACAGTAGCGGCCTATCCAGA
>QMPV01000037.1 GCA_003648765.1 Candidatus Aminicenantota bacterium
ATTAATTACTATCCTCCTCGAGGCGATAATAAAGAAGGTTGGGATAACATTGACATTTTCGGTTGGCTAGGTTATCCCATGCAGATTAAAATTGACTTTCTCTGCCGCGATAGTATTCTGGCAGCTCCTATTGTTCTGGATCTTGCCCTTTTCCTTGATCTAGCTCAGCGCTGCCGCATGAAAGGCATTCAAGAATGGTTGTCTTTCTACTTTAAGAGCCCGATGTGCGCTCCCGAACTTTATCCCGAACACGATCTCTTCATCCAGCTAATGAAATTAAAAAACACTCTTCGCCATATTAAAGGTGAAGAATTAATCACCCATCTCGGGTTGGAATACTACGATTAAAGAAAGCGCGGCTCGGGTGATTTGAGGCGAAGTTAGTTCAAGAAGAAAGAGAAACCTTTAGTCTACCCAGAAGATCTATGTGTAGATAACAAGAGTAATTTCAGCCATTCTCCAAGGTAAAATTAGTCCCTTTTTCATTCTTAATTTTATGGACCTCTCTTCATGCTTTTGGCCAAGGACTGACTAGGGGAAAGAATTTTTAATTTAGACTTTTTAACTTTTTAAGAAGGGACAATAAACTTAGTGCTCCCCAGGCGAAAGGTGCAGACATCGTTTCATTGGGAATTGTATAATCCCCATTGCCTAAATGATCCTAACCAAAAGCCAAAGTGAAAGCTGAAGACCTCACTCTATCTATTTTCCGGTATCTGACTCCGTTGTTTGGCTTGATTTAGGAAAGGCAAAGACATCATTCCGAGTTGATGCTGGCCTTACAATCCGCACCGAGAAAAAGTCTTGGGGAGCGATTCTTTCTTTGTTTCTAGCTAGTCCTCTTTATCCTGGCCAAGAGCGAGGAAAAAAAAGGCGCTCATAAAGCCCCAAGGCGTAGCGATCAGTCATGCCGGCGATAAAGTCAGCCACCCGACGCTCCAAGGGGTCACCTTCTGGATAAGGCTTGATATATTCATCTGGATGAGAGTAAAGATATTCAAACAAATCCCGCAAAATCTTTTCTGTCTTTCTAAGTTCGCCTTTAGCGGCCGGATTGTAGTAAACTCGTTCATAAAGAAAATCCCGGAGAGCTCCTAAGGCCTCTTTTATTTCGCTACTTAACGTAATTCTGGCTAATTCCACTTTCAGGCTATTTTTGACTACATCCTCAACCATACGGTCAATCCGCTGGGAAGGCCATTTTCCCAGAATCTGGACTAGTTCTTGAGGTATATCATCTTCATTAATAATTCCGGCTCTTATAGCATCGTCAATATCATGGTTGACATAAGCGATCACATCAGACACCCGGACTACTTGAGCCTCGAGTGTTTGGGGTAATTCTTCACTTCGATCCGGTAAAATCTCCCCTCTTCCTTTAGAATGATGGACGATTCCTTCACGGACTTCAAAGGTAAGATTTAATCCTTTACCCTCATATTCCAATTTCTCCACCACTCGAAGACTCTGGCGGGCATGATGAAAACCTCCGGGAACCAATCGGTCTAAAACTTTCTCCCCAGAATGCCCAAAGGGAGTGTGGCCCAGGTCATGACCGAGAGCGATGGCTTCCGTCAGATCTTCATTCAAACGTAAGGCCCGAGCAATGGTCCGAGCAATTTGAGAAACCTCCAGAGTATGAGTCAGCCGAGTACGATAATGGTCGCCAAAAGGAGCTAAAAAAACTTGAGTTTTATGTTTCAAGCGCCGGAAAGACTTGGAATGAATAATTCGGTCTCTATCCCGCTGAAATTCAGTCCGCAAAGGATGAGGTCTCTCAGGCCTCTGACGACCCTTAGTGGCCGAGCTTAAACAAGCCCGAGGAGAAAGAGTATTTCTTTCAATCGCTTCCAGTTCTTCTCTGATAGAGGCCATTTTTGGCTCTTTAAAAACCTCCTCTTTTTTTCAGTAAAAATTATTTGCTTTTAATCAGCCAAGGGGCATTGACCTGAGTCTGATTAATCAACAGCGGGGGCACGGGAAAATTGATCTCTTTACGATGAGAAACTTCCACCTGATGAATAACTAGGCGCATGGCTTCTTGAATGCCCACCTGGTTCATCAAGGCAAATGGTCCTTTGTGCCAGCCCAACTCTTTCTGGGTGGCGGCCTCTAGCTGTTCTAGTTCAATTATCCGGGCTCCAACCAATTCGGTGGCCACGACAAAAGCCACCGCCCAAAATCTCTTCACTAAAAACTCCAGCGTCATCTCATCCAATATCTCTGGTTCTTTTTCCTCATTAAATATCTTGGTCAATTCTTCGGGGGTCAGATTAAAAATATTATTTTTCAGGGAAAAAAAATTATCATAAGTTATTCGCAAATCATCTTCGGCTTCTTGGCTGGCTAAAGAAACTAGATATTCTTGAACCCGGGAAAATCCTATTCGCTGACAGAAACTCAGGAGGCCCTCCGAACTTTTGAAGGCTCGTCGGGAAGCTTCCTCCACCTCTTTGACTGTTCGGCCTTCATTCAGCATTCGCCCGGCTTCTAAAAGGAGCGCGGCCAATAAAAGATTTAAAGCCCCACCTCGCCTTTCCTTTTTTAAAGGATAAGGTTCCGGAACAAGTTGCAGATTCAATTTTCCTGCCTGGGCCATTTTTCTTCCTTTTTAATTTTTTAATTAATCTTTCAGTCCCTTAATATTAACAAGGAGAATTAACCATGAGAAGAACTTTTTCATTAAAAATGTTTCTCCAACTCAACTCTTTCTTCTCATGAAAAAACTTCCGTTGGCCGATTATAGCACATGATTCCCGGGAACTTAAGGCGCCTCACCTAAATCTTGGTCCTCTCTCTTTTATCTTCAACTGACTCCTTTCTCCCTTCGCCGCTTCACCCAGTCAAACCAACAAATCCAGAGCTTGGCCCTAATCTCAGACTATCAAAATAATAAGTCAAAACTCAAGCCAGCTGAATCAGTCCCAATCGGAGTCTTTCAAAGACACCATCCCAAAGATAAGCGGCTGGGCTTTCTCCCGCCCAAAATAATTCTCCCGAGCAGAGAGAGAAAGTCCAGCTGGACCTAAAGCAAAAAATCGCTCGTAACATCTAACTAACTCCATCGAATTTAAATAACTAATTTCCTGTGAGCTACTCCAAAGATAACCAACCCTCTGAGACAGAAAAGACATAAAAAATAGAGGCCTGACCTTAAATAAATTAGGGCCAATAAAAAAATATTAATTTATTGATAACAATAAATTTATCTGAGATTAACTCCAATTAATAGCGAATTAATCAGTAAATTAGGTCGACCGGATTCTTGAAAATTTCACTTATTCTGATACATTTATTCTGATAGATTAATTTTCTTAGAAGAAGTAAATTACATAAAAATTAATTAGAAAAGGATTAAAGCTCGAAAATGAGCCAAATAACCAAAAATGTCAAAAAAATCTTAGCGGAACTGCCACCCGGAGTAGAACTGGAGGCCGCCGCTAAGGGTAGATCACCCCAGGAAATTTTGGAGGCGATTGAGGCGGGAGTGAAAATCATCGGCGAGAACTATGTTCAGGAAGCTTTGGTAGCCTATCAAGTTATCGGCGCGCGGGCAAAATGGCATTTTATTGGCCATCTCCAAAGAAACAAGGTAAAAAAAGCTATCGAAATTTTTGATATGATTGAAACTCTCGATTCTTTACCTTTGGCTGAAGAAATCGAAAAAAGATGTCGTCTGAAAGGCAAAGTGATGCCCGTACTGATTGAAGTTAACAGTGGTCGGGAACCTCAGAAATATGGTGTTCTTCCCGAAGAAGTAGAAGACTTTGTCCGCCAGATAACTGATTTCTCCCACCTGCAAGTACTCGGTTTAATGACTATGGGACCTGCCTTTGGTGATCCCGAAGAAGCCCGGCCTTACTTTCAAGAAACGCGGCGTCTGTTCGAAAGACTAAAATCGCTGGCCCTTCCCAGAGTAGAAATGAAATATCTTTCGATGGGCATGAGCAACAGCTATCGGGTAGCCATTGAGGAAGGAGCCAATCTGGTGCGTTTAGGAACCATACTTTTTGGCCCCCGGGAATACTAAACAAGCGATATGGTGGGTCAATTCTCCACCTTTCCCCTTTGAATAATCAAATTTTTCGTTATTTCTTAGTCAGCCTAATTTAAAAGCTTTTTCCCGCAACCAACCCTCCGGAATAGCTAAGGGGAGTGCCAGATAAGATAAGATAAGATAAGATAAGATAAGATAAGATAAGATAAGATAAATCCACAAAAAACATCTTATTTATCTTCTAATCTTGACTCAGGTTTCAGTTCTCTTGTTAGTTAAATCAAGCGGCCTTCCGCCCAGCCCAAGGTGATTAATTCAATCTTAGCCGGATCAGCCACCCCTAAGTGATGTCTTGTCTCAGCCAGAAAAATATGCTTGGCCGGCGGCTTAAGCGGTCTCTCTCGACCGAAATATTCCCGTCTTTTAGCCTCAATTATCCTTAAACCTGTGGCATCAACCGCCACCGGGTCAATCCCCACTATCAAGCCGCAATAAGGCCAAGTATAACGTTCACTGTAATGATGCGGTCCGATACCATGAAATAAAGGAGTTAACATAACGAGAATATTTAATCTAGTTTTATCTTTCAGCCCATACTCAAACCAAATCTTGGCTAAATCTGCACAGGCATCGCCGTGGTAGGCTGAAGGGCGAGGGACAAACATAATGTAGTTCTTAATACAAGTTCCTAACCCTGACCAATGATGGGTCCGGGCTGGCCGGGCATTAATTAAAGCCGTCGCTTTTTGAAAAACAGGATTTCGTCTCACTCCGCGGTCATCAATGGCAATATTCTTAGCTGGAACACCCACCTCCCTAACTCGCCGCCAAATAGCCTGTTCCACTTCAGTGGTGGTCGGAATATAACGCCAGACATTGCTCTTAATTCCCACTATATCATTAGGTTTAATCAATTTCTTCCAGGCTGCCAACGGCTCTTCTTCCTCGAGCAGAGTCCGAACCGCCTCGTCCATCATGCGTTGAATAACCTCGGCTCGGGGTTTTCTCTGATTATCAAGTGCTTGGGCATCCCGGATGAGGACAACTCTGGCTTTATAAGAAGTCATTGCTTGGTCAACACTCTGCTTTAATTGCTGGGCTGAGAAAAAACCTACTAAGGGAGCCGAAGCTGTGATTTTCAAAAAATCCCGCCGCGTCAATGATTTTTTCATTTTTCCCTCCTTTCTCACAAAGACTGCAGAAAAGAAGTTAAAAGAGAAAGCGCTATCTCCTGGCTGGGCGCATCGAAAACTATAGCTATTAAATTTTTATTTTTTTGGGCTCCTGTCCACAATCCATTCTCAGTCTGAACTAAGGCTTGAGGGAGCCTCTCAGCCTCAGGTAGATATTGATGGATAAAACGCCGCCAAGCCTGACCGGCTTGCCTCTCCCCAGGATAGCGAATTCCTAGCAAGACAGTTTTTACTTGCTCCTGAGCTTCCTTAAATTGATAGAATCCCAGCACAGCTTCAGTTTTATCATCCAATTCGAGAATATTTTCTTCGGAGATGAAATAATGGTAATTTAAAATTAAGTGATTGTGGAAATACCGCACTTCATCTGGCAAGAGTGAAGCAGTAGGCAAGCGTCGAACTAAAGAAGGTAAAGGCGAATCTTCCTTAATCCTCTTAGCTATTAACCGTCCTAGCCTAAGAACCACTTCTTTTGTGGCGGGTGTTTCTTCCTCGGCATAAACTGAAACAAAATAGCTGCCTTTCCAGAAAGAAAGAAGCCCGCCTTTATAGACAGCCGACCCACCGATAGTCAACTTTTCTCCTTCGCGGTCATGGGTGAAGACACCAAAGGCCTCAGCTGGAGAACCCATAAAAAATAAATCAACAAAAATAAGCCGGCCTTCAGGTCCTTGGAAGCGCCGCGCCAGAAGGAGCTGAAAATTGTAAGCTCGATAAACTTCGCCAGCTCCATCGATATAATCAAAAATACTCTGAGGATCATAAAAATCATCTTTCACCGCTCGCCAGCTATCTACTTTGGTGGGAATAAGTTGCTTCATTACTGTGGTCCGATCAACCGCCTCCATCAAGCCACCTCCCAAGAGCGGTATAATTAACCCAAAAAGCAAACCTATCTTCTTGGCTTTCCCCCTATTAAAAAAATCTTGCACCATTTCAGTTCTCTGGACTTTTCTTGAGAGATTTCTCCCCCTTAGGGAACTTCTTCGGCAAGAACTTCTAAGTCAACTGGAGTACCCCTTTTTAGTCTTTTAATTATATACTTAAACCCCAGACTTTCTTCATGTTTACCACAACCGGGCTCTCTCAGGCAAGAAAAATGATACTTTAAGCTACTTTCTAGCTCCTACTTCTTTTTTACTCAAGGGAGATGTCTGGTCCAAAAACTTAGATATTGTTGAAGAAAGCGAGCGGCTTCATCAGCCTTTCGAAAAACAGGCACTCCGGCTGTTTGAAAGAAATTCACCAACGGTTGATAGAGGTCCCCCGCGTCGAGATTGACTATTAGGGGTTTTCTGCTCTGGTGGAAAAGGTCAACTAATCGCTGCGCGAAGGTCCCTTCACGGTGGAAATCCTCGGAGTGTTGATTTGAGGCCGGTAAAGTCTGTAAAGCCGTGGTCATAGGAACTGGCGAAACCAAGACCGCATCTACGCCTTCATCAGCCAAGACGGTCTCCACCACCTGAGCGAAGACCTTATCATCAGCTAAAGGAGTCAAATCCAAGGGATTGCGGATATCCTGAAGATGGGCCACTCCCACTGCGGCCAATATTTTCTCCAGGGAGGTGATCGTCGAAGGGGAAAAAACCGCCAACTTTGCTCCCTCGGTGGGAAATAAATCAGCCATAGCCACCGACTCAAAGCCAGCATTGCTGATTAAAGCTATCCTTGTCCCCCCGACCTCTTTTCCTTCCAGCAAACTAAAACCCTGGATAAATTGCTCAAATTCCCGGAGTGATTCAGCTAAGACCACCCCTTCATTTTTCATCAATTCCTGAAAAACTCGGTAATCACCGGCGATGGAAGCGGTATGACTTGAGGTGGCTTGTTGTCCAGAAACTGAACGTCCGCCTTTATAAATAATAACGGCCCGGTCTTCTTGCTCAAGGCAACGGCGGAGGGCTTGGATAAAACGGCGGCCGTCCCCTTCTTTGAACCCTTCAATATAAAAAGCCAAAAGCCGTGCCTCTCCTGGGTGGGCGAAATATTCCAAATAATCGCTTACGGTAAGGTCAACCTGATTTCCCACAGATATTCCATAAATAGGTCTGAAGTAAGGCAACCGGGAGAGACAAGTAATCATGAAAGCCCCACTCTGACTGATATAGGCTAAAGGAACTTCACGAGGCGGACTGGAAAACTGGGAAAAAATTTTATAGGCGGGCACAAAGGTAGTGTCAAAATGCCCAGGCCGGGAAAGAACCCCCAAACAGTTTCCCCCATTAATGACAGGAGTAAGATTTCCTTTTTGTCGATGATGAATAATTAACTCCCGAATTTGTTGTTCAATTTTTTCAGTCCCCTTTTTCTCACCCAAGCCGCCGCTGATTAAAATCACGGATTTAGCTTTATCCTTCTCTATTGTTTCCTGAAGGACACCAGGGGCCTCCTCTGCCGGCAGGGCCACCACTAGGAGATCAACCGCTCGAGGAAGGGAAGCTATCCGAGGAAAACAGCGACAACCATCGATTTCTTCCAGTCCGGGTTTAATTACTAAAACCCTTTCCCGCGGATAGCCGGAATTAAGAATATTCCGGAGAATCAGACGACCTATATTCATTCCTCGAGAAACGCCAATAATTCCAATCCACTTGGGATGAAGCAAGAAATCGATCGCCTGGGCGGTCGGCGAAACCCGGGGCCATTTCCGGCTGGAAAACCGACAAACGCCATCTAAAGCTATCAATTGCCCCCGGTCAATAACTAGCGGATTGGCTTCTATTTCCTCTATGGTAAATTCTTCCTGGTTATTCCAAGGAGAAAAAAAGGCGCTCAAGCGAGAAAAATTGACCATTTGCTCCACTATCTGGAGTTCACTCAGACGGGGTGCCTGGCCTCGGAATGACTGACAAAGTTTCTGACCAATTAAATGATTTTCTAACTTCTTCCTCCAGCGGTCTCTCTCCTCTTCCTCAGCTAAGGCTGTCAGACCACCGGCTCCCGGGGCTAAAAAACGATGGACAAACTCAACCTCAACTCCTCCAAATCCAAAATGAACAACCGGGCCAAATTCTCGAGTCAAACGAATTCCACAAATTAACTCTGAGCCTAAACCAAAATTCTCATATTCAATAAATTCACTCACTAAGAATCCTTTAATTTCCAGTTCTGGGGCTGACTTTAATTGCTCTCTGACTTCTTGCTCCATTCGGGTTATAACCTGGGTAACCTCTTCTTGACTGTTGGCCACTACCCTAACTCCGCCTACCTCAGATTTATGGATAATCTGAGGTGAAACAATTTTAACTACTACTCGAGATGAAGAAAGAGGGGCTAACTGGCTAGCCGAAACAGATTCACCAAAGGGCAGAAAAAAATGCGCCGGCGTAGCCACGCCAATAATTTTAAAAATGCGGTAAACTTCTGACTCCAAGAGAAATTGGCGGCCTTCAGCTCTGGCCCGGTCAAAGAGTTGACTTATTTCTTTATAGCTTTTCCGAGTAGTTCCTCTTCTGGCTCTTGAAGAACTCATAAAAGTTAATTCCTTAATAATTAATAAAAGTTGAATTAAGTCAATCTCTTGAGATTTTGCGGCTTCCTTTATTTTCCCAGACCAGCCTTATTCCGGCCTAATTCAAAAGCTTTGAGATTCATCTTGACGATTCTTTCCCCTTTAGCGCCAAACAATTCCTTGATCGCCTCTTGAAGATAGGCCTCTTCCACAATAAGAAAAGAAGAGGCAGCGCCAAGAAGAACCATATTTTGAGTAACAGCCGAACCAGCCTCCCGGGCCAAACTTAAAGAATCAATCAATTTCACCCGAGGAAACTGACTGATAGTCGCTAGAACTTTCTCCAGTGGTGGATAATCAGGAATATTCTCATAAGGATGCCGACTACTGATAATAATTCCCTCAGGATGGAGATAATCCAAATAACGAATTGTTTCCAGAGGCTCAACACTTAAAATAAGATCGGCCTGTCCCTTGGGAATTAGATCAGAATAAATTTTTTTATCGGCTAGCCGTAAATGGGACTGAACCGCCCCACCTCGCTGAGCCATGCCATGGACTTCAGCCTGTTTAAACTGAAGACCCTGTTTCAAAGCGGCCATATCTATGGCAAAGGCAATAGAAAGAATCCCCTGCCCGCCAACGCCAGCTAAAATGATATCCTGCTTCATCGTTTATCTCCTCTTGGCTCTTTTTTTAACTTCCTGAATACATTCTCGCGTGGAAATAACCACCGAGGTTCCGGGGTATTCTATCTCTTCCTTGATTACTCGGCTATTGACTTCTTTATTCTTGGGCAGAGGGATAATCTGCCGAATGTGCTCTGGAGCTACTCCTAATCCAGCGCAAATTTGAGCCAGTCTTTCTCCGGTAGCATAAGTAGGCTGGCCACCTGTCATGGCCACTACCGCATTGTCCACAATAACTACCGTCATGTTGACATTAGCGGCGGCTGCATCCAGAAGGGGAGTCATTCCGGAATGGGTAAAGGTGGAATCACCTATAACTGCCACCGAAGGGAAAAGCCCAGCCTCAGCCCCCCCTTTGGCCATGCTCACACTGGCTCCCATACAGACACATGTATCAATAGCGCTCAAGGGAGGCAAGGCTCCTAAGGTATAACAGCCAATATCACTGAAGACGGTCGCCTGAGAATAACCTTTTAGGGCCTCTTTTAAAGCCACAAAAGTATCATAATGAGGGCAGCCTGGACAAAGTTGGGGAGGACGCGAGGCTAATAGTTTCTCCTCAATTTCCAGTCGAGGTAGAGGGGCCAAGCCCAAGGCGGCCCGCACTGTATCAGGAGTTAACTCTCCGGTCAAAGGCAAATCACCGCTCAATTTACCTCTTATTATCTTATCTTGGACTCCCAAAAGCCCTCTCAATCTTTCTTCAATAAAAGGATATCCTTCCTCCACAATCAAAATTTCTTGGGCAGCTGACATTAACTGCTGAATTAATTCCAGCGGTAATGGATAAGTAGAAATCTTTAAGATAGAAGGCGGCTGGTCAAGGTCATTTATATTTTCCTGGACATAGTTATAGCCTATTCCGGAAGTGATAATTCCCAGTGATGAGGTAGGAGAAAGAGTTAAAGAATTAAAAGGCGAACTATTGGCTTCCCGGACTAAATCCTGTTGAATATCAAGCAGGGCGGCAAATCGGCGGCGGGCGTTGGCGGGCAGAAGAGTCCAATCTTGCCAATCTCCCCGACGAAGAGGATTAGGATCCCTCTTGTCGCCGTAGACCACCTCCGAACGACTATGAGATAAACGCGTTACTAAACGGAGAAGAATTGGAATGTGGTATTTTTCTGAAAGATCGAAAGCCACTCGGGTCATTTCGTAAGCTTCCTGGTGATTACTCGGTTCCAGACAGAAAATTCGGGCAAAATGAGCGTAATAGCGACTATCCTGTTCATTTTGAGAACTGTGCATACTCGGGTCATCAGCCACCACAACCACCAAACCTCCCAGGATCTTGGTCAGGGCAGAATTCATAAAGGGGTCAGCCGCCACATTCAAACCCACATGTTTCATCGACACCAAGGCTCTTTTTCCAGCAAAAGAAACTCCTAAGGCCTCCTCATAGGCTACTTTCTCATTGACACACCAAGTAGCTTTCACCCCGCCTTGCTGCCGGGCCAACCGAATTAAATATTCCATAATCTCAGAAGCTGGAGTACCCGGATAAGAAAAAGCGGCAGTTAAACCAGCCTGAAAAGCAGCTAAAGCTACGGCTTCATCACCAAGTAAAACATCCTTCTTTATAGCCTTTTTCATAGCCATTCCTTATTAAAAGATTTTATAAAGAAGAAAAGATAGAATATCTTTTCCCTGAAAGAGTGTCAATATTAGGATGACTTGGGAGAAGGAGAACCTCTGGTCCTGAAACTATCGCCCGAGAAACCAACTCATTAGAAAATGAAAGATTTTTTCCCTTTTCTCCCCCTGGTTTTCCAGTAAAAATCAGCCGGAATTTAATTTGCACTTTCCCTAAAAAAGTTATATATTAAAATCCCATAAAGATATATTTTTTATCTTCTTATGGGTATTTATTTATAATCTTCAGCGTCCTGAAAAAGGAGATTCAAATGATAAGACTTTCAACTAAGGGCCGTTATGGTACACGTTTAATGCTCAGTTTGGCCAAACATTATATTAATGGCGAAGAAGCAGTCATACTAAAAACCATCTCCGAAGAAGAAAATATTTCCATTCGCTACCTCGAACAAATCATTATTCCTTTAAAAATCAGTCGGCTGGTCCGCAGCATCCGAGGCGCTGGCGGAGGATATGCTCTAGCTCGCCCTCCAGAAAAAATTTTTCTCAGTGAAATTCTTCACGCTTTGGAAGGCACATGCTGCCTGGTAGAATGTGTGGAAGAGGAAGACTACTGTGACCGCATCTCTACTTGTGCTACTCATGAGGTCTGGAAAGAAGCCAGCCGCAGGCTAAAATCCTATTTTGAGAATTTATCTCTTAACGATCTGATTGAAATCGAAGAGGAAAAAATCAAAAAAGCCGCGGCCAAAGGTTAGCTATTCTTCAAATCTATTACCCGAAGTTGGGTCAGATTATTTCAAAAAAGAAGGGTAGAGGTACGACCTGTCCCCAATTTTCTCCATAACTATCTCTCCTTAGGCCTAAGGTCGATGATTCCAGACTCTAAAGATTTTGCCCTCAAAATCCAGGTTTCTTGCTTTAGAAACTAGAACCACAAGCCCCTTCCCAGGCTCTAAAATTAAAAGAGGCTCTTCATCTTTCCTTCTCTCATTCTCTTTCTCTCTATTCACTAAATTTTACAAAAATAAAATATTTTTTTCTTGACAATTATCTAACTTATCTATAGATTTTATATGGAAAGTATTAATTAAATTATATTTGGGAAAGCAAAAAGCTTGAAAAACATCCCCAAATTGAAGACAAAAAAGCACTCCCTTTATTACTCTGGACCCTCCTTAATCTTCCTTATCTGGTTAGAACCAATATATTACCATGATTTTAATGAGGTAAACTTTTGCTAAAAATCTCAACTAAAGGTCGGTATGGAACCAGACTAATGCTCAATCTAGCCCGACATTATCAGCCTGAAAAAAATTACGCTGTTCTAAAATCTATTTCCGCTGAAGAAGACATTCCTCTTCGTTATCTGGAGCAAATTATTATCCCTTTAAAACTAAATAAACTCGTTAAAAGCATGAGAGGCTCCAGCGGTGGGTATATTTTGGCCCGTCCGCCTTCACAAATCAGAATATCGGAAATCATCTTGGCTATGGAAGGCCCTCTTACTCTGGTTGAGTGTGTGGAAGATAAGGGCTATTGCTCACGAGCTCCTTCTTGTGCCCCCAGAAAGACTTGGGCTAAAGCTAGTCAGCTCCTTTTTAATTACTTTGACCAGCTCACCCTGGCCGATTTAGTTAAACTCGAAACCTCTCACCACCCTCACAAATGAAAGGGATTGATCCATGAAGACCAATTACTTAATTAACTCTCTCTTCCAGGAAAAAATTTTGATTATTTCTTCAAATTTATTACTTAAATTTAAGGAGTAATGATGCCCCTTAATCAGAAATCTATTTTCTCCTTGCTCCTGCTCATTCTCTGGTTTTTGACCTTCTCTTTTCTGACCTTCGCTTAAGATTGTCTTAAATGTCACCACAAAGTCACTCCTAACATTGTCAGTGACTGGCAACTTAGTAAACATTCCCAGAATGACGTTGATTGTTCTGTCTGCCATGGTGACCAACATCTAGGAGTAAATGACGTCCAGAAAGTCAACATTCCCACTCCGGAGACCTGCGCCAATTGTCATGAAGAAAATGTAGCCCAATTCAAGGCCGGCAAACACGCCCTCGCTTGGGCAGCCATGAAAGGGCCCATTGGCAACCTATGGCTTTGACAGAAGGGATGAAAGGCTGCGGCGGTTGTCATAAAATTGGCCTTAAAAATGAAGTGGAGATAAGAAAATTAAAAGAAAAAGGAGCCGGCTTCGGTTTAGCCTCTTGCGATGCCTGCCACACCCGACACGTTTTTTCGAGTAAAGAAGCCCGTCAGCCTCAGGCTTGTCAAACTTGTCATATGGGTTTCGATCACCCTCAATGGGAAATGTATTCTGCCTCTAAGCATGGAGTTCGTTATTTATTGAAACAAAAAGGCATCCTGCCTAAAGAAGCAGCTGCACCTACTTGTCAAACCTGTCATATGCAGGCGGGAAATCATTAAGTAATGACTGCTTGGGGATTCCTGGCCGTTCGACTGCCTTTACCCGAAAATAAAGCATGGGCTGCTGACCGGGTGACCATTCTCCAAGGGCTGGGTGTTCTTGACCCTGAGGGCCAGCCCACACCCAGGCTGAAAGTGGTTAAGCAAGCTAAGGTAGCTCGTCTCACCCAGGAGGAGTGGCAGAAAGAACGAGATAAAATGCTTCAAACATGTAACCAATGTCATTCAAAAAACTTCGCCCGCGCCGAACTGGAAAAAGGCGATAAAATGATCCAAGTCGCCGATCACCTCTTGGCCGAAGCAATTCGGATCGTGGCCGGGCTTTACCAAGATGGGTTTCTGAAAAAACCGGAATAATTCCTATAAAATTTATATAAATTAACTAAGTCTAAATAGATGAAAAGTCTAATTAGATTTTTAAGCTCCATCAAATTGGCTATTTTTTTAATAATAATTATTACCCTCACTTCAATTCTTGGAACCTTGATTCCCCAGAACCGTCCACCTCAAGAATATCTAAAACATTACGGGCAGCTGGCCTCACTCCTTCAGAAATTTCAACTAACCCATTTATACAGTTCTTGGTGGTTTTTAACTCTGCTAATCTTTTTCTCCCTAAATCTAATTGTTTGCACTCTAACTCGGCTTAAGCCTAAACTTCGCCGTATATTCTCTCCTCAAATCGCCCAGGAGAAAAAACGCATCTTGGCCCTTCAAATTCATGAGACACTCGAGAAATCTATCTCTCTGGAAGAAATTCCCGAGATAATCAAAAAAATATTTAAAAAATATCATTTCCGGCTTAAAATCCAATCAACCAATAACCAAATTTATTTGCTGGGCCAGAAGAGAATCTGGGGGCTCTTCGGAGCCGACTTAGTTCATCTTGGGCTATTGATAATTGTGGTCGGAGGCATAATCAGTGGCTTTACCTCCTTCCGCACCCATCTTAATATTCGCCAGCAGGAAGTCATACCTGTACCTCAGGCTAATTTTACGTTTAGATAAGTTTTTAATCGAATATTATCCTAACGGCAGCATCAAAGACTGGAAAAGTACGCTCACCATCATTGAGAACCAAAAAGAAAAAATAACTAAAACAATTGAAGTCAATCATCCTTTAAGCTACCAAGGTTTCCGCTTTTACCAAAGTAGTTATGGTTGGGATTGGAAAAATCTCCAACTTCAGAGTGAAATTAAAAAAAGAAGCAATCCTCAATACTCGCATCCTCTCACCCTTGTTCCCGGTCAACCTCAAAATGCTCCCGATAACCTCACCTTGGTAGTCACTCATTTTGTCCCTGATTTCATTATTACTCAGAGTGGCCAAATCACCACCCGCAGTCTAGAACCCCATAATCCGGCTGCTTTTATTCAGGTTAAACAGGGCCATAAAAATCTTTACACTGGCTGGATATTCGCCAGATTTGCTGATTTTTCTCTGTCCCAGGCGGCTGAGCCTTCGGACTATCATTTTCTCCTCAAGGATGTTCAAGCTGAAATGTACTCGGGAATCCAGATAGCTAAAGACCCGGGAACAAATTTCATCTGGGCCGGATGTATCTTTCTAGGTTTAGGGCTTTTTCTAGCCTTTTACTGGCCACCTCGGGAAATATGGGGGCTGATTGAAAACCACAACGGAGTGGTCAACATCCACCTTGGCGGTGTAGCTTCTAAAAATAAAGAGACCTTAATCCAAGAATTCACCCGCTTAATTAGGGAGATAAGGGGTTTTAAATGAATGAATCATTTTTTTTGGGCTCTCTTTTATTCTTTATATTGTGGCTACAATTTTCTACTTCTCCTTCCTTTTTAAGCAAAAGCTCTCCTTATCGCGAATCGGCACTAATCTGACCCTCATCGGTCTCATTTCTCATACCCTAGCTCTAGTCTTCCGGACAATAGAGAGTGGACATGCTCCCTTCACCAATATGTATGAATCTCTCTCCTTTCTTTCTTGGGCTACTGTGTTGGCTCTGGTTATCGTTGAAAAAAAATATCAACTCCGAGCCGCCGGGGCCTATGTTCTTCTCATTGTTGTGGCTTTGATGGCCATCGCCTCGTCGCCCCTAATGCCTAAAGAGGCCACCCCTCTTGTTCCAGCCCTGCAAAGTTATTGGCTCTGGCTTCATGTTTCAGTAACCCTTTTAGGAGAAGGGTTTTTTGCCATAGCTTTTATTACCAGTCTCCTCTATCTAATCTCTGAGGCCAAAACCCGCCAAGGTGAAGAGACCACCTTTTCACCATCAAAATTAGATTCTCTTTCCTACCGCCTCATTGCCATTGGTTTTCCTCTATTTACCCTGGGGGGTCTAATTTTCGGGATGATCTGGGCCTATCGAGCTTGGGGAAGTTATTGGAGCTGGGATCCAAAAGAAGTCTGGAGTCTGATCACCTGGTTTGTCTTTGCTCTTTATTTACACACTCGATTAGTTATGGGCTGGCAAGGACGACGTTCAGCTTTTATAGCCATCCTGGGTTTTCTCGCCGCTCTTTTTACCTATTTCGGAGTAAATTATCTAATTTCGGGTTTGCATAGTTACGTTTAATGAATAAAACAACTCTTCCCAACAAATATATAAAGAAAAGAAATCTAGCTTATTAAATAAGCCTCACTAAAGACCTGACAAGGGGCATTATGGATAAAACTTATGTTTTACTCTGCCTCAAAACATTTAACTCTTGAGTTCTCCATTGAATTAAGCTGAGTTAAAGTCTGGCCTATTCAAATCCAGTCCGGTGATAGGCCTGGTTGCCGCTAGAAAAAAATCTCTCCTTTTCCCCATTAAAAAAGATAAAAATGATTTTTTTCTAACTAATATCATTGATTTTATAGTTTCAATATAATATATTATCTCCCAGTCGAGACTACTCTCACGAGTAGGAGGAATTAATGAGGAAAGCTGCCTTCTGGCTGATCCTCGGCCTCTTTCTTCTAGGTTCAGTCATCATCGGCCAGAATTTCTCTTATGTCGGCTCTGGCAAATGCAAAATGTGTCATCAAACTGAATCAAGGGGGAACCAATATTCCCTTTGGCAACAAAGTAAGCATGCTCAATCATTTTCAGTTTTGACCTCGGAAAAAGCAGCTGAAAGAGCCCAAGCAGCTGATGTCTCCACCCCAACTGAAGCCCCCCAATGTCTCAAGTGTCATGCCCCCTTAGCTGACAAAGCTCCTGAGCTAAAAGATGAAGGTGTCACCTGCGAAGTCTGCCACGGTCCCGGCAGTGCTTATCGAAAATTCTCCATAATGAAAGATAGAGCTAAAGCCATTGAAAACGGATTAAAATTATATGGCTCACCAGAAGCTATCAAGACCTATTGTCTCCGCTGTCATGAAAACGCTCATCATCAACCTTTCAATTTTGCTGCTGCCTGGCAGAAAATAAAACATCCACTTCCTCAAAAATAATACCTCTGGAGCTGGGTAATTCAAATTAATTCATTTCAAAATCACCTAATAAAGAAATCCATTGTTTAAGCTCAAAGATTGGAGCTTATCAAAATAGAAAAGAAGGAGAAATAATCTCTTACCTTTTGGGTAAATTTTGTTAAAATCAGAATTCACAGGAAAAAGAGAGTTGATTCTTTTTATTTTCCAATTAAAGGGATTTAATTATAATTTAGAAAATTTTTAGTTTATTTAAGAAGTTACTTTAAATGGAGACCCTCTTTAAAAAGCAATTTAATTAAAAAAAACAGAAAAATGAGGTCACCAATGCTGGCTATCGACACCCTCTGGGAAAAAGGGAAAAATTTCTTAGGAACCCGTTATCCGATCATTGTGGGAGCCATGACTTGGATTTCAACGGCCAATTTTGTGGCTCGGATCGCCAATGAAGGAGCTTTCGCTTGTCTGGCTGCAGGCAATTTAGATCCAGCCTTCCTCCGGAAAGAAATATTAAAAATCCAATCCCAAACAACCAATCCTTTCGGCCTTAATTTAATTACCATTGCCCCTAATTATCGCCGTCATCTCCAGCTGGCCGTTGAACTCCAAGTGCCCTATATTATTTTCGCTGGAAGTTATCCTCGCGGTCCTGAGATAAAATTAGCTAAAGAAAGCGGCGCCCGAGTTCTAAGTTTTGCCTCGACCGAGACTCTGGCGCGGCGCTTAATCGATATGGGCATTGATGCCCTCATTCTGGAAGGCAGTGAAGCTGGCGGTCATGTAGGCCATGTCTCCCTGATAGTGCTTCTCCAACAAGTGCTCTTCCAAGTTCAAGATGTACCTATTTTTGTGGCTGGAGGAATCGCCAGTGGTCGTTTGATTCCTTACTTTCTTTTAATGGGAGCTGCCGGGGTGCAGATGGGCACCTATTTTGTGATGACCGAAGAATGCGAAGCCCATCCCCGCTTTAAGGAAGCTTTTATTCGGGCGCGAGCCCGAGATGCCGTGGCTACACCTCAGATAGGTTCTGAACTAAGAGTCGTGGCCGTGCGGGCTTTGAGAAATAAAGGATTAGATAAATTTGCTGAACTTCAAATAGAATTAATTCAGAAAAGACGCCGACGAGAAATTTCTCACGAAGAAGCCCAATATCAAGTAGAAAATTTCTGGGTAGGGGCTTTGAGGCGAGCTGTTCAGGAAGGGGATGTAGACTATGGCTCTCTTATGGCTGGCCAAAGTGTTGGTCTGGTCAACCAAGTCCGTCCTTTAAAGGCAGCTTTAGCCCACTTAGTCAAAGAGGCTGAAGAAGAGTGGCAAAGACTACGAAAATTATGTAAAAATTATCTGTAGCTTTTTTCTTTAACAGGTTAAAATGTTACCAGGAGGGAGGAAATTATGATTATTGCTGAATTAGCTATCTTTCCCACCAGTGAAGGCGCCTCCGTGAGCCGCTACGTGAAGGAAGTTCTTAAAATTATAGAGAAATCTGGCTTAAACCATGAAACTGGTGGCATGTCTACCACCATTGAATCCCCTGATCTGGCTTCTCTCTTTCGAGTAATAGAAGAAGCCGATCGCCGACTCGTAGCCATGAAAGTGAAAAGAATTCATATTGATCTACGTATCGACCACCGCTTGGACAAAGAAGCTACGATTAAAACCAAACTGGCTGCTTTGGGTTTGAAGAAATAATTTTTCCTCAACCACAACTGGAACTTTACCATTGAAAAAATTTTCAAGGATGAAGGCTCATGTGTCTCCTCTTTAATCAGCAATTTTTCCTCTGACTTGTTCTGCCTCTCTTCATTTTTCTGGTTATAAGGTTTCGTTGCTGTCGCTTCCTCTTATTACTCAACCTTTACAGATCACACCCTTCTATATTTTTATTTTTAAGACTCATTTTCTCCCGGCTAGAATCAAATAACACGGGTCCTTACCCCCACTGCTTCCAGATTGCGTTGATTAAACATTTATTCTGCTACCCTCTTATAGCGTTGACATGGCTACCCGGCCAGTCTAAAATAGCGCTTTATTTGGGCAAAAAAAACAAAAGAGGAGGCTGAAACAGCTGATGAAAAAAGAATATCTTCCTGGCTGGTTGCTCATGTTAGCTGTGGGAATTACCGCTACAGCCATCTCCCGTTTAATCATAATCGGGGGAAAACATCCGGTTGAGGCTGTAGTTGTAGCTATTATTTTGGGAATTATTATTCGTAACACCCTCCCTCTACCCAACTTTTTTCTGCCCGGGATAAGGGCCTTTGAAAAAATATTAATTCTGGGCATTGTTTTTATTGGTGCATCTTTGAATTTTAAAACAATGGCTACCCAAGGGCCTCATCTACTAGCTATCATTATCATCACTATGACAGTTAGTTTTGTTCTAATCTATACCCTCGCTCGCTTTTTCCATTTGCCCACAACTTTGGCCATTCTTCTTTCCGTGGGCACTACTATTTGTGGCGGCTCGGCTATTGCTATTACCGCGCCTCTCATCAAAGCCCGGGAAGAAGAGACCAGTTATGCTATTGGAACAATTGCTCTCTGGGGACTAGTAGCTATTCTTTTTTACCCCAAAATAGCCCAATTAATGAATATTTCAGATTTTCATTTTGGTGTTTTTGCTGGCACAGCTATTCATTCCACTCCTCAGGTAGTGGGAGCAGGATTTATATTCTCCGAAATAGCTGGAAAAACGGCCACCGCTGTCAAACTTGTCCGTAACTGCTTCATGGTACCCCTAGCTTTTCTAATCGCTCTCTGGTACACAGGAACTCACCTCACCCGCAAAAGTAGCCTAGAAAAGGTCCCAGCTCTAAATGTGGCCAAAGCCTTTCCTTGGTTCCTTTTTGGCTACTTCATCATGGCTGGGCTTAACACTCTCGGCTATTTCTCACCAGCTGGCACAAGTGCTTTCAACACCCTGGGGCGTTTCCTCATTCTCCTGGGCCTGGCCGGTATCGGTTTAAACACGGTCTTTAGTTCTTTCAAACAGG
>QMPV01000038.1 GCA_003648765.1 Candidatus Aminicenantota bacterium
AAAAATAAAAACCACAGTTTTCTCCACTTATGAGCAGAGAATCTCCCTCATCTCCTCTAGAGTCAGGGCCTGGCTACTCGTGCTGAGAAGATTGTTCCTAAGCGGCCAGAAAAATTAAATTGACATCTCTAAAAAGAGAGTGATATATTTTTCCTAGTCTATAACCCGTTATGGTAAATAATAAAAGCCAAAGGAGGATCTCATCATGGCATCATTAAAAGAAAAGTTTGCCGCCAAGATCGAACCCATGCGTCAACGAGTTCGGTCCTTGGCTAAAGAACACGGCGAGGTGAAAATTTCTGATGTTTCCGTGGCTCAGGCTTATGGAGGCATGAGGGGAGTAAAATGCCTAGTTACTGAAACATCGGCCCTGGATCCTTATGAAGGAATTCGTTTCCGGGGATACACGATTCCGGAACTGAGAGAAAAGCTCCCTAAAGCCCCAGGAGGGGAAGAACCTTTGCCGGAAGGAATTTTTTATCTGCTCCTGACCGGAGATTTGCCCACTGAAGAAGATGTCCGGGAAGTAACCAAAGAATGGCAACAAAGGGGAGAGTTACCTGATTACGCTGTTGACGTGCTCAAATCTCTACCTACCGACACCCACCCCATGACCCAATTCTCTATGGGAATTATGGCTCTCCAGAAAGAATCCATCTTTGCTCGTCGCTACCGAGAAGGAATGCCCAAAACTGAATACTGGGATCCTATGTTTGAAGATGTGATGAATCTGTTGGCTAAACTGCCCCGGATTGCTGCCTATATTTATCGGCGAACCTATAAGAATGACGAACACATCCCTCCAGATCCCAATCTGGACTGGGGAGGGAATTTTGCCCACATGCTGGGTGTCGAGAATGAGGAATTCAAAGAATTAATGCGGCTTTATCTGGTTCTTCATAGCGATCATGAAGGAGGTAACGTTTCAGCTCACACCACTCATCTGGTAGGTTCGGCTCTTTCTGATGCTTATCTCTCCCTCGCGGCAGGTATGAATGGACTAGCTGGACCACTCCATGGCTTGGCCAATCAGGAAGTGCTGCGCTGGATTATGGAGCTAATTAACAAGCTAGGTTCCCAGCCAACCAAAGAACAACTGAAACAGTATGTCTGGGATACCTTGAATGCCGGTCAAGTAATTCCCGGCTATGGACATGCGGTTCTCCGCCGCACTGACCCACGCTATGTGGCCCAGCGAGAATTCGCTCTGAAGCATTTGCCCGATGACGAAATCTTCAAAATCGTCAGCGACCTCTACGAAGTCGTGCCGCCAATTCTTCAGGAACACGGTAAAGCCAAGAATCCATGGCCTAATGTAGACGCCCACAGTGGTTGCTTATTACTCCATTACGGAGTAAAAGAATACGATTTCTACACGGTGTTCTTTGGCGTTTCAAGAGCTTTGGGAGTCTTGGCCTCCCTCTGCTGGGATCGGGCTTTGGGCTTGCCCATTGAACGTCCTAAGAGTGTTACGACTGACTGGGTGGAAGAGTTCGTTAAGAGCCAACAGTAATTCTAGCCCGAATCTCCAAAGCGGCGGGAGATGGTCTCCCGTCGCTTTTTTTTATATTTTAGATATATTTTAAAATTTAGAATGGAGAGTAACGATGAAGGTGATTGTCATCATGGGCTCTAAAGCAGACAAACATTGGGCGGAAAGAATAGTTAACTTACTGCGCCAATTAAATATTCCGAGTCTCATGCGAATCGCTTCTGCTCACAAGGTTCCTTTAAAAGTACTCGAAATTATCCAGGAGTATGAAGCAGAGGAAGTAGTCTTTATTACTGTGGCCGGACGGAGTAATGCTCTGAGCGGCTTCGTTGATGCTCAAACTATTCGACCTGTGATCGCCTGCCCTCCTTATAGTGATAAATTCGCTGGGGGAGATATCTTCTCTAGTTTAAGAATGCCGTCCGGGGTAGCTCCTCTGGTGGTGCTTGAACCTGAGGCCGCAGCTCTGGCAGCAGCAAAAATCTTAGCCCTTAAGAATGAAACTTTGGCCCAGTCTATTAAAGATTTTCAGGAGAAAAAGAAGGCGCTCCTTGAAGAAGATGACCAGCATTTGCTCCAAGAACAAAAAGAAATTGGCAACTGAAAACGATTCTTTCTTAATAAATATTCCTTATTAAAAATTATTAAAAGGTATAACTAAGACCAATGAAAATCAGGCCAGCTCTTCAGGCCCATATCAAGGAAGCGGCCCAAATTTTACGTCAAGGCGGCCTAGTCGCCTTTCCCACCGAAACCGTTTACGGATTAGGGGCCAACGCTTTCGACGCGCTAGCTGTAGCCCGAATTTTTGAAGTCAAACAACGGCCCGAATTCGATCCGCTGATTATCCATCTGGCTTCTCCCGAGGAGACGCGGCTTGTCTGGTCAGACCAACCTGAAATGGCCAAAGAACTGATTAAACAATTTTGGCCAGGTCCTTTAACCCTGGTCTATTTCAAAAATAAAAAAATCCCTGATATTGTTACCGCTGGCTTACCTACGGCCGCCGCCCGCATGCCCGATCACCCCGTAGCTCTGGCCCTTCTTCAAGAAGCCGCTCTTCCTGTAGCTGCTCCCAGCGCTAATCTTTTTGGGCGGCTTAGTCCGACAACCGCCGAACATGTGGCTGAGCAGCTTGGCTCCCAGGTTGACCTGATTCTCGACGGGGGGAAAACACCCGTCGGCATTGAATCCACCGTGCTGGATCTCACCGGAGACCCCACTCTTCTTCGTCCGGGGGGAACTCCTGTGGAAGAAATAGAATCAGTGATCGGGCCAATTAAAATAGCTTCAACCTCTTCTCAACCCCTTTCACCCGGCCAGTTAGAGCATCATTATGCCCCTCGCACTCCCTTAGCCATCATTAAAGAGCCAGTCCAACTGCCCCCTGGGCTCAAAATTGGCTATTTGGCTTTTAGTACGCCTCCGCCTGAATTAAACGTGGTTCAGGTTGAAATTCTCTCCCCTCGGCGGGATCTTCGGGAAGCAGCGGCCAATTTATTCGAAGCTCTCCATCGCCTTGACCAGGCGAATCTGGATCTTATTCTGGCAGAAACCTTTCCTGAGCAAGGTTTGGGTCGAGCTATTATGGATAGACTCAGGAAAGCCGCCGGAGCCCACTCGCCACTCAAGCCAGCTGGATAACTATTGCTTTTACTTTTGTTGGCGAGCAATTCTTATTAAATCACTGAGAAGACTGAAGCCGGTTTCCCGCCGACCAGCTCCTGGACCAACGATCGTTATTTCTCCTAGGGTATCCGTCAGGATGGTCAAAGCATTAGTGGCCCCCATCACACTGCCCAGAGGATGGCTAATATCAATTTCCTCCGGAGCTACCTCTGCTTTAATCAAATTTCTTTCCCGCCAGACCCGACCGATCAATTTATATCTCTTCCCTCTGGAAAGAGCATCAACCACAGCACTGGAAGTAATACCCGTGATCCCTTCACAAGGAAAATCAAAGGGCTTCGCCCGGGAACCAAAAACGACTTTAGCCAGGATAGTTACCTTAGCCAGGGCATCCCAACCCAAAACATCAGCATCAGGCACGGCTTCCGCATAGCCAAATTCTTGGGCTTTCTTAAGAGCGTCTTCATAGGATAGCCCTTCCTCCATACGAGTTAAAATATAATTAGTTGTCCCATTGAGAATTCCTTTTATTTCCTGAACTTCACAGCCAGCTAATGTCTCCCGAAACAAACTCAGAACCGGCGTGCCACTCATCACTGTGCCTTCAAAGAGAAATTGAACTTGCTGGGCTCGAGCTAGTTCGGTCAATTCTTCATAGTAAAGCGCAACCGGCCCTTTATTGGTGGTGACCACATGCATGCCTTTCTCTAAAGCTTGACGGATGTGTGAAGTGGCTGGTTGACCTGTTTTAATATCCGTATAAGTGACTTCAATCAACACATCAGCCTCGACCTGGGAAATAATCTCCGCGGCCTCCCCTGCTAGATGTTCACCGGCTAAATCAGCCAGAGATTTCTGAGTTTGGACCGCTTCTAAAGCCTCTTGAAGGTCAAGGCCATCGGGAGAAAAAACATTACCCAATTCCTTATCCAAAATTCCAACTATTTTATAAACTAAACCAAATTCTTTCTCGAGCGTAGTTTTCTTCTCTAAAAGTAACTCCGCTAACCCCTGACCCACTGTTCCAAAACCGACAAAAAGAAAACGCATCTTTGGCCTCCTTTGGGTTAAAAAATAGTGAGATTAAGAAAGAGAATTTATTCGGAGAAAAATTGATAGGGCAATTTTCTTCACAATAAGAATCTTTTATCACAAGAAAATTTCACCTGTCAAGCAAATTAAGTGCCCCAGGTAAGACGAGGGAAAGCTCCTGGCCTCCCGCGGCCTTTTCTCTCCCCAGGAGATTCTCTAAGATAGGCTTTAATCTTAAAAAAATCATCAAGGCTAAATAAAAGGTCTCCAGACATTCGAAAAAACTATCTTCGCCAAAAAGGGTAACTGACCTCTAGCGCAACACCGCTCCAAGCTTTCCCGCGGTTATTTCAAAGATAAAAATAAAATTTAAAATAAATCAGGCGTCCCTTACCCGAAAGATTCTCTCCCCAATAAAATCTCGATTTAATATGAGAAAAAAGAGGTATGATTACTGCTGGACCCAACATAAAGGTCGGAGCTTGGCCTTGGGACTGTTTTTCATATCCCAAAAAACCAATCTCAATCTTTCGGTGGCGACCCAAGCCATAAAATAAAGCTGGAATTAAATAATAATGAGGTGGGGAAGAATTATTCAAACCCAAAAAAACTCTTACCTGCGCAATGGTCCGGAGGCGATTGGCCATAATTTTAGTGTTGAGACCAAACCGCAAACCTAGCCAGAGCGAATGTCGGCCAGCCGCTTTAAAATAGCCGTAACCCACAAAACGACCAAATCGGCGACCCAATAACAAATCACACTTCCAAAGAGAAGCGGGCCAAGTATAATCAACTGGCCGAAATCGAAGGATAAAACTCTCTCTCCGGAGAATAAACTCTCCGGCAATTTTTTGATGGAGCGTCCGACTCCAGCTTGTCTCTAAACCTAAAAAAAGCAACTCTAGAACAAGCACTAGCCCCCAGATTGGGCCTGTCTGCCTTATTTTTTGTTCAATCATTTTGCCTCGGCCGAGCTTTAAACTGAATTCTCAGATTTATAAAAATAAACAAAAAAGAGCAAGTATTTCTTTTTCCGCCAACTTTCTCAAGCTTCTCTTAAATTTCAAATTAAAATAAATTTTGCAGGTACTTAAACCCATTAGGCCATTCCCTCGGCCTTAATCAATTTTTGAACTGATTATCACTGGGAATTCCTATCGGAATTGATTGGCCCCAATTTGCTCACTCCAGAGTTAATAAGACTCTTTAATCTCCAGCTTGACCTAGTTAATTTTATCTTCCAGGACCAAATTGAAAATCTTTACCTTTCACTTTTGATGAGAGTTCCTCAACAAGAAAAATTATTTTCTTGATCTTCTCTGCCTTTTCAACCTCTTTGAATCAAAGGCAACTAGTGAAAACTTAGGCCTGTCGTCGACTAAACTAGGAAAATACTGAGTTAAAAGCTATCTGAAAATAAGATCTCATTTTCCTTAGCTCAAAGGAAAAAATAAGTCTTGAGGACATCCCTGGGAAATTTCCCCCTCATTAAAAATTTAATGAAATTTTAATTAAAATTTTTTATAATTTATTCTAAAGTCAGAAGGTGTTATGTTTTTTTCCGGTTATACTTAGTCCCTTCGTCAATTTTTTCATCGGTCTTCTTTAAAAGAAGCCCAATAAACTATCCAGGAGGAATCATGAAAAACGAGAGCCAATACTCTCTAGAAATTCAAGCCTACCTAAAAAAAGCCGAGGAAAGGCTGGCTCATCACCGAGAATTAATGCAACAGGTCAAAAAGTATAAATTTGACACCATTGCCGTCCACGGCCTTTATAATTACCAGGAAGCTATCAGCAATAATCAAGGAGCCATTATTGAACCTATCTATCTAGCTACTTCTCAAGCCTACCGGGACGCCGACGAACTGGAAGCTGCCTTGGCTTATCTCATCCCTTCTTGGTGCTATACCCGAATCGCTAATCCTACCATTTACTATCTGGAATGGGTTCTAGCCCTTCTGGAAGGCTACCAAACCGGGGTTGAGACATCCTGCTTGGTCACCGCTTCGGGCATGTCGGCCATAATGTCAGCCGTGGATCCCTTTCTCGTCAAACAAAAAGAAGGTCCGGAAAGAATTAATTTTGTCTCTTCAATTCAAGTTTATGGAGGCACCTATCAACACTTCGCCGTACGCAAACAACAGGAAAGGGGTATTGAAGTCCGTTGGGTTCTCCATCCCGAAGACATTAATGAATGGCGGGAAAAAATAGATGAAGACACCCGCTTTCTTTATGTGGAAGCCCCCAGTAATCCGCAACAATCTTTCTGTGATATCCAAGCTTTAGCTGAATTAGCCCACTCTTGGGAAATTCCTCTTATCTTTGACGCCACCTGTGCTACCCCGGCTATTTTGAGACCTATTGCTTATGGAGCCGACATTGTGGTTCACTCCCTGACCAAAACTATCACCTCCGGAGGTATGAGCATTGGGGGAGCCCTTATCAGTCGTTGTCCTATCGTGACTAAACTAAAAAATGAGAACCCTTTATTTAAAGAAAATTTCGCCGAATATGTTAAATTTTTACCTTTTCGAGACAATGGTCCGGCCATCTCACCCTTTAACGCCTTTATGACTCTTAACGAATTGCGAACCCTGCGCAGTAAAATTGATCTCCTCAGTCAAAACTGCCAAAAAGTAGCTGAATTTTTGGCCTCTCATCCCCGGGTTTACCAGGTTGATTACCTAGGTCTGCCTAGTTTCCCGTTTCATTCCCTGGCCAAACGCTATCTTCAATTGGTAGATTCTGATGACGGTACCGGTCGGCCAGTCAATCGCTACGGCCATCTCATGAGCTTCCGAGTAGATGGTCCTCCTGAAAACGCCCGCCGAGTCCTTAACCGTTTCCGGCTGATTCTCCGAGCCACCGACCTCGGGCGAATCAAAAGTCTGGCTACCATTCCAGCTATCTCCACTCATCAACAGCAAGGCGAAGAGGCTCGAGAAAAAGCCGACATTCCTCCCCAAATGATCAGACTTTGCGTCGGAGCTGAACACCCGGATGATATTATGGCTGACCTGGAACAAGCCCTTAATAGTCTCTAATCAACTATAACTTATATAACTTAAATCTATCTTCAAAAAGGAAGTCAGTTCTTTAGCTTTCACCTGTGACCTGAATTGGTTAACCTCCAGCTAAAGAAAGGAATTCTGGGTGAATGAACTTGCCCCTTGACTCTCCCTTCCTTGCGGTTGACTATTTTATGAGATAAAGCCCTAGGTGGAGGGAGTCAGACGATTCTGGTGGGTGGGGTGAGGAGAGAGAGTCGGCTTTCACTTTTCACCTGAGGGGCAGGGAAAGTTTTAGAAAACAATTAAGGAATCATAGCGGTTAATCCTTATCTTTTATCCAAGGGGACAGGTCGAAATTTGCCTTTAAACCTGTTTACTCTCACCGAGGTTTTATTGAATTTTTACCTGGCTTTCTTTAGAATGAAATAAATGGCCAAAATCAAAATCTTGGGAAATCAGCAACTTCGACTTTCTGGAACCGTAAAAATAAGCGGGGCTAAGAACGCGGTTCTCCCGGCTATCGCCGCTTCTTTGCTAACTAAAGAGGCAATTTATCTCCATAATATTCCTCTGGTTAAAGATGTTTTTACCATTTTAACCCTCATGCGAGGTTTAGGGGCTGAATATTCTCTTGAAAAGGAATCTTTGACTATCCAAACCCGCTCTATTCTCTCTGATGAAGCTTCCTACGAACATGTCCGAGCCATGCGGGCTTCTATTCTAGTGCTGGGTCCCCTGTTGGCTCGTCACGGGAAAGCTATTGTGGCCCTACCCGGCGGCTGTGCCATTGGTTCCCGTCCCATCGACCTTCATATCCATGGCCTAGAAAAAATGGGCGCTTCTATCTCCCTGGAACATGGGTATATCCACGCCCACGCTAAGAAACTCCATGGGGCTGAAATTGAATTCGAGAAAAAGACGGTTGGCGGAACTGAAAACCTGGTTATGGCGGCCTCCCTGGCCCGCGGCGAAACTATTCTTCGTAATTGCTCATTAGAGCCCGAAGTAGTTAACCTCTGTCAACTTCTAGTGAAAATGGGGGCTAAAATTGAGGGCATTGGGGAGGAAACCATGCGGATCAAGGGCGTGGATGACCTGGGAGGCGCCGACCATGAAATAATCCCCGACCGTATAGAAGCTGGCACCTTTCTAGTGGTAGGTGCTCTCAATCAAGGTGAAATCACTCTGGAAGGGGTTCAACCTGAACATCTAACCACTGTCATTGAAAAACTGCGATTTTCCGGCACAGAAATTCTAGCCGACCCCCAAAGAGACAATGTTGTTAAGGTAAAAGGGTCAGCTGAAATAAAGCCTCAAGATGTGACTACTTCCCCTTATCCCGGGTTTCCCACTGATATGCAAGCTCAATTCACTGTTCTCATGACTCAAGCTGAAGGAACTTCTATTATCACTGAGACAATTTTTGACCGCCGTTTTTCCCATGTCAATGAGCTCCTGCGCCTCGGAGCTAATATAGAAGTTTTTCAGGACAAAGCCATTGTTAAAGGCAAAACACCGCTCTCTGGGGCTGAAGTTATAGCCTCTGATTTGAGAGCTTCAGCTTCCCTGGTGCTAGCTGGCCTTATTGCTAGCGGGGAAACTGTGATTAATGACGTCGAACATCTTGACCGCGGGTATGAAAAAATAGAAGAAAAACTTAAATCTCTTGGAGCTCAAATAGAAAGAATAAAAAATGAGGAGATAAGCTAATGGAGGAGTGTATTTTTTGCCAAATAGCCGCCAAAAAAATTCCAGCTCAATTAGTTTATGAAGACGCTGAGCTGGTGGCTTTTGAAGACATTAAACCCCAAGCCCCCATCCATATCTTAATTATTCCCCGAGAACATTTTCCTTCTCTTAATGAAGTTCCTGAGGAGAAGAAATCAATCTTAGGGCGGGCTCTGCTAGTAGCCCGGCAAATAGCTCAGGAGAAAGGCATCGCTGATTCAGGTTATCGAATCGTGCTTAATACTGCTCGGGACTCAGGTCAGGAAGTCTTCCATCTGCATTTTCATCTTCTAGGTGGTCGCCGGATGAGCTGGCCACCTGGATAAAGCCCATGGAGCCGACCAGTTAGAAAAAAAGCCGAGTAGTCAAAGCAAAAATTGTTTCTACCTTATAATTCCTGAATAATTCATAAAAAAAGATCTTTTCTTTCATAACGTATTGATATGTAATACGTTAGAAAAAGTAGAGAGAGGGAACAACCAAAAAAGATTAGACCAATTACCCGCTAAGATTTTTGGCTGTTCTTGGATCAAATTTTTTAATTTATGAATAGACCAGGTAAGTAAAATAATAATATAATAATATTAAATGGATAAAAAAATCCGGACTTGGTCAAATAATTCAAGGAGGTGACAGATGAAAATCACTTGGTGGGGTCATGCTGCCATCCAAATTGAAGGGAGCAAAATCGTTATAATTGACCCTTTTCTCACTGGTAACCCAGTGGCCGCTATCTCTCCTGATAAGATAAACCAAGCTGACCTAGTGGCGGTCACCCATGATCACGGCGACCATCTGGGAGATGCCTTCACCATTTGTCAGCAGACAGGGGCGACTCTGGTGGCCATCCACGAAATCGCTGTTATGGCAGAAGAAAAGGGAATAAAAGCCGAAGGGATGAACATTGGAGGCTCAATTGAAGTTGAGGGAGTGGTCGTCCATATGGTCAACGCGCTTCATTCCTGTGACAAGGGTCACCCAGCGGGGGTGGTTATCGAGATGGATGGCCGTAAGCTATATCATGCTGGTGATACAGCTCTAACCTATGACATGAAATTAATTGGTGAATTCTTCCAGCCTGATCTAAGCTTCCTCCCTATTGGCGATCGCTACACCATGGGCATTCCTTCTGCCGTCAAAGCAGTCGAGTTCACCCAAACTAAAAGAGTAATCCCTATTCATTATGGAACATTCCCTCTAGTGGAAGCCGACCCTCATGAGTTTCAGCGCCGCGTAGGCAACTTAGCTGAAGTTATAATTCTCAAACAAGGCGAATCATACATCCTGGAATAATATTAACCAAATTAGCAATTTTTTAAATTATTCCCAGACAAGAGGACTTGATTTGTGGCTTATTTAATTGACGGGAATAACCTCACTGGCTATCTCTTCGCCCCTTTCCTGCTAGATCCGGCCAGTCGGAAGCAAGTTCTAGAGCTTCTCTTGATTTTTCAGCGCATCAAAAGAACCCGTCTGACCCTGGTCTTTGATGGCCCTCCTCAACCTGAGCTAGAAAAGATAGTTAAGGGACACCCAAAATTTGAAATTATTTTTCCTCCCCCAGGCGAAAAAGCCGATGAAGTCATCATCCAGATTCTCCGCCAGAGAACCAATAAAAGAAATTTTTGGGTGGTTAGTTCCGATCGGGAAATCCGTCAGCAAGCCCGCCAGTTAGGGTTTAAATCGCTGACCTCAGCTGAATTTGCTCAAGAACTGAAAAAAGCTAGTCAACGCCACCAACGACACCTAGAATATCAAAAAAATGTCCACCTGCCTTCCCCTTTGGAAATCAAACATTGGACAGAACTTTTCGACAAAAAATCAAAATGAAAGCCAATAAATTTTCCCTCATTGGCCTCGGGCGCTTAGGCACTTGTCTAGGGCGAGCCTTATCAGGTTCTAAATTTAAGGTAGTCGGACTTTTCGATATTCAGCCTGCTTCGGCTCAGGAAAGTCACCAGCTTCTTGGGCAGGGAAAGACCTGTTCAACTTTAAAAGAAGCTGTCACCGCCGGAGATATAATCTTTCTTACAGTGCGTGATGACGCTCTCCCCGAAGTTGTCCAACAGCTGAGCCTTTTACCCATCGATTGGTCAGAAAAATACATCTTTCATTGTAGCGGCTTCTATTCTTCCTCTCTATTGGCCCCTTTAAAAAATAAAGGCGCTTTAACCGGCTCACTTCACCCCATCCAAAGTTTTCCGGCCAAAAACCTGCCTCCTCAAATCTTCCAGAAAATATTTTTTACCTTTGAAGGAGAGAGTCAAGCCCAGTCACTGGCTGAAGAAATGGTGACCGCTCTCGGGGGACAACTGATTAATCTTCCTCCGGAGAAAAAGCCTCTCTACCATACGGCCTGTTCTTTGGCCTCCAATCATTTGGTTGGTTTAATTTTGGCTTCAGCCAAACTTCTGGAAAAAGCCGGTTTTTCTTTAGAGAAAGCCACGGCTATGCTCTTACCCCTGGCTCGGCAAACCCTCGAAAATATTCAATCTTTAGGCCTGGAAAAAAGCCTAACTGGTCCTCTCCAGAGAGGTGACCTCCGGACTGTGACTGAACATTTAAAAATTCTAGCTTCTTTTCCTCAAACTAGAGAAATCTATGCTGCTCTCAGTCTCTTCCTTCTGGAATTAGCCGATAAACAGGGAAGCCTTTCCTCCGAGCAAAAACAGCATCTCAAGCATCTTCTGGTAAAAAAATAACTTCTTCTTCCAGCTCTATTCCAAAACGGCGGCGGATTCTTTCTTTCAAACGGGAGGCCAAGGCTAGAACATCCCGGGCTCGAGCTCCTCCAAGATTATAGATAAAATTGGCGTGAGCCTGAGAAACAACCGCCCCACCTACTCGAAAGCCTTTGGCTCCAATCTCTTCCAAGAGTGAAGCTACGGGAACTTTACGTCCGTTGGGTAGCACTGGATTTTTAAAAAAACTTCCTCCACAAGGCAGAGAAGGTGGGGGAAGTTTGGCCCGTCTTTGCTGTCGGATTTCTTTAATTCTACTGGCAATAGAATCCCTCTCTCCTGGGCTCAACTTCAAGTTCACTCTTAAGATGATTTCCTTAGTCTTTTTCAAAAAGCTACTGCGATATTTAAATTTTAAATAATCTCGATCCACCACTTTAATCTCCCCCCTGGCAGTTAATAACTTAACGCTTTCCACCCAATCACCTATTGCCTCTCCAAAAGCACCGGCATTCCCATAGACGGCCCCGCCTATCGTTCCGGGAATTCCAGCCAAAAATTCAAGGCCTTTTAAGGAGTGAACCAAACAAAATTGGATTAATTCTTCCAGAAGAGTTCCTGAGAGCACTTCTACATAACTCTCCGGCTGAAGTTGTATTGAGCTCACTTCATTTTTAATAATCAACCCTCGGTAGCCTCGATCATCAAAAAAAATGTTAAATCCGCCCCCAATGACTCGAAAACGAAGTCCCTCCTGACGGGCAAAATTCACACTGGCGAGCAACTCCTCCTCGGTGGTAGCTCTAAAGAAAAAATCAGCTGGTCCTCCTATCTGAAAATGACAATGGTGGGCCAGAGGCTCATCAATTGTTAATATTTTACCTACTGATTGTAAAAATTTTTGACAAATTTCGTCTTTCTTCATCTCTTTTTTCTGTATTTTAACTCCCCCTCTAGCAAATAACAATCCGAATTATTGTGGTCAACATCTTTTTTTTCGGGAGGGAGAGGGGAAACAGGTGCGGGAATCCGGTCTTTACCTGCCTCCTTAGATAAGGATTAACGATAATGATTAATCATTTGAGCTTATATAAATTCTACTTACCCACCAAGGGGAAAGGTGAAACCCCGACCCTCAATTTTCTTCAATCCCCAAAAAAGATACCTAAATAATTGAATATTCTCTTGCATTTGGCCCAAATTTTGCTATATAGTATTTTGAATCTGCTATAATATGTTTAGCGTTAAGAATGCGGGCCCAGTAATATTGACATTTAATATATCTAGCGCTATTATGCCAAAAAATTTTGAGGAGAGACAAAAATGAAAAGAACGATAGTTGTTATTACTGCTCTTACTCTTTTGCTGGCCCCCTTAGCCATGGCTCAATCTGAAGCCGATCAGGCCTATATTAAAGCTATGACCGCTCAGAGTGCAGCCCAAAAGGCCAAACTACTTAAAGAGTACATCAGTAAATATGCTGGCCAGGGAACCAAATATGAAAACTTCGCCTATGCTAATCTCTGCTTGCTTCAATATCCGGGCAAAACACCTCAGGAAACTATTAATTACGGCGAGAAGGCCTTGGCCCTGGGAGGATTGGATGATTTAACCAAAGCCCAGGTTCTTATTCAAGTCGCTGGCATCTACACAGCCACAGGTCAAAACCTAAGTAAAGCCCAGCAATACGCTGCCCAAATTATTCAGGTAGCCAAAGCTAATAAAGCCAAAGCCGCCAATTCCAATGCTGCCAAACAATGGCAGAACTTTCAGGGAGCCGGTTATTTTATCCAGGCCCAAGCTATGGAAAAAGCAAAAAATTACAGCGGCGCCCTTAAAGCTTATCTTAACTCCTATTCTATCTTGAAAAATAAGCAAATTATTACCTCCCTGAAAAAAATAGGTAAAGCTCTTTACGATAGCAAAAAATATAACGAGGCTGCTCAGGCTTTTAAACTCCCGGCCACTTCCCTAAATGATTACCCCAGTTTGGTTTTCTACGCCAAGTCTCTCCACCGCGCCGGCAAAACCAGCGAAGCTCTAAAATATTACAAACAGGCTTATAACCAACAAAAAAGCGGCGAAATCGCCTATAACATCGGCATTATTCTGGCTGCGCGAAGTAAGACCAACCCCGCCGTCAGTCAGGAAGCTATTGACTATCTCCTTCAGGCTGCTTTTCTCTCCCAGAGCTATTCGGAAAAAGCGATGAAACTGGCTGAAAGTCTGTTCTTTACCCAAAATCCATCACTCAAATACAACGAAACAGTCAAAGAACTGGCCGACCGGGCGAAAAAGCTGGAAAATTTAACCAATACCTTCAACACCAAGTTCGGCAATAAAGACGAGGAAGAACTCTCAGAAGCAGAAAAAGAAGAAATGCAAAACTTGCTTAAACAAATTGAGGCAGAACAGCAGGCAATTCAAAAGCTGGAAGCTCAACAGAAAGCTGCCTTAGAAAAATTCAATCAGCTAATTGCTCAAACCAAACAAAAATTAGGCATCAAATAAAATACGTTTGATAATTTATTTTAAATTTATGGCTCAGGGCAATAATAAACACCTGGAGGGTTGAAGGTTATAGAAGTTGCGTTTAAAACTCCCATAGTCAATCCCAGGTAATCATTATTACCCTGAACAGAAATTTTAAAATAATCCTCCATGGGAGGAGGGAGAAGCGTGGGGGTTTCCAAAGAAGAAGCAGCTAAACGCATCGAAGAACTCCGTCAACAAATTCGTTATCACGAAAAAAAATATTATGTGGATAATGATCCTCAAATTTCTGACTACGAATTCGACTGCTTAGTTAAGGAACTTGAACAATTAGAAAGTCTTTATCCTGATTTAATAACTCCCGACTCACCGACACAGCGCGTGGGGGAACAACCAGTTGAAGGTTTCCCTTCCGTAGTCCATTCCATTCCTATGCTCAGTCTAGATAATTGCTATAACCAGGAGGAATTTCTGGAGTTTGTTCAACGGATAGAAAAATTATTGCCCGGAGAAAAAATAGAATTTGTCACCGAACTTAAAATAGATGGCCTAGGCATCGCTATTATTTATCGGGGAGGACATTTCGCCCAAGCCATCACCCGCGGGGATGGTTTTCGGGGAGACGATGTCTCGGCCAATGTCAAAACTATCCGCAGTCTGCCTCTTTCCATTCCTCTCCAGGCAGAAGTGGAAGTCCGAGGAGAAATTTACCTTCCCTTCTCCTCCTTTGAAAAAATCAACCAAGAAAGGGAAGCCAAAGGGGAGTCACTTTTCGCCAATCCTCGCAACGCCGCCGCCGGAACCATCCGTCTGCTTGACCCCCGGGAAGTAGCCCAACGGAATCTGGATGTGTTCTTATATTACATCTTTGTTAATGGCCAGAGCCAAGAAAGCCAATGGCAAAACCTCCAGTTACTAAAAGAATTGGGATTTAAAATTAATCCTCATGTCCGTCTCTGTGGCTCGGTCAAAGAAGTTATCGATTACTATGAGTACTGGAAAGACAGACGCGACGACCTCGACTATGATGTGGATGGCATCGTAGTTAAAGTCAACTCCACCCGCCAACAACAAGCCCTCGGTTCCACCGCCAAATTCCCTCGCTGGGCCATCGCCTATAAATTTCCCGCCAGGCAGGCCACTACCAAGATAATTGATATCAAAGTTCAGGTGGGTCGAACCGGAGCCTTAACCCCTGTAGCCATTTTGGAACCAGTTCAACTTTCTGGCACCACCATCAGCCGCTCGACTTTGCACAACGAGGAAGAAATAAGGCGGAAAGACATTCGCATCGGTGATTACGTCTTAATTGAAAGAAGTGGTGATGTTATCCCAAAAGTAGTCTCAGTCATGAAAGAAAGACGGACTGGCCAAGAAAAACCCTTTTCTTTTCCCACTCGGTGCCCAGTTTGTGGCTCACCGGTCTTTAAACCTGAAGGAGAAGTCATTTCCCGATGCATTAATCCTTCCTGTCCAGCTCGTCTTCGAGAGTCCCTTCTTCATTACGCCTCCCGCCGGGCCATGAACATTGAAGGACTAGGTGAAGCCTTAGTGGACCAGTTGTTGGCCCAAAAACTGGTGCAGAGCATCCCTGACCTCTATCACCTCAAGAAAGAAGATTTGGTCAAACTAGAAAGAATGGGCCCTAAAAGTGCCCAAAATCTTCTGGATCAGATAGAAGCTTCCAAACACCAGGACTTGGCCAGATTGCTTTATGCCCTGGGCATCCGCTATGTCGGGGAACGCACAGCTCAAACCTTAGCTGAACACTTTCAAAGCCTGGAGGCGCTCTCCAAGGCATCTCTAGAAGAACTGCTGGCCTTACCCGATATTGGACCCAAAGTGGCTGAAAGTATTGTCTTCTTCTTCCAACAAAAGGAAAACCAGGAACTCATCCGGCGCTTAAAGGAAGCCGGCGTAAGAGGGGAAGCTAAAGTTACTACCGAACCAACCGCCCAACCCTTTGTGGGCTTAACTTTTGTCCTCACGGGGGAACTAGAGCATTACACTCGGGATGAAGCTCGGGAAATAATTGAAAGATTGGGCGGTCGAGTAACTTCTTCGGTCAGTCGCAAAACTTCGGTAGTAATAGTGGGCCGAAATCCTGGCTCCAAACTACAGAAAGCCAAAGATTATAATATCACCATCTGGGACGAAGAGGAATTTCTGAGACAAGCCGGATTAGAGAAATAACCGCCAAATACTACTTCTTTTTTTTACCAAAGATATCCATCGACAAGAGGTCCCGCCATGTTTTCTTCTTTTTTCCCAACCCGCCCAACTCTTCCCACTCCTTTTTGGCGACTCGGTGGTCAGGGTCCAAAGACAGAGCTCGTTGAAACTGTTTCTTGGCCCGAAGAACCAAGCCTTCATTTTTATAAAGCAGCCCCAGAGCTACATAACTTTCTGGATTCCAAGGTTCAAGTTTAATAGCTTTGAGATAGCTTTCCTCAGCCTCCTTCAGATAGCCCGGCAACTTAGCCAAAGTCATCCCCATTAAAAGAAAATAGTTGCCTTTATTCTTTATCAACCGGGTGGCTTCTCTCAACAGAGCGTAGGCCTCCTCATAACGAGCCTGATTATAGAGTGTTTTGGCCTGACGAAACTTGACTTCGGCTCGATGCTCCAACTCTTTTCCATCCAGATATTCCGGTGATTCAAGTTTTTTGTCATACTCTTCCTTTTTGGCTGGGTCGGATAAAGTTTTAAAAGCCTTAGTAATAGCATCAAAAACATCGGCAATTTTATCTTTTATTTCAGGGGGCAAATCTCGGGGATAAAGATCAGGATGATATTTCCGGGCCAGACGAAAATAGGCTTTTTTCATTTCGGCTGGGGAAGCAGAAGGTTGAACATTAAGTAATTGATAGTAGTTCAATCCTTCCAAGCTTTGTTGTAAGCGAATAATTTCTTCCAGATCCTCCTTTAACTTCCCTTCCAGTTTTTCCGAAGAGACGGCTTCTTGATCCGGGGAAACTTCCTCTTCTTCAATATCTACTAAACCTAAACAATGGATCAAATATAAACTTTTCCAAAAATCTTCTTCCGCAAGGGATGAGGCCTGGTAAATTTCTTCCAGAGTCCGGCCATCTTCAATGCCTTGAAGGATAGCCTTTTCCTCCTCGGTCAAACGGAAATAAAACTCTTTATTCCCAATTTTGAATTTTTTCTTTTGAAAATACTCTCGCAACGCTGGATGAAACTTTAAGCGGCGAATACCGTCTTCGATTATTCCCGGCAAAGCCAGCTTAATTTCGAATTCATCCAGCCCTGATTCTTTCCTCTCCTGAAATTTAAATTGGCCTTCAAACAAGGGAAATAGATTGAGCACGATTTCTCGCATCTGGGTTTGCAAGGCCCGAAACAGTTCTTCTGTGGTAATCATTTTCTTTTGAATTAGAATTTCTCCAATATACTTCTTGGGGGTAACTATCTCGTCCAGACGTTCATATTCTTCATCTGAAAGCTTCCCCATTCGATGGAGAACTCGACCTAATAGTTCATCGGGTTGATTGGTCTTGGCAAAAACCAACTGTCCTTCTCGGAAGAAAAGAAATTTATAGATACTTTTACCTCGATAAATCAACCGTCCACTTTGGCGATTAAAATAAATACTTCTTAAATAAAGAGCTATATGTTCCATCTATGACCACGCTTTAGCCAAATTCACCGCAGGCAGGCTCCCTCTCTGGATAATTTATATTACATCCGCTCAAGATTTTCAATTTTATTGTTCTTTCTTAGTTAAACTTTCTCCCTTTCCTCTCTAATTTTCTCCATCCTAAACGACCATTGACCCCCATTCTTAAAAAATTCTGAATTAACAATATAATTTATCCTAAGACAAAAGGAATGTCATCCTTTTTCTTCTCCCCGAAAGCACCCATATTTCCGTTAAAGAGGGGCTTAGGTCTTCACCTTTCTCCTTTGATCGGAATTTGGTGAAAGCTAAAGGAAGGAATTTTTGGTTTGGTTGAAATTTAATTTCCTTCCCCTCTTTTGCTACCTATCTTATTGGATATGGATAAAGCGAAGCCCCCAGCGGGGGAAGATGTTTTAAGACTTGCCTGTTAGGGAAAGAATAAGGAGTTTTTTCTTCTTGGGTGAAAGGAAAAGATCTGCTCCTCAATTTCGGCCAGAAAATCAATTGAAAAGACAACTCGAGCCTCACAGAAATATAGATACTCCCCTGTTCCTCCAGAGTTGCCTTTGGTAAAAATAAGGGTAGTTATTTCTGCCGAGAGTGAAAATAACCAGAACAGCTAGATTTTTATAAGTTTACTTCTTGTGGGGAAAATTTTTTTCTTTTTTTCTGAATTATTAAGGAAAGAATTAAGGATATAAACCTCTTTGGACACCTCTTTCCAACTCCAAGACCACCTACTCCAGGCCAGGCTGCCTCTCTGACTATTTCATCCCCAGAGAATCATTGCCTCAAGAAAAGACAAGACTTTCCAAACTAGACCAGAAGGGTAAAAAGGCGGTTTATATTTGAATGATTAATTTGAAAACCAGATAAAATTGTGATATTTCAGTAGTAAGATGAAAGTAGCCCTGGTCCAAATGAGGCCTGTCCTCGGGGATATTGACAAAAACCTCAAAATTCATCTCGATTATATCCGCCAAGCCCGGCAAAAAAAAGTTGATATTTTAATCTTTCCCGAATTAAGCCTGACCGGCTATCTTCTCCGGGATTTAGTCCCGGAAGTGGCCCTTCAACCTGACCGCAGTCCAATTTTCCAACAGCTCCTCGAGGCCAGTCAAGACCTAATTGTCATCTTTGGCTTCGTCGAGGAAAAAGAACCCGGCGTCTTTTACAACTCGGCTGCTTGCCTGGGACAAGGACAAATTTTTCATCTCCACCGTAAAGTTTATCTGCCCACTTATGGTATGTTTGAAGAAGGCAAATTCTTCGCTGCCGGTCGCCTCATCTCCAGTTTTAATTTTCCCTTCGGCCGGGCGGGACTCCTCATTTGTTACGATTTCCTTCACTACGGCACTAGCTATGTGCTTTTCAGTGGAGGCGCGGACTACATTTTTGTTATCAGCGCGGCCCCCGGCCGGGGTCTTCAAGAGGAAGCAGGCTTTGCCAGCCAGCGGATGTGGGAGCTGATGGGCGAAACCGTGTCTTATTTCTCCAGTGCTTATGTCTGCTATTGTAATCGGGTGGGGTTTGAAGATGGTAAGGGTTTCGCCGGCGGCTCTTTCATTTACCACCCAGCCGGTCAACTCCTGGCCCGGGCCCCTGACCTGAAAGAGCATTTTCTTAT
>QMPV01000039.1 GCA_003648765.1 Candidatus Aminicenantota bacterium
AGAAACAATGAAGGAACTTTGTGCCCGCTGGGCAGAAAAAGCCGATTTTCATATAATGGAGAGAATAGATGGCCTGGCTTTTCGACACAACGGTCAGATTAAAGTAAATCCCCGGCGAGCCCCAATTTTGGATCTCGATGCCCTTCCCTTCCCCGCCTTCCATTTGATTCCCTTCGAAAAATATAACTTCCGTTTCGAAGTTCCTGGACAGGGTCTCTTGCCCGCTATTAACATGATTACCAGCCGAGGCTGTCCTTTCAATTGCAACTTCTGCGCTACCCCCATCAACTGGGGTCGACAGGTCCGCATGAGGTCTCCAGCCAATGTGCTCCAAGAAATTGAATATTTAAAAGACAAGTACCAAGTTGATGTTTTCTTTTTCTTCGATGACACTTTCAACGCCAATCCCAAAAGGGTGGCCAAAATCTGTGATTTAATCATTGAGCGCCGGCTTAATATTTACTGGAAATGCGATATCCGACTTGACTTGATTGACCGACCTCTTCTGGAAAAGATGAAAAAAGCCGGTCTATTCCACCTTTCTTTTGGTCTCGAGGCAGGTTCGGAAAGGGTCAGAAATGAAATAATCCATAAAAAAATCAATATTGATGATTTTCATCGCGTCGTCAAATGGTGTCTGGAACTCGATATTATTCCTAACGCCTTTTTTATTTTCAGCCATCCCACAGAAACCTGGGAAGAAGCTCAAGAAACCATTCGAATTATTGAACAGTATCGGGACCAAATCGAAGGCAGTATCGCTATTTTACATATTTATCCTGGAACTCCGCTGGAGAAAACGGCCAAAGAATTGGGCGTGCTGCCACCAGATTTCTCCTGGGCCCGACCTCATCCTCCTCGGATCATTACTCTACCTACGGCTCAGGGAGATGTGCCTCTTTTCTTGCATAAACTTACCTGGAGTCAGGTCAGCGAATTGATTTTCCGCTGGTCTTTCAGCCAAAGAAAAGTTTCCCTTCTAGATAAAATCCCTCAAGTTATAAAAAACATCCGGTCCTTTCAGGATCTTTGGCGTTACCTTATTATGCTAGTAGTCTACTGCCGGTTAAAACTAAGAAAATTCTTTCAAAAGATATCACCTCTCTTGCGAAGCCGTGATTAACGTGATTAAAAAAAAGTAAAAAATGGCTTATTACTTTACTTTGGCCTTTTATCTTCTCTTTCTTCCTGCCTCCGGCTTGCATCTGACCCGGCGGTTAAAAAAAGAAGAAGACTTCTTAGGGGCCGGCCGCAATCTCACCACTCCTGGGCTGGTGGGAACCTGGCTAGCCACCTGGATAGGCTCAGGTGACATCTTTAGTGAGCCGGACGAGGCCAATTGGCCGCCTTTTACCCGTTAAAATTAGAATAAAAATGGCTTAAAAAAGTCAGATAAAAAAGGAGGGGCCATGACGGGCCTGGTTAAAGATGAACGCTATCTTCGCCACCAAATGGGGGCTTATCACGTTGAATCGCCAGAGAGATTACAGGCAATTCATGAAGCCATTGAAGAAAAATTCTCTTCCACCTCTTTTGCTCTTATACCTCCGCGTCCCGCCCGGGAAGAGGAAATTCTCTGGATTCATGAAAAATCTTATTATGAACAGTTGGCGGCCACTCAGGGAAAGGAACGGGTTATTTTAGATCCCGATACTTCCACTTGCAGCGAATCCTTTTCTACCGCTCTTCTGGCGGCCGGAGGACTGATGGAGGCCGCCCGCGCCATTATGGAGGGAGAAGTCACTAACGCTTTTGCTTTAATCCGTCCCCCGGGTCATCACGCTGAAAAGAGTCGTGCCATGGGCTTTTGCCTTTTCAATAATATCGCCCTGGCAGCTGAATATCTGCTTCGCATTCATTCAGTTGACAAAATATTAATTGTCGATTGGGATGTCCACCATGGTAATGGTACTCAACACAGTTTTGAACAACGTTCCGAAGTCCTCTATTTTTCCCTGCATCAATATCCTCATTATCCGGGAACAGGCCACTGGGAGGAAATTGGCGCTGGTCCAGGAAAAGGTTTTACCATCAACTGTCCTTTAAGCCCAGGAAAAGGAGATGCTGACTATCTTTACATTTTTAAAAGAGTTCTTAAGCCAGTAATTGAAGCCTTCCAGCCAGAGTTTATCCTGGTTTCAGCTGGTTTTGATCCCCATCTGGAGGACCCTCTAAGTGGGATGCAGCTTTCCAGCCAGGGCTTTGCTGCTTTAACCTATTTTCTTCTGGAGCAAGCTGCTCGGATGGCGCAGGGCCACCTTCTTCTTACCCTAGAAGGAGGCTATGCTCTTGAAGCTTTGGCCAGAAGTGTAGTGGCTGTGCTGGAACAACTCTCCGGCGTGGCGCCGCCACCCCAAATAAAACAGCCTCCCCAACCTCAAACAGAAAAACAAATAGACCTGGTGATTAGAAGATTAAAAGAGTTTTGGCCTCTGGTATAATGGCCATAAAGTATAATCGCTCCAGAATCTAAAATCCATTTAATGAAGTTTGGGCCTCTGAGATAATGGGCATAAAGACTATCGGGGATAGGTAGTCTCAGGTCTTCACCTCTCCCAAGTCATAGGTGGGCGTTGGGTAATTTTAAGTCAGGTCTTTGGCTCTTACTTTTGAATAAGAAAATTTTCGGTCATTTATCCTTCGGCCTATTCTCAAAACTCTTTCTTGGAGCCAGACCTCTGCCCTAGCCCATATTTATAAAGAGTGTCTGACACCCAAAATTTATGCGACACAACACATATTAGCGATGTCCACACTTGTGGGTGTCTGACACCAAAATGGCGGAGACAGTGGCTACCTCTCCTGAAACCTGAGCTTAATCTGTCTCCCCCACTAGGCGCCTGTCACCGGAAGAGGACAAATCCAGCCAGAAATGACCTTTATTTTTTAGAGGAAACTCTAGCTATGAAATTGGCATTGGATTTGCATATAAAATTAATGGAAAATGAAGTTAAAGGTGAAACCAATGAGAAAAACAATTATTTTCACTCTTTTTATCCTCATCACCTTTATGCCGCTTCTCAGCGGCGAAAGAAACTATCTCAATGAATCTTTTGCCCGGTTAAGCTTTTTGACCGGCGGCACTTTTATCCAGAGAGCTACTGATGTGGGCTTTGAGGAAGGTGTAATCAACGCTCCTTTAATCGCTGGCGACCGACTCGCCACTACTGAGGGGCGAGCTGAAGTCTATCTTAGTCGCTCCAATTATCTTCGGTTGGATGAATATACTAAAGTAGATCTCCTCCATCTCCCTTTGCCTGGAGAAGGAGGTATTCGCTTAAATGTTTGGACAGGAAACGTCTATCTCAGCATCGGCTATGTCACTGAAAATAATGAAATTGTCATCCAGACCCCAGACGCAAATGTTTTTATTTTACAGGAAGGACTTTACCGAATTGATGTCCGGGAAGAAGAGGCCAGTGAAATTTTTGTTTTCAAGGGAGTAATCGAAGTAGCTGGGAATGAAGAATCCCTCCTCTTAAAGGAAGGACAAAGAATCGAAGTTAGAGGAGGAGAATTTCTTTCCCGACCCACTTCTTTTATGGCTGTGGCCGAAGACAGCTTCGACCGCTGGAATGAAGACCGTGACTATCAGGTACGACGACGTCTGGCGCAACGCTATCTACCTAATGAATTAGAGGACTTTGAATATGAGCTAGATTGTCATGGGCGATGGACCTATGTCTCTCCCTACGGCTACGTTTGGGTGCCTGTCGGACTTGATCCTTACTGGCGACCCTATTATCATGGCCGCTGGGTCTGGTTGCCTCTCAGCGGCTGGACTTGGGTGCCTTACGAAAGCTGGGGCTGGGTGACCTTCCATTTTGGACGCTGGCATTGGAATATCAGTCTGGGCTGGTACTGGATTCCCACCACTGTTTGGGGACCAGCCTGGGTTAGTTGGTACTGGGGCTACGACTATATAGGTTGGGTACCTCTGAGCTATTATAATCGCCCTATTGTCATCATCAACAACGTCTTTTATGACCGTTACAATTACTATGATTACCCTCTGAACTCTCGCGCCCTCGTAGTCGTTCATAAAAACCAACTCCAGGCTCGGAATATTTCTAAGGTAGTTGTTTCCCCTCAATCATTGGGCAAAATAAGTAAAATACGCCTGACCAATCAAGCTCCAGCAATTAGACCAGTGGGCCAGAGTGTCAATATTCAGCGTCTTCAAGGAAAAAAAGTTATTCTCAAAAAAGGGGCTGCGACTAACTTTAAAACAATTTCACCTCGTACTAGAATCCACTCACTCAGTGTGAAATCTTCCTCAGTCGGTACTAAAACCAGACTACCAGCCACTTCTATCCGCTCAAGAGGACAGATTTCATCAAAGCCCACTCAGAGGAAAACGACTTCTAGAACCACTCTTACTTCTCCATCATCAAGATTAACAGGCAGCATTGGTTCTGCTTCTCGAGTCCGAAGGTCAAGTTCCAGCCGGAGTATCTCTTCCAGAAACACTAGTACCACAAGAGGAATCCGGCCCCCCTCCTTTTCCACTTCAAGGAGCCAAACTTCTACCTCCCGTTCCTCTATCCAAGGTAAAATTTATGCTCCTACCAGAAGAAGCACCTCTTCCTCCACAATTTCCCGATATTTACCTCGCAGTTCTTCCTCCTACCGGACTCGCTCAAGTTCAAGTTCCAGAATCAGCTCTTCACGTTCTCGAAGCAGGTCTAGTTCAATTTTAGGGAAAATTTATAATTCAGTAATCAAAAGAGGTTCATCTTCAATCACCAGACGTTCTTCTTCCTCCAGCAGCTTTAGAAGCCGGCCAAGCTCCTCCTCCCGGATTAGAACTTCTTCTTCTCGTGCCTCGAGTCGCTCCAGCAGCCGGGCCCGCTCTTCCAGCACCAGGGTGAGGAAAAAGAAATAATCTGGATTTAAAATCACCCCAAAATTCCTCTCTTGGGAAGAGATCAGAGGAAAGAGAAAAAATAGTTATTTTCTTTTAAAAGGGGTTAATGTTTTTCTTTGGCTTGGCCGTAATAATCAAGGGTCAGCATATGGTCTTCCAGTGTACAATATCGACTAGGCTCAGTACCAGGCAGGAAAACTTCCCGAAAGGGCCATAGACAGGCTGGGGTAGCCAGCAAACCCGTTTTACGATCGATTTCAACAAAACTTAAATTCGGCGGAACTGCAAATTCTTCCCTGATATATTCTTGACCGCTTTCTTCCGCCTGCTTTTTCTCAGCAGCAATCAATTTCTGGAAGAATTCTATCCAGACAGGCAAAGCTGCGACTGCGCCTGTTTGCCGTTCGCCAATAGGAATTTTAGTGTTATGGCCAATCCAAACACCGGCACAAAGTGAGGGTGAAAAACCAATAAACCAAGCATCAGTATATTCATCAGTCGTGCCTGTTTTGCCGGCCAAATCTTTATCTTTAAGGAGAAAACTGGCAGCTGCCCCGGTACCTCTTTCAATCACTCCCTTCATCAAATAAGTCATCATGAAAGCTATTTGAGGGGAAATTACCTCATCTTTTTCAATGCGGGCCTCCTCCAAAACATGGCCCTCTTTATCTTCAATACGAGTAATAAAATAAGGATGCACTCGAACGCCATGATTGGGAAAAGTGGAAAACGCCGACACCATCTCCTGGAGTTTAACCTCAAAAGCACCTAGCGCCAGGGAAAGATAAGGATAAACCGGCGATTTAATCCCAAATTTCTTGCAATATTCCACTCCCCGTTGGGGTGAAATATATTCCAACAACTTTGCTGTAACGATATTCCGAGACTGTTCCAGCCCCATGCGCAACGTCACCGCGCCTTTATATTTATGATCATAATTGTTGGGGGCATAAGGTTCATCCGACCACTTATCAAAAAACTCTGTGGGTTCATCAACAATTCGGCTGGCCGGAGTAAAACCATTTTCGAGTGCAGCTGTGTAAAGAATAGGCTTTATCACTGAACCAGATTGGCGAGGAGCTTGGGTGGCCCGATTCCACTGACTGCGGCGAAAGGAATAACCACCCACCATGGCTTTGATTTGACCTGTCTGCGGCTCAATAGCTAGAAAAGCACCTTCTATCAAGGGTTCCTGATCAAGTGAGCCTTGAATTAATTTTTGCTCTTCATCAATCTTTTTAATTTCCACCTGGATAATATCGCCTCTTTTTATCAACTTGGTTAAATTATTAGTCTTGGTCCAACCTATCCCTCGGTTGGTTATCTCGGCCTGATAATCTTTGATTTTTAGCCGGGCTTTCCGGGGACTCACCTCTAAAACTATTGCCTGGACCAAATCCCCTTCTTTCAACTCGGGTTTCAACCAAGTAATCAAATCTTTGCCTTCATATCCTTCCAGATCTTCGATTCCCTCAGCCAAAAGATTCCGCTTATCAAAACGCCAGCCCGCTCGCTTATCCAAAACCCGCAATTGCCGCCGCAGAGCCTCTTCGGCATACTTTTGATATTCTACGTTTAAAGTGGTATAAACCTTTAACCCTCCTCCATAAAGAGCTTCCACTCCATAAGTTTTCTCCAGATATTTCCTGACTTCTTCTTTAAAATAAGCCGCAAATTCCGAATCCATCCGATGAAGGGGCAAGACATTCAAAGGAGTCTTTTTCAGCTCTTCAGCTTTTTCCCGGCTTAAATAACCTTCTTCCACCATCCGGTTAAGCACATGATTGCGCCGACGTAAGGCTCTTTCTGGATGACGATAAGGAGAATAAATAGCTGGTCCTCTGAGAATGCCCGCTAGCAGAGCTGCTTCAGGCAAGGTCAATTCACTGACATGTTTTCCGAAATAAAGCTGGGCCGCTGCCTCCACGCCGTAGGCGCCATGACCCAGATTGAACTGATTACAATACATCGTGAGAATCTGCTTTTTGGTGTAACGTCGTTCTATCTGAAGGGCCAAAATCCATTCTTTAATTTTTCTCCTGATAGTCTGACGACGGTGGAGAAAAAGTTCTCGAGCTAATTGTTGACTGATCGTACTTCCTCCATGCAGCCGGGCGGAACTCCGGACCAGACGCAGATCTTCCTTAAGGGCTCGAAGAATTCCTAGAAAATCTATCCCGTGATGGCGGTAAAAACGCGGATCCTCGGTGGCGATAATCGCTTTTATCAGAAAATCAGGGATTTCTTCAAAACTGACTTCGACTCGCCTTTCAGTGGCGAATTGGCCGATAATTTCCCCATTATCAGCATAAAGATAGGTAGTTATGGGCGGTTCAAAGTTTTCTAAAGCCTGAATCGAAGGCAAATTCTGGAGAATGGCTTTCAAAGCACCCACAAAAATTCCCCCGCACAAAACCGTCCCAAAAAGGGCCACTAAAGCCAGCTGTTGCCAGAATTTTTTAGTTTTTAGTTTTGCTAGAGAAAAACGAGGCACTTTCAACTTGGGTAAACGAACTTTCAAACTTATTTTCTTCCGTTTGTCTGTTTGCTCAGCCATGTTATCTTTAATATACCAGAATGAGCTTGGCTCTTCTAGAAGATAGATTTTCTCGGAATTTCTTAGCTACCATCAAAAAATATTATTTCTAGCTTTTCTTCTTGCCTCAACATTATCGGCGAAAACCAATATTTAGGAGACAAGTTTTCCTTATTCACGAGAAAGAGACCCCCGCAAAACTCTTTAAGCCAAAAATTCAAGTCTTTTCAAAGATATTTTTTCTCTGAGACTCACAGAAAAAAAATCAAAAAACAATATATTCTTGGGGAAAGATAAAGATGTAATTAACTTGATCAACTGGCCGCTTGCCTAAGGAGATTATGGACATGGGTTTTAATTTGAGTAAAAACCTCTTCTGGCGAAGCTGAAGCATCCAGCTGAATAATATTCTTGCCTTTAAAAGAAGCGTACAATCTATTAACCTTCTTTAAATAATTTTCTTCTTCAAACAGAAGCTCAGCTCGCTGGCGGTTTTTAATCCGCTGAAGTCCTTCCCGAGGCTCGATCAGCAGGATAAAGACGAGGTCAGGAGGAGGAGCAAAAGCTTCATTTCTCCTTTTGATTTCCTCAACCCTTAGTCCTCGTGCTCCTTGATAGGCCATGGTCGAAAAATAATATCTATCAAGAAGAACAATCTTTTTTTGGTTTAAAGCAGGCCATAAATTCCTCTCCACATTTTCACGTCGATCAAGGAGGAAAAAGCGTAATTCCTCTTCTGGAGAAAGAGAAGCTGCCTGCCGGGCTTTCTCCCTAATTAACTTGCCCCACTTTCCCTGAGAAGGCTCCTGAAAACACACCACCTCATAACCTTGCTTCTGAAGATAAGTTGCTAGCTTAGCTATCTGAGTTGATTTACCCGAGCCATCAATGCCTTCAAAGACAATAAGCAATCCTCTTCTCAACTTAACTTTCCTCATTGAAATTAATTTTACCATTATTCTGCCCAATTTCTCTTCAAAAAAAATATTATCAATCGAAAAAAAAGCGCAACAAATTTCTTTTTCATTTAGTTTAGTTAAAAGAAAATTTAAAAAGCTCAAGCAAAAAAGGCGGAATGATCAATGGCCGTCTACTAAAGCTCTTCCGGCTTAAAAATTATATGAAATTTCAAAAAGGAACATCTCCCTCTGGCCCAAAACAACAACCAGTTTTGCCGTGGAAGAAAAGCTTTTGAGGAAAAAAACAGAACTTTTTGGGAGAATTAAAGGAAATGAACAAAATTAAAAATTTCGACCGAGCCCAAGATTGGAGAGAAAAGCAAATTTTCGAGTAAAACAAGCGCTTTCTTCTCTTAGTAAAATTGAATTTCCTTGAATCTTGTGGTAATTTAAATAATAAGGTTCTGAGGAGGTCAAAATGAAAAGATTTCTCTGGGTTGCCGGTGTATCTTTCCTGCTAGGATTGATAACCGCAGGCATGATTTTCTTTTATATTCCTGAAAAAAATTCTACCTCTACTGAAATTAACTCCCATCCAGAATTATCAGGTCAATTATTTGCCTCGCCTCCCCCTCAATCTGTAGTCAATCACGGCTTTGTTGAAATCGCTAATAAAGTAGGTCCAGCGGTGGTTCAAATAAAAGCTAGCAAAGTTGAAAAGAGAACCGTGACTACCTGGGGAGATGAATGGCCTTTTAATGATTGGTGGGAGAGATTTTTTGGCATTCCCCGAGAAAGAGAACAGGAATTCCGGGCTACCTCCTTTGGATCCGGTTTCTTTATCAGCTCCGACGGCTACATTCTAACCAACAATCATGTCGTCGAAAAGGCTGAAAAAGTTGAAGTTTTTACTATTAATAAAGATAAATATCAAGCTAAAATAATTGGTACTGATCCCAAAACAGACCTGGCCCTTTTAAAAGTTGAAGCTTCGGGAGTCCCTTATGCCCAACTCGGTGATTCTTCCCAATGTCAGGTGGGTGAATGGGTGATTGCTATTGGGAATCCCTTAGGAATGGAGCATACCGTCACCGCGGGCATTATTAGTGCCAAAGGCCGTCAACTGCGAGGCAGTCTCAATCTGCCTCAATATCAGGATTTTATTCAGACCGATGCAGCTATCAATCGCGGCAACAGTGGGGGGCCTCTGGTGAATATGAAAGGAGAAGTTATTGGGATAACTTCTATAATTTTGGCTCCCACTGGGGGGAATATCGGTATCGGCTTTGCTATTCCTTCCAATTTGGCTAAAAAAGTGATCGAACAACTTAAGAAAAACGGCCGCGTTATCCGTGGTTATCTGGGGGTAATTGTCTCAGATATTGATCAGGACACTATGACTGTTTTAAAACTTGATTCTAAACAAGGAGCCCTGGTCAACAATGTCCAGCCCGGCACCCCAGCCGAGAAAGCGGGCTTGAAAGTCTACGATGTAATTATAGCTATTGACGGCCAACCCATTAAAAATGCCAATGACCTTAGTTTCCGCATTGCCGAAATTCCTCCGGGAAAAGAAGTAACCATCACCATCATCAGGGACGGCAAGAAAAAAGACCTCAAAGCCAAAATAGCGGAACTTGAGCCAACCGAAGAAGAACAGCCAACCACTTCGGCCGATAAAGACATCGGAATTACTGTTCAGGAATTGACCCCTCAACTGGCCCGCCGCTATGGCTTTCAGACCGAAGAAGGATTGCTTATCACTCGGGTTCGTCGATATTCCGTAGCTGATGAAGCTGGTCTCCAACGGGGCGACATCATTCTAGAAGTGAATCGCCGACCTGTGCGCAAAGTGAGAGATCTAGAGAAAATTCTGAGAAAATTGAAGTCCGGCGACCCAGTAATGCTTCGTATTCGTCGGGAAACCAGAGATGGTTACACCGATTACATTATTACTTTAAGGATTCCCTAATGAAATTTACTAAAGTCCATTCGTTAGGTAACGATTTTCTGATTGTGGAGAAAAAAGAAATTCCACCGGAGTGTGATTTTCCTCCGGTAGTTCGAGCCCTCTGTGAAAGACACACGGGGGTAGGGGCCGACGGTTTTTTGGTGATTGATGTTCAGGATGCAGATAAAGGAGTGGTTGATTTCTGCATCTTCAATGCCGATGGAACTGAACCTGAGATTTCGGGCAACGGCCTCCGCTGCGCCGCTGCCTATCTCCACTATAAACAAGCGGTCAAACCATCCCGGTTGATCTTTAAAACCCATGCGGGAGAAAGAGAAAGTCTTCTCCAAGAAAAAAACGACCGCTCTTTTCGCATCCGAATTGAAATGGGTACCCCCCTCCTCTCTTCAGAAGACATTCCTTTTGATGATGGTTCAGAACATGAGAAAGTCATTGACTATCCTCTGTCTATAAATCAGAAAATTTACCGAATAACCGCTCTCTCTCTGGGTAATCCTCATTGCGCCATCTTTTTTGACCGTTTCCCTTCTCGCATTGAATGGCATCAAATCGGTCGGGAGATCGAGCTCCATCCCTTCTTCCCTAAAAAAACCAATATTGAATTCATTCGTATTCTCAATCGGAAGGAAATTGAAGTTCTTTTCTGGGAAAGAGGGGTGGGGGAAACTCTTTCCTCAGGTAGTGGCTCCTGTGCTGCTGCAGTAGCCGCTATCCTCAAAGATTTAACCGGTCGAGAAGTAACTGTCAGAACTTCTATGGGTGAATTAATGGTCGAATGGAAACAAAATGTAGTTTATCAAACTGGTCCGGCGGAAATTGTTTTTACGGGTGACTTTCCTCTTTGCTGACCCTCTGAGCTATCTCTTCCCTAGATAAGTCAAATCGTAAATTTTTGTCAAAAATGGAAGGTAACTCCCAGCCCAAGAATATTGACATTCATATTATACCGTTCCAGCGCCGGAAAACCCAGAGGAGTGATAACTGACTTCTGTCTTTCCTTACCTTGGGCATAAACATAAGCAAAATCCAATGTCACGCGGCCAGCTCGATAGCCAATCCCCCCTAAGAGGGTAAATTTGTCCACATCAATATTGGTGAAATTTAAAGATTCAGCCGGCGAAGCTGAACGGTCATAACCCAGCCCAGCTCTCAAATAAAAGCCCTCGGCCACTCGAAACTCGCAACCCCCATGGAAAATCAGAATATTTTTGAAATTCATAACCTCTACTTCTTGTAGAGTCCCTACAAAAGGAACATTCTGAATAGTTTTATCCACTTGTTGAAGAGTGGACCACATGGTGTATTGAACACTTAAAGAAAGCAAAAAATTTGACCAGGGTAGGTAAGCCACTCCAGCTTCCAAGTCCCAGGGAAGGTTAAATTCAGTGGAAGAGGTTAGCTTCATCTTAACTGTGCCTACTTGAGGGGCCTCCACAGTAATCGCCGTAGTCCCCTCTAATCTCATCTTGGCCGGTGCCCTTAGACTAAAACCAAAGCGAAGATTTTCCAGGGGCCGAAGAAGCAGTCCAGCCCCAAAGGATAAGGAAGAGCCTACCTCATCCGCTTCCATCGGCCCAAAAGGATCCATGCGGGTCCGAACATTCAAAAAACCTTTGTAAAAGTTGAGATTAAATCCAATTGAGACCCAATCATTAATTTGAAAGGCTAAAGAGGGAGTTAAGGAAAGAACTCCCAAGTAGGATTTAAAAGGGAATCCCAAAGCCTTTTCTGACCAATCTATCCCGCCGCCTGCATAGGGAATATAGGCACCGAATCCAAGAGTCAAGCGTTCCGAAGCTTTATAAGAAAGAAAAAGTTGGGGGATAGAAGTAGTATAACGACTTTCAGCAGTATAGCCATTAGGCAAAGTATAAATATGCTCAGGCATGACATAAAAGCCGTCCAAAGAAAGGGCCAGTCTTTCTTGCTGAAAAGCTAATCCGGCTGGATTATAAAAGACGGCACTTGGGTCATCAGCTACGCCCACAAAAGCAGCCCCCAACCCCAGGGCTCGGCAACCCATTAAGGTATTGTTCCAACCACCGGCTCCAAGATGGCTGACCAAAAGTAACATGCCTATTACCAAAGTCCCCAGAACTTTTTTCATGGCCTCCTCCTTCTCTTCTGTCAATCAGAGAGAACAAAAATCCTGCAATCCCACTCTGTTCATGATTTATTTTATTTCAAGCCTTTTGTCAACTGGAAATTAAGAATAGTCAAGATTAAGCCAAAAGAGCTATATAAATAATTCTCAATTCTTTAATTAGCTGCTTTTCTGAAAAAATCTCGGTCAAACCCTCAACCGAAATGTCGGAATCCTTGGGGATTAAGAACCTGCCTTCTGCCGCCCTGCCTTAATAGAAAAACTTCTTTCTCCTTAATTATTTGTCCCACCCGGTGAAGTTGATACCGAGATTTATTTAACCAAGCTAAAAAAGATCTTTCTCTTGCCTGCTTAATGGTGAAAAGAAGCTGATAATCCTCCCCACCATGAAGGGCTAATTTCATGGGCCGGGCAGCCCAGCGTTTTAAACAGGGCGAGAGAGGAACTTTATCTGACCAAATCTCAGCCCCACACTTACTGGCCTGGCAAAGATGACGAATATCCTCAGCTAGACCATCGCTCAGATCAATCATAGCCGAAACAAAATCATGGGTCACTAGTTCTTGGGCCAGAGAGAGCTGGGGAGTAGGGTCAAGAAACCGTTGGAGACAGTTCTCTAATTCTGGAGTCTCGCCTAAGCGATGACCTTTCTTTAACAACTGCCAACCTAAAGCGGCTTCTCCTAGAGCACCAGAGACATAAATAAACTCTCCTGGTTTAGCTCCCGCTCGGAAGACTGGCGATTTGGTCTCCCCTATCAAACTCACCGAAATAAACAAGTGAGAAGAGCGGCTTAAATCCCCGCCAACTAACTCCACTCCTGCTTCCCTAGCCGCCGCTTTAAATCCAGCCAGAAATTCTTTCAACCAAGCTAAATTCACCTTTTTGGGTATGCCCAAGCCGAGCAAGGCCCAAGCAGGTCTGCCACCCATGGCAGCAATATCACTGATATTAACATTGAGACTTTTTCTCCCCAAAAGAAAAGGCGGATGAAAAGCTAAGCGGAAATGAACATTTTCTAGAAGTAAATCTTTAGTCAACAGCCAATAGCCATCATCTTGGTGAATGACAGCTGTATCATCGCCAATGCCCAAGGTCACTTCAGGCGATGCCGCAGCGAATTCATCATGGAGGAAATTAATTAATTGGGCTTCAGTAAATTCCCTGATTTTCATCCACTTATCGACTGTCTAAGGTTAGCTGAAGAAGACTTTCCTGTCTTCCGACGTTTTTTTTGTTGGGGCTGAAAAGGTGTAACCAGGGCCTCATTAAAAACCGACTTGATATCTTCAACAAAAACAAACTCCATTTTTCGTTTGACTGAGGCCGGAATATCTATTAAATCCTTTTTATTTGCGGCCGGTAAAATCATCTTTTTGACTCCCGCCCGCTGGGCAGCTAAAACTTTTTCTTTTACTCCTCCCACCGGCAGAACATTACCTCGCAACGTTATCTCTCCCGTCATGGCTACATCCCAGCGGACTTTTCTTTCTGTACATACCGAGATCAACGAAGTGGCTATGGTCACTCCAGCTGAAGGGCCATCCTTAGGAATGGCTCCTTCAGGAATATGAATATGGAAATCATATTCAGAAAATAATTGGGGGTCGATGCCGAATTCCTCGGCATGAGCCCGGGCGTAACTCAAAGCTGCCTGGGCTGATTCCTTCATTACTTCACCTAAAGAGCCGGTTAATAACAACTTCCCTTTGCCTTTCATTTTACTAGCTTCGACAAATAAGATATCACCCCCGGAAGCTGTCCAAGCCACCCCCGTAGTCACCCCCACCTTATCTTTTTTCAAAAGCTGATCCCGGAAGATGCGGGGTGGTCCCAAAAATTTCTCAATATTCTGAGCCGTTACTCGCACCCGACCTTTTTTCCCTTCAGCCACTCGACGAGCTACCTTCCGGCAAATAGCGGCAATTTCCCGCTCCAAATTACGGACTCCCGCCTCCCGAGTATAAAGCGAAATGATTTTCTTGACGGCAGCGCGGGAGAAACAAATCAAGTCATTATTTAAAGAGTGCTCTTTGATTTGTTTGGGAATAAGATGACGTAAAGCAATCTGGAGTTTTTCCTCCTCTGTATAACCAGGAATAGGGATGATTTCCATCCGATCTCGTAAAGCAGGCTGAATTGGATCAATCAAATTAGCTGTAGTGATAAACATTACTTTGGATAAGTCAAAGGGCACCCCCAGATAATGATCCCGGAAGGAATGATTCTGTTCTGGATCCAAAACTTCCAATAAAGCTGAAGAAGGGTCACCTCGAAAATCAGCCCCGACTTTATCTGCTTCATCCAGCATGAAAACCGGATTGTTTGAACCACACCGACGGATTCCTTGAATAATCCGGCCGGGCATGGCACCAACATAAGTGCGTCGGTGGCCCCGGATCTCGGCTTCATCCCGAATACCCCCTAGGGACATCCGAATGAATTTACGGCCTAAAGCACGAGCAATAGAACGTCCCAGAGAAGTTTTACCTACTCCCGGTGGGCCGACAAAACAAAGGATCGGGCCCTTAATTCTCCGGGACAATTTTCTGACGCTTAAGTATTCTATAATTCTCTCTTTGACTTTCTCCAGTCCATAATGGTCTTCATCCAAAATAGCTTTGGCCTTGGCCAAATCCAAATTATCCACGGTACTCTTGTTCCAAGGCAAAGAAAACATCCAATCAAGATAATTACGAACTACTGCGGTCTCCGCAGACTCTGGATGCATTTGGGAAAGACGCTTTATCTGCTTTTCCAGTTCCTCTTTAACCTCTTGAGGAACTTTTAGCTTTTTTAGTTTATTTTGATAGAGCTTAATTTCTTCCTGAAGCTCACTCCCTTCGCCCAATTCGCGTTGAATGGCTTTCAATTGCTGACGAAGGAAATACTGTTTTTGCAATTTTTCCAATTCTTCTTTGGCTTCACTGCTGATTTTCGACTGAACATTTAATAGCTCTACTTCCCTAATCAACAACTCATAGACCCGCCGAAGCCTTTTGACTGGGTCGACTATCTCTAGAACTTCCTGAGCTTCAGGCACTTTTAAATCCAACGTCGAAGCCGCTAGATCAGCCAACCGGCCTGGCTCTTCGACATTGGAAGCAATAATCATTATTTCTGCAGGGATGTTTTTGCCAAGAGAAGCGGCTTTATCTAATCCTTCTCTAACATTCCGGATTAAAGCTTCTATCTCAATAGTTTTATCAACTTCCTCCGGTTCCCGGAGCACCGAAATTCTGGCTGAATAAAAAGGTTGGTCTTCAATCAATTCCTCGATCTTAGCCCGGACTAACCCCTGAGCCAGGATTCTAATCCGACCATCGGGCAACTTCAACATGCGCATAATCAGAGCTACTGTCCCAATTGAATAAACATCTTCTCTTTTCGGCTCTTCTATTTCCATTTTTTTCTGGGTAACTAAAAGAATCATGCGGTTGCGAGAGAGAGCTTCATCGATGGCTTTCATCGACTTTTCCCGGCCCACAAATAAAGGAACTACCATATAAGGAAAAACAACAATGTCTCTCAGCATAAGAACTGGCAGTTCCTGGGGAATGTCCAGTTTCTGCTCGGATTGTTCGACTGTTTCATCAAGGGCGCTGTCGTAATCGCCATTGGCTTTAGCCATCGGAAATCCTCCCTTTATATTATTTATTTGAAGGCTTTATGGGAATCCTGACTGCTTCCTGAGCGGCCTTATATTTCTTCAACCTTATCCTCAACAGCCCGTTAACTAGAGTTGCTTCAGCCTCCTCAACGACTACAGGCACGGGCAATAATATATCTCTCTGAAAAGAACCGAATTCCCTTTCCAGTCTGAGAAACTTCACTGCTCGACGAGATGGTTTCTCTCTCTTAACGCCGGTTATAACCAAGATGCCGTTCTTTAAATAAATATTCAAATCCTCCCGAGCCACCCCCGGTACTTCTACTTCAACAATAATTCTTTCCTTATCTTCTTTTACATCTACCCGAGGCAACCAGCCTCTTGAGAGTCCAAAGAATTCTCGGGAATGAGTAAAAAGTTCTTTGACCAGTTGATCTATCTCCTCCTCAAGGCTGACAGTCCGAGAATAAGGAAAACGAGTCTTGGCCATGGCTTGCCCTTATTTTTCTTTTAATAATCGCTCCAGTTCTTCCTTAAACTCAACCACATCCTTAAATTCTCGATAAACAGACGCGAAACGGACATAGGCTACTTTATCTAACTTCTTGAGTCGCTGCATCACTAACTGACCGATTTCCGCTGTGGTCATTTCCTTCTCCGGCCTCTCCTGAAGCATCGATTCAATCTCTTCTACTATTTCTTCTAAAGTGGAGAGGGCAACTGGTCTTTTCTCGCAAGCCTTAATCATCCCCCGCAATATTTTTTGGCCGTCAAAAGGCTGGCGGGTACCATCTTTTTTCACTACCATATATGGAATTTCTTCAATCTTCTCATAGGTAGTAAATCTTTTATGACAAGAAAGGCACTCCCGGCGTCTCCGGATGGTTAAACCATTCTTGGTTTCCCTCGAATCAATAACTTTACTTTCTTCGTAGCCGCAAAATGGACATTTCATTTCTTTGCCTCTTCTCCCAGTTTTTTCAGCTGGAATAATGAAAGACCTTCTTTCCACAGTATAGCATAACCGATTAGACAAGTCACCGCTACTTGGATAGCGTGGATGACTATAGTCATGCCCACAGCCCGACTTGGAACAATCTGATAGAGAGAAGTTAAACCTAACTTGCTAAAATAATCGAAACCGCCCACCATACCGGGAGTGGGAATCGAAGCTCCCACCAAAATAAGAAAAACATAGGGGCAAACCAAAAAATAAGATAATTTAAGGTGGTAAGCAAAAAAGCAAATCCAGTAATAAAAAATAATTCCCATCCAGACAACAAAGGAAAGGCAAAAATATTGAAGAAGGTCCTTCCAAGAATGAAAAAACTTTAAACCTTCAATGAATTCATCCACCAAAGAAAGAATTGATTGCCGGACTTTTTGTGGAAAGAGGCGGATTATAAAAGAAACTAACGAGAGAGCTTTATCGCGCAAAAAATATAAGCCTAAAGAAATTATCAACAAACCAAAAGCCAAGGCAAAGCCAGCTACTCCCCAAAAGAAAAGACGATGATAAGTTTCTTCATTCACCTGAAAAAAAGAAGCATAGAGGGGTTTAGCCACCAAAAATAACCCCAATAAAAAGCACATCGTGAATATATCAAAAATTCTTTCGATAACAATCGTGCCCACAGCAAAGCCTTTGCGGATATTTTCTTTCTGAGCCAGGTAAAGAGGCTTGACCAGCTCGCCCAAGCGGCCGGGAAAAATAAGCGTTACGGTAAAACCAACTGCGTTTCCAGCGAAGCGATTATAAAGAGAAGTTCTTTTCTTCTCATATTTTAACAGCACTTGCCATCTTATGGCTCGAGTTAATAAATGCAAAGGAACCAGAACTATCATTAAAATAAAAAATTTAAGGTCCACCCCGACTAGATGACGGAGCACTTCATTCCAGTCTACACTCTTAAAGAAAAAATAAAGAAAAACCACTGTAATTATAAAAATCAGAAGCAGCTTAACCCCAGCTTTTTTCAACATGAGTCGCCAATATATCACCTTAATTTTTTGGTGTCAATTTAAGGCCGGACCTAGCCAATTAAACTTAAAATCAACATTTATTTGGGAACTCTAAAACCAATTTTCTTTAACGGCAAGTATAAATTACTTCACCTGAAGGGGGGCTTATTGTCTCACTCATCATCTTGAAATTTAGTTTCATTTTCTCTATATTAATAATCCAGCGCTGGGAAGTCGTCCAACGGTAGGACACATGACTCTGGATCATGGAATCGGGGTTCGAATCCCTGCTTCCCAGCCAATTTTTTTTATGAATTATCTCTCTTTATTTTATATATCCCAAAGTTCTAAGTTCTTCTAAATATTTTTTATTTAATTTGTCTATTTTATTCTTAGAATTAGTAGCGTTTTTTGAGTTTAAAGTCTCATAACTCTCAACATATCTAATTTTCCTCTTTTTTAAAAACTTATTTGTGAAGATTTCTTCTAAAACTTTCCCGTCCATATCTTTTCCAATTGGGAGGTTCATACTATAAAGAAGAATCGGAAGAATATCATAAATATGAGCATCTTTTATTTCGTAATTTTTCTTAATGTTGGGTCCTTTCACCAAGATAATCCCGTGTGGAATTTTTTCTGTATTTGAATGATCATAGCCTCCTTTGTCAAAAAGGAAACAATGAAAGTATAAAAATCCTGGATAATTCATAAAAAAAGCTGTTTCCTTTCATAACGTATTGATATATAATATGTTAGAAAAAGCAGAGAGAGGGAACAACCAAAAAAGATTGGAC
>QMPV01000040.1 GCA_003648765.1 Candidatus Aminicenantota bacterium
ATATGGCCAGCATCGAGATAAATGTAGCGATAAGCTCTTTGGCCATATTTTCTGGTAGAACGAGCGAAAACTCCTGTCCAGCAAAAAACCACCGCGGCCGTAGCCGCCATTTCCTGATCGAGAGCGGCCGCACCCATTTGAAGGCCGAAATCACCCTTTTTAAGTTGCTTTAATTGATGAAAACCCACTTGATAATAATATATCCCTGCTTCAAGGGAAGCAACCCGGTTGATGACTAAATAAGTTTCTACTGGATAAAGTGCCCCAGCCGAGGGAGCCGCCCGGAAAGAAAAGCCATGCCTGGAGTGAGTTATTCCCTGCGTGGCCCAGAGAAGCTGAGAGAGCTGAGCTAAACTGATTGGTTGAGGGGTAAAATGACGGATACTACGGCGCTGAAGGATTGTTTCCCAGAGCCCTGGTCCATTCTGTTTTTGGGGAGGGGGCAGAGGAAAGCGAGGGCAATCTGGATAGGATTTATCGGGCAAAGATAGAAACTCCCCACCCCTCCTTCCTCGAGGAAGTTTGCCTCGGATATATTTTGTTGCCTGCTGGAAATAATCCCCGATATCATTTTTCATGGTGGGACTCCCTGGTTTGATTTAATTCATGGATAAAATAGATATTTCAAGAGAAGAAAATTTAAATAATTGAATAAGTTTTTCCTCAAAAATATGTTTGGCTTGCTCGCCACAATATTTTTTCCCTTGATAAAGATATATTTTTTTTCATTTAGTCTTTAAAACTATGTTTTTTTGATTTTTTCCCAGAGGTGCTTTCTCTGAGGGTCAAGTTGAAGAGCCCGGCGATAATATTGACGAGCGCGTTTCTTTTCTCCCAAGCGGAAGAAAATGTCCCCAGCTTTTTCCCACAAGTCAGCCTGACGGGGGTGAAGTTCTAGCGCCAGTGTGATAAAGGCCTTTAGAGGTTGCTGGCGCTGGCCTTTTTCTAGTTGAGAAGCAAACCTGAGCAAAGCCGAAACATTGAGCTCGGGAGCTTGAGGGTTGATAGCTTGAGCTCGAAGGTAGAGTTTTCGGGCGACCTGCGTGTGGCCGACCCAAAATTCAGCCTGAGCCAGATGAGTGAGGGCAGCCGTAGATTGAGGATAAAGTTCAAGAGAGTGCTTCAGTAGGCTAAGGGCTTTTTCCGCTTGCTTCCGGCGGAGGTAAAAAGTAGCTACCCGGGCAAATTGGCGGGTGTAATCAGGATAGAGGCTACTTCGAGCGAATTTTTCTTTCAAAACTGGCCAGAGCTGTTCAAAATCAGTGGCTGGGCTGATCCAGAGGTGACGAAGCTCATCCGTATAAACCTCTTGCCAATCCTTTTGCCATTTTGCTACCAGGTTTTTTAAAGAAGACTCCAGGGGAAAGTAGCGAAGAGGAAAGCTTTTTTCCTTTTGTAATTGAAGATAGTCCTGGAAGAAGGCCAGAGGGCCCCGGCGATGATATTGACGCAGAGCCGCTTCACCCTTGGCGTGAGCCAAAGAGTAGGCCATCCAAGTGCCGACTTTGATCATTTTTTGACTGCCTCGGGGGTGGAAGCCATCATCAATTTTTTTCTTGGCCTTGGCCCAATCCTGAGCAATAAAACGGCGATTAAGATGGCGATTGAAATAGTTAAAAGCTCGGGAGAGTTCCTGGGGTTTTGAGGTTAAAGGGGAGTGTCGCCACTCATACTGGCTGAGACCGTAATAAAAAGTTTGGGCAATGGTTTGATAAATCAAATGGTCCTCTTTTTGAGGACAATAAACTTCTAAGTCGAGATCTTCATCCAGGACCAATTCGGCCAGCCGAGTGAAATAAGGCCTTAGATCAAGTCTTTCTAGGTTGGCCGCTACAGCCAAGGCAAAATTTTCTGTGGGGAATATTAGCAGATAAGTCCTGGTTTCAGGCTGAGAACCTCCATGGCTGGCCTGGAAATGACTTTGCCAGGGTCGAACATTCCACCCTAGGCCGTAACCAGTAAAATAACCATCTCGGATGGCCAGAGAGGTAAACATCTGTCGCCAACTTGCGGGCCGGAGAAGTTTTTGTTGAATTATGCCGCGGGCGTACTTCATTAGATCAATCACAGTAGATCGAGTGCCACCAGCAGCAAAGCGGCTGGAGATATCGACAAATTCAGAATTTTTGAGTTGGCCGTTAATTAGTTGATATCCCCGCACTCGGTTGGGAATAATCTCCAGAGGGTCGTCCATCCGGGAATCTTTCATTCCCAGGGGAAGAAAGATGTTTTTGGTGATATATTCTCCATAGCTTAAGCCAGAAGCTGATTCAATGGCGGCCCCGAGGAGGTTGAAGCCGTAACTGGAGTAATGGTATTTGGTGCCTGGCTCAGCCACCAGGTCAAACCCGGCAAAAATAGCAATGGCTTCCCGAGTGTTTTTATGTTCCTTTATCCGTCCTTCCACCGCGTAGTTACGATAGTGACTGATGCCCCCTAAATGACCGAGGAGAAGGCGAACAGGAATCGGCCATTTTTTTCGGGGAAAGTAAGGGACATAAGTCCGGATATCAGCTTGGAGGTTAATCCGGCCTCTTTCGGCTAGCTGCATAATGGCGATGGCGGTGAAAGTTTTAGTAATGGAAGCCAGTCGGTAGGAGCTTTCGGGTTTAGCCGGCACTTTATTTTCTAGATCAGCATAGCCGAAACCGTGACTCCAGAGAAGATTGCCTTTTAAGAAGGCCACCGAAAGGTCCACGGCCTGGTCGATTTTCATCTGGAAATTAACGAATTCTTGGAATTGTTGTAGTCGGACTTTTAACTCGGGGGGAAGAGAAGTTGAGTAATCATCAGTTTTAGCGGGCAGGCCAACCGGTTTTAAAGCAAAGAGGATGAGAAATAGACTGAGCCACCAATAAGGAGGTTTTTTTTGCCTGACCATAAGTTAACCCTCCTTTATTGATCTTTAGGCCTGAAATTTATGTAAAAATTTTTCCAGCCAATCAAGCTAGAGAATTGCTCCGAAGATAAGAAAAAAGACGATGGCCAAGCCAGCGGCTAAAAAAGCATAGGGGAGTTGGGTGCGGACGTGGTCGATGTGGTCAGTGGCGGCAGCCATGGAAGCAATGATGGTAGTGTCGGAAATGGGTGAACAGTGGTCGCCAAAGACACCGCCTCCGAGTACCGCAGCTATGATTAATCCAGGATGGAGATTAATTAGATTAATCATGGGCACGGCAATGGGAATCATGATGGCGAAAGTTCCCCAGGAAGTCCCCGTAGAGAAGGCGATAAAGCAGGAGATAGCGAAGAGGACGGCTGGTATGAGATAATGCGGGAGAGTAGCTTTGGCCGCCTGAGCCACAAATGGGCCTGTGCCCAAAACATCACAGGTGTCGCCGATGGCAAAAGCCAGGATCATTAAGCTAGCCAGAGGCACCAGCCCCCCCACGCCCTTCATAAAAATATCGGTGATTTCTCTGGTTCTCATCAATCCTTGGAGGCGATAAGCGATCGCCCCAGCTACTAGACCAGCAATAACCGACCAGAGAACCGACAGAGAGCCTGAGCCTTCCATAAGATTTCCTTGGCCAGTTATCAGAAGCACAACCGGCATCATAGCTACCATGACGCCTACGGGGAGGATCATGTTAATGGCTCGATAAGGAATGCCCGATTTGGGGGGCATCATGACGACATCATCGGAAATTAAAGGTTCGGCGCCGTCTCTCAAAAGTTTATTTTCTTCTCTTACCCGGCGTTCGGCTTCTTTCATTGGGCCAATATCTTTGCCGGTGAGAACCACCACCAGCACCAGAGTCAGAGCGAAGATAGCGTAAAAGTTGAAAGGCATAGAAGAGACGAGCATGCGGATAGGAGAATCAACTCCCTGCCCAGCCAGAAGGCCGATGATAAAGGCGCCCCAGGCGTTAAGAGGAATAAGAATGCATTTGGGGGCTGAAGTGGAATCGAGGATATAACTTAGTTTTTCCCGGGAAATTTTAAGACGGTCAAAGATTGGTCGGGACACGGCGCCGGAAACCAGGACACAGATACTGGATTCAATGAAAATGATAAATCCCAGAAACCAAGCTAGCAGACCCGCTGAACGACGGCTGCGGACGATTCCTTTCCCCATAACCCAATTGACAAAACCTACCATCCCACCGGAATATTGGGTGAAGGTGATAATGGCTCCAATCAGGGCACTGAAGAGAATTACCCGGGTATTATCGGCATCCTGGAAGACCCGGATAAGAATATCCACGGTCCGGATAAGTCCGGTTAAAGGATTCCAGCCAGAGATAATGGTCCAGCCCAGCCAAATGCCAAAGCCCAAAGAAATGTAAACATGTTTGGTTTTAATGGCCAGGAAGATGGCCAGTAAAGGGGGTAAAACTGATAACCAACCAAACGAATCCATTGGAATCTCAAGGAGATATAGCATTCAGAAGAAAGGAAGTCAAATGTTTTAATAAAAATGATAAGCCTTCTTTTTACTTTGTTCTATTCCCGGTAAATTTAATTCTGAGAAGCGAATTAATCCCAAAAGTGTCCTTTCTTTCCTCGCCCTCGGTTTTGCTCAGGCATTCTCCCCAAGTTATTTTAGGTAAGGCTTTAAATAGCGGCCGGTAATGGAATGGGGGGAAGCGACTATTTTTTCTGGAGATCCAGCGGCCACTATTTCTCCACCGCGGTCGCCTCCTTCAGGACCTAGGTCAATGATGTAATCGGCACATTTAATCAGGTCTAAATTGTGTTCAATAACCACTACAGTATGGCCGGCTTCAACGAGTTTTTGAAAACAGTTCAATAGAAGAGCGATATCGTCGGGGTGGAGGCCGATGGTTGGTTCATCAAAAAGATAAAGAATATGTTTGTCTTTCTGGTGAACCAAGTGGTAAGCTAGTTTTATTCGCTGGAGTTCGCCACCGGAAAGAGTAGTAGTGGGTTGGCCAAGACGAAGGTACCCCAGCCCCACTTCAATTAGAGGCGAAAGTTTTTTGAGAATCTGAGGCGAATCGTGGAAAAATTCCACAGCTTCGGTCAGGCTCATTTGGAGAACTTCATCAATGTTTTTGCCTCGATATTTAATTTCCAGAATTTCTTTTTTAAATCTTTTTCCTTTACAAGCTTCGCAAGGCAGGACTATATCAGAGAGGAATTGCATTTCAATAATTTTTTGTCCAGCGCCTTTACATTCTTCACAGCGGCCTCCCCGAGTGTTAAAAGAAAAATAGCCGGCAGAATAGCCTAACAAGCGGGCCTCTCGGGTTTGACTGAAAAGTTCGCGGATATCGTCCATGGCTTTGGTGTATGTGGCCGGGATGGAGCGGGGCGAGGAACTGAGAGGACTTTGGTCGACGAGAATAGTTTTATCGATGAGGTCCGCCCCTTCAATTTTTTCAAAGCCAGAAGAAGTGGCTCCAGTAAGTCCTTGGTAGAGGACATCGTAGAGAAGGGTGCTTTTTCCTGAACCTGAGACTCCGGTAATACAGGTTAAAACATGAAGAGGGATCCGAACATCGATATTTTTCAGGTTGTGCTGGTGGGCTTTGCGGATAATGAGGAACTCCCGAGGGTGACGACGCTGTGAAGGAAGAGGAATGGTCTTTTTGCCGGTAAGATAGGCGGCTGTAATCGAGGAGCGGCATTGCCAAAATTTCTGGAAGGGCCCCTGATAAATAACTCGGCCCCCGTTTTCTCCGGCTCCAGGTCCCAGGTCAATTATGAAGTCTGCTTCTTTAATGATAGAGGCGTCGTGTTCGACTACGACCACCGTATTGCCTCTCTCTTTTAAGGAGCGGAGAATATTGACTAGACGCTGATTGTCCCGGGGATGAAGGCCAATGCTGGGTTCATCGAGCACGAAAAGGGTGCCCACTAAGGAGGCGCTTAAGGTGGCGGCCAGATTAATCCTCTGGGCTTCTCCCCCGCTTAGGGTGAAAGTCATTCTATCCAGAGTTAAGTAATCAAGTCCCACTTCCAGAAGAAATTTAAGTCTATTTCTAATTTCCCGAATTATGCGTTCTCCGATTTTTTGTTGATAAGGATTGAGAGAGAGGGAAGCGAAAAACTCATCTGCTTCCCGAACGGTCAGGCGAACTACGTCTCCGATGGATTTACCGCCGAGGCGAACACTAAGGGCTCGTTGATTGAGCCGAGTTTGCCCACAGACTGGGCAAGGAATATATTTTCGATAACGACTGAGAAAGACCCGCACTTGGACTTTATATTTTTTAGTCTGAAGCCATTCAAAAAAGCCTTTGACTCCGTAATAACCATCTCCACCATCCAGAATAAAACGTTGCCACTCTTCTTTGAGCTCGCCGAAGGGAACATCGGTCGGAATGCCTCGGCGGCGGGCTTCATGAAGGAGTTCGGCCATCATTCCCTGAGAAACAGGTTTGGTCCAGGGTTCAATAGCTCCTTCCTCTAAGGTTTTGCTTTTATCGGGCACGATTTTATCTTCATCAAGCACGGCCAGGTCACCAAAACCGTGACACCGGGGACAAGCTCCTTGAGGACTGTTGAAAGAGAATAAATTGGGGAAAGGTTCCTCGTAGGTAAGCCCACACTGTTTGCATTCCAGGTGGGCCGAAAAAAGCCTTTCTTCTTGGCCGTTGATGATCACTTTGAGCCGGCCTTGACCCTTTTTATAGGCCAATTCCAGGGAATCGACCAGCCTTTCTCTTTCCTCGGGGCTGCCGGTCTCTAGGCTGAGTCGGTCCACCAGCACGTCGTAGCCAGAGGCAGGAGAATTTTTTAAGCGATGAAGGGAGATGATTTTTCCTTCTTGGACTACCCGGTAAAAACCGTCCTTTTCCAAAAGAGAGAGATGGTTAGGCTGATTCCAGAAAAAGGTAATCCAAATCTTGCTGCCTCGAGGTAGCTGGTAGAGCTGGTCGACGATAGAATCGATTGTATCTTTGATGACAGGAGAACCACATTTTAAACAATGGATAGTTCCCAAGCGGGCGAAAAGGAGGCGAAGAAAATCGTAGATTTCGGTGACCGTGGCCACCGTTGACCGAGGGTTTTTAGTTGCAGCTTTTTGTTGAATAGCGATAGCTGGGGTTATTCCTTCAATAAGGTCGGCATCAGGTTTATCCATCCTTTCGAAAAATTGCCGGGCGTAGGCTGAGAGAGATTCAATGTAGCGCCGTTGTCCTTCAGCATAGAGAGTGTCAAAAGCAAGGGAAGATTTGCCTGAACCGGAAACTCCAGTGATGACTATCAACTGATAGAGAGGCAGATCGATATTGATATTTTTTAAGTTGTGAACGCGGACTCCCCGAAGGATAATTGATTCTTTACTTGGAGTCGATAGTGAGCTCATTTTAGCCAAACTAATAATTATAACTTGGCTTGGCCTTTCCGCCAACCCGGGTGATAAAACGGAGTCAGGACGTCATATTTCACTTTTGCTAGTAAGAAAATTATTTTTAGGTAAAAAATAATTTATTTACCCCTAGATGTTTCTTGCCATAATTAGATGGGTAGGCCTGGCCTTGTTGTGGGCCTTCGCCCTCCCCATAAATATTTCTTGTCTTAGCTAACTATAAGAGGTGAAAACTAAACGCCGTTTCTTTTTATATGGAAAAAGGAGCTGAATTGATATAATAAACAAAATTTGTCTTGGAGGAGGCAATATGAGTAAAGGCAAAAAGTTGGCCCTCCTTTTGGGATTGATTCCTTTTGTGACTTTGGTGTTTGCCTTACCTTTGGTTAATCGACTTTATCCGGTTATTTTAGGCTTACCTTTTCTTCTTTTCTGGATTTTGCTTTGGGTGGCTTTGACCCCTTTGTTTCTTTGGGCGGCTTACCACCTGGAGAAAAAGGACGCTCAAGATGAGAGTGAAGGGGGAAGCCGATGACTTTAGCTTTAATCATAATTCTGGGCTTTATTGTTGTGGCCTCTTTATTGGGAGTTGTGGCGGGCAGTCGGATCAAAATGAACTTAGAGAATTGGACGGTCGGTGGCCGGCGGTTTGGAGTGATTATCATCTGGTTGCTTATGGCCGGAGAAATTTATACTACCTTTACTTTTCTGGGGGCTAGTGGTTGGGCTTATTCCAAAGGAGCGCCCACCTTTTATATTTTAATTTATGGAGCTTTAGCTTATACTCTATCTTTCTTTATTCTTCCGCCTCTTTGGCGGGTTGGGAAGAAATACGGACTCCATACTCAACCTGATTTTTTTCTCCATCGCTATCAAAGTAGAACACTGGGAGTTTTAGTAGCCCTCATCGGGGTTTTCTCCATTATCCCCTATCTTCAATTGCAATTAACCGGCCTGGGATTAATTGTGGAGGTGGCCAGTCAAGGAGCGATTAAATCACATTGGGCTATCTTTTTTTCTTTTCTTTTGACTTCTCTTTTTGTTTATACCAGTGGTATTCGAGGTACTGCTTGGGTTTCCGTCTTGAAGGATATTATGATGTTGGCCGCTGTCGGTATTGTAGGTTTTGGAGTGCCGGCTATATATTTTGGCGGCTTTGGTAAAATGTTTCAGGTGATTTTAGAACAAAAACCCACTCATTTAATTTTTCCTGGTTCCACCTCTCATATGGGCGTTTTCTGGGTCATGTCGACTGTGCTTCTAACCGGACTGGGTTTTTATATGTGGCCGCACGTATTTGGCTCGGTTTTTTCTGCCAAGAGTGATAAAGTGATTAAACGTAACGCTATTATCATGCCTCTTTATCAATTGCCTATTCTGCTGGTAATTGCTGTGGGTTTAACGGCTTTCCTGGTGTTACCCGATTTGAAAAATGGCGATCTAGCTTTTCTGGCTTTAGTCGAGAAAACCTATCCCAGCTGGTTTCTGGGTTTTGTCGGGGCAGCCGGAGCGGTAACGGCCATGGTCCCAGCCTCGGTGCTGGTTCTTTTTGCTTCGACCCTTCTCAGTAAAAATGTTTATCAGTCAATAATCAACCCCCGGGCCAGTGAAGCCACAGTCATGCGACTCTCCCGAATGTTGCTCTTAATCATCACTGGATTAGCTTTGGTTTTTGCTATCTTTTTCCCTAATGAATTGGTGAATCTCCTGATATTAGGCTATGACGGGGTATGTCAGTTCTTCCCCGGAGTGGTCTTCGGTTTGTTCTGGAAAAAAGTCCGGAAAGAATCAATTTTAGCTGGTCTGGTGGCGGGCCTCGGAGTAGTTATGATTTTAATTCTCAGCGGCCATGACCCTTTTTGGGGGTTGAATGCTGGGTTTGTAGGCTTGATAGTTAATCTAGCGGTAACGTTGCTCGCGGTGAGCTTAAATAGTCGATGGTCAGGCAGAGAAGCGCTGGCTGAAGCGAATTAAAGGTGAAGCTGCTGCAAGGTAAACAACCTCTCCCAGCTGACTCCAACCAAGGAGTGGCTCGGAGCAGAGAAAGATTATTTCCAGGAATTGCCTGGAGTAATTTGTTCATCAGGCTGATAATTTTTTAAGGAGGTGAAGGAATGAGTTTAGTTCCTCGGGAAAAAATAGAACAGGCTGTTGCCCAAATAAAGAGTGAGATTATCGCCTGGCGGCGGGATTTCCATCGTTTTCCGGAAGTGGCCTTTCAGGAAGAGCGAACGAGCCAGGTCATTCAACAGCTTCTTCAGGAATGGGGACTGGAGGTTAGACGTCTGGCAGGCACGGGGTTAAGAGCTGTGCTGCCTGGAGGCCGACCGGGACCGGTGGTGGCTTTGCGGGCGGATATGGATGCCTTACCTTTGCAGGAAGAAGGTGATAAACCGGTTCTTTCTGCCCATCAAGGGGTGGCTCACTGTTGTGGCCATGATGGTCATATGGCCATTTTATTAGGCGTGGCCAAAGTTATGCTCCAGCTTAAAGAGGCCTTGCCAGGAGAAGTTGTTTTTATTTTTCAACCGGCTGAGGAACGTCCTCCCGGAGGAGCCAAGCTGATGATTGAAGAAGGTGTTTTGGAAGGAGTGGCCGCTATTTTTGGCCTCCATCTTTGGCAGCCTTTACCGACCGGAAAGATTGCCTTACGAGCTGGTCCGATGATGGCTCAGGCGGACGAATTTGAGATCGAAGTTTTGGGTAAAGGCGGCCACGGCTCGATGCCCCATCAAACAGTTGACCCTATTTGGGTGGCAGCTCAGATTGTCTCTGGTGTTCAGGGGCTAGTGAGTCGGGAGACAGATCCGTTGCAACCTTTGGTAATTTCTTTCGGCACAATCCACGGCGGGACAATTCACAATATCATTCCTGAGAAGGTTCGCCTCACCGGTACGGTCAGAACTTTAGACGAAAAACTTCAGGCTCGGATTGAAAAAAGATTACCCGAAGTCTGTCAAAGTATCGGCCAAACCTGGGGGGCCGAGGGTCAATTTGCTTACAAACGGGGTTATCCGGCTCTAGTGAATCCCCCCGAAATGGTGGAGTTTGTCCAGCAAGTGGTCAGGCAGCTTTGGGGAGAAGAAAGATTAGTCTCCATTAAACCAGTGATGGGCGGAGAAGATTTTGCCTATTATTTAAAAGAGATTCCTGGAGCTTTTTTCTTCTTCGGGGCCGGTAATCAGAAGCAGTATCCTCACCATCATCCTCGTTTTGATATAGATGAAGAGGCTTTACCTGAAGCAACATTCCTTCTGACCACTCTAGCTTGGGCGTATTTGAGTCAAGGAGGACGTGAGTAATCGACCATGGAATTAGGACCCCTTCTGGGCATTGCTCTGGCTCTGGCCATGGATGCCTTAGCCGTGACTGTCGCCCTTTCCCTGGCCCAAGGTGGCTTAAGTCTGGGCCAACGTTGGCGTTTGGCCTGGTGTTTTGGCGTGTTCCAAGGAGGGATGACTTTAGCAGGATGGTGGTTGGGAGGGCATCTCATAAAACTTATCAGTCGCTATGATCATTGGGTAGCTTTTGGATTGCTGCTATTGGTGGGTAGCCGGATGATTTACGAAAGTTTTCATCGCCAGGAATTTGTCTGGTCGCAGAACCGAGATCGAACCAAGGGATTAGCGGTGTTTTATCTAGCTTTAGCTACCTCCATCGACGCTTTAGCTGTAGGCTTGAGTCTTGGCTCGTTAGGTATTAAGGTAGTTACTCCAGCCATCATTATTGCGGTAGTGGCGGGAGGAGTTACTTATAGTGGTGAGTATTTAGGCCGGTGGCTAGGCCGCGTGGCTGGGCAAAGAGCTGAACTCTGCGGAGGACTTCTTCTAATAGTGATAGGTTTAAGAATTTTGATCCTCCATCTAAGAGGCGGATAGGCCGGGAGAAAATGAGCTGTGGATTAAAGGGAGGAGAGTTGAGGCGAGACAATTAGCCAGGCGTTAGCCCAGAGAGGCTGGCCATTTTTAAGCTTAAAGCCCAGAGCTATAAATCAGAGAGAGTTTTCTTTAGAAAGAATTAATTGAAGTAGTTAGAGAGAAGAGAATAAAATTTCTCTTCTAAAAGAAGTAGTAGCTATGATTAAAGAGAAGGGGATTTCTTTTTTGGGATTGGCCTCGAGAGAATGGCTCAGGTGGGTTAGGCTAGTTTTTGGGCTAAAATATAGCACAAAAGAATGAGACGATTATAAGGCGGCTGAGATGGATCATCGGTTTTTCCCAAGGGGAGAAGTGTTCAGAGCTACAGAAGAATTTACCTCTATTTTTAATAAGAGTAAAGTGAAGTCAAAGATATTTTTCTGGCTCACAGAGAATACTAGCCAAAGGAACTTTTCTTTTTTCTAAAGTTGAGTAAAATTAGAGAATCACTAAGATAGAGATAAGACAGCTATGTTGATAAGAGAGATTTTTCCGCCTTCAAACAGAAAAAAGTCACGGCTTCGAGCTCTTCTTCTCTTGTCAGGGGGTCTAGATAGTTTATTAGCCGGCCGAGTTCTTGAGGAACAGGGGGTTGAAATTATCGGGGTGACTTTTGAAAGCCCTTTTTTTAGTGCGGTTCGAGCTATAAAGGAAGCCAGGAAGATGGGGTGGCCCCTGGTGGTTATTGATATTACCGAAGAAGAAATAGAAATTGTTGAAAAACCCAAGTACGGATATGGCAAGAACATGAACCCTTGTATTGATTGCCATGCTCAAATGGTTCGGTTAGCCGGTCAGCTCCTGGATAAATATCAGGCGAGATTTATAGCCACAGGAGAAGTATTAGGAGAAAGACCAAAATCGCAGAACTGGAAAGCCTTGGAGATTGTGGAAAAAGAGTCGGGTCTAAAGGGATTAGTACTCCGACCTCTTTCAGCTCGATTGCTTCCCGAAACAGAAGTGGAAAAAAGAGGGTGGGTTAAACGGGAGAAATTACTCGATATTCAGGGACGTAGCCGGAAAAGACAAATGGAATTGGCTGAGAAGTTTGGCTTAGAAAGTTATCCGACTCCCTCCGGAGGATGTCTTCTGACCGATCCTGGTTTTTCGGCCCGCTTAAAAAAATTGCTTCACTGGCGAGGTTGGTTGAAAAAAGAAGATATTTGGTTGTTAAAAGTTGGCCGGCACTTTTTTGCTGAAAAGTTCTGGATAGTGGTCGGCCGTAACGAAGGAGAGAACCGATTACTCCAACAGTGGGCTTTGCCCGATGACGTTCGTTTGACCACTATTTCCCGAAAGGGCCCCCTGGTTATCCTCAGGTTTAAAGGAGAAAGACAGAGTGCTGCCCTTAAAGAAGCTGCTCTGTTGGCTATTCGTTATAGTCAGGCCAGAGGAGATGACAGGGCAATAGTCAGTTGGGAAAGCCGGGGAGAGCGAGAGGAGTTATTGATAAACAAGCCGGAGTGGGAGAAATACCTGACTTTAGAAGAGAAATCAGCCTCCCCGACCATACCTTATCGGGAATTGTCTCTGCCGAAAAATTCCTAAAATTAGCTTTTGCCAGACGGGCCTTATAATGAAATTTTAGATTTAATGCCTAAATAAATAGAAAAACCATAGGTACCATAGCCTTTAATAAGTTCATATTGTTCATTAAGAAGATTATCCAACCTCAGGAAGATCTGGCAGGAGGACCAGAAATTATAGCCGAAATGCAAATTGATTAGTTTAAAGGCGGAGAGAGCCACTCGGCGTGGAGGCCAATGAGCATAGTCTGTATCCCACCGAGAACCATAGTAGTTCAGCCACAGCGAAGCTGTTAATTTTTCCTTTAAGTTATAACTTACTCCCAGATTAAGCCGAGCCGCGGGCCGGCGAAGAAGAGGCTGATTGGTTTGCCGATCCCGAGCCCGAAGATGGGTATAGTTACAATTCAGCTGAAGATGATGAAAGAGATGAGTTTTGATGGCGATGGACCAACCTTGAGAGCGGGCTCGACCCGTATTAATGAAACCTCTTAAAAAGTCAAATTGGATCAGATTTTCATAATCCTGAGAGAAAAAAGTAAGGCCCACATGAGTTTTATCTTTAAAGAGATATTGATGTAAACCAATTTCCCAAGCTCTGGATTTTTCGGGTTGGAGATTTTCATTTCCAATAGGACCAAAAAAGGAAGGCGGGGCGTAAAGTTGGTAAAGCGAGGGAGCTTTGAAGGCAGAACCTAGGTTTAACTTTAATTGGGTCTGAGTGGCCGGCCAGAAAACCGTGGGCGTCAAACGGTAAGTCAGCACTGAGCCAAAGTGTAAATAGTGATCCCAGCGGAAGCCTACTTGACAGAAAAAATACGGTGGGAGGCGAAGGAAATCCTGAAGGTAAAAACCCCAGGAACGAGCCTGTTGCTGGGGAAAGATGCTGATGGTCTTCCCCCAAGGACTTAAGGCAGTGTAGTCAGATAGGCCTAATTCTTTTTTGTAATCAAGGCCAAAAGTAAGAGTATTCTGAGGATGAAAATAGAGATTATGTTGCCAGTCCAGTTTCAGAAACCAGCTCTTGAAATAAGCTTGCTCTGAATAGTCAAGATGCAAATCATCACTGGGGTTATTATTTTTCCGCTGGTTGACTACTAGATTAACAGCCAGTAATTGTTCCCACCGGGAAGCCAAGAGAAAGTGTTGCCATTGGAGTCTGGCTATGAGATGGTGATTTTTTTGCAGATTATTGGGATCATCACCGTAGGGACCCCCAAAATTGTCTATTTCAGTCCGAGTTTTCATGGCTCGACAAAAGAGAGTCAATTTATTGGTTGGGGAGAAGGTGAAGTCAAGCCGGCTGGAAAGACTCAAATTGGCATAGCCATCCTTTTCTTTATTCCCGGGATAAGCTGTACTAGCTGCAGAGATACCTTCGTCCTGGAAATGAGTCAAGCTGAAGGAAAAAGCTAGCCGACGCCATTGGCCGGCGGAAGCCAGGTGGATTTGATTCGTTTTCCAGGAACCGATTTGGGCGCTCAAGTCGAGATGGGGGCTGCCTTCCCCGGGGGAAGTGATGATATTGATTACTCCCCCAAGAGCATCAGATCCGTAAAGGGTACTTTGAGGACCAGGTAAAATTTCCACGCGTTCTATATTTTGGGTAAGCAGATGAGCTAAGTCAAAAGAACGAGCTGGTGAAATGGGGTCATTAACTTCCACGCCATCAATCATAACCAGAGTATGTTCAGAATTTGAGCCGCGCAGAAAAAGAGAGGTGGCTGTTCCGGGTGGCCCGCTTTGGATGATAGAGACAACAGCTGTTTTCTGTAGAGCTTTAATCAACAGAGGTTCTCCAGTTTGGAGGAGTTCTTCTTTGGTCAAGATGATAATTGAGGCCCCTGTTTCTCGAGAAGGGGTCTTTATTCGCGTAGCGGTCACCGTGATTTGATGATGAAGTTTAGGGGTTTTTTCTTGGTTAGCCTTTTCTTTTGGAAAAAGCCAGCCAAGTCCGACCAGGTTCAAGAGGACAAAGATAATCAGTAGTTTTTTCATGGGTGAGAGCCTCCTTCAAAGTTAAATGGCCCCCACACTTCGTTTGGAAAGAATAAGGAAATGATGGGAAAAAATTAAGTGATGAGAAATTCATGCTCAACCTTACCTTCCTCCCGAAGTTGGGGTTGAATGGCTTAAGGGGAGGTCTCCTGACTCTCGGGTCATCCTCCTTCCAGGCCTTCCCACCCTTCAAAAGGGCAGTGGCACGATCTGGAAGTCGTCACCGATCACAGTAGCGGGGGCTGTGTCCGATTTTCACGGACTTCCCTCGCCCTTAAACCAGACAGCTTTTTCTGGATTAACTCCAGAAAGCCAAAGTTTAAAATGATTGATTTGATTTTGTCAAGAGAATTGTGAGAGAGAAAGAGAAAGGAGGGCTGTTTTTCAACTTATTTCATAGAAATATTAAATTAAAGAGAAATATTAAAAATAAAAGACATTGATAAAATGCAATTCTCCGGCAGAAAAATTCTCTCTCTGGTTAAACTCAGTTTTATGTTAGTAATGTCCTAAATTTTTTTCAGAGAGAGTAAGGCTTAATTTTTCTTGGGGAGAAATAACTTTTCGTCCTGGAGAAAGGAGACGGTGTTTTTAGAGCAAGGGAATATTTTTTTGCTGACAAAATTGAAGAGTTTCTTTGTCCCAGAGCCCTACCTGGACTTCGCCAATATGAATTTTTCTCAAAAGAAAGAGACATAAGCGGCTTTGACCGATGCCACCACCAATAGAAAGGGGAAGTTTTCCTGCCAGAAGCAGCTGATGAAAGTAGAGATGACGACGTTCTTCACAACCGCATATTTTTAGTTGACGTAGGAGACTTTTAGCATCGACTCGGATGCCCATGGAAGAAAGTTCAAGGGCCTGGCCTAGCGGGGGGTACCAGATAATAATGTCACCATTTAAACCAGGACCTTTTTCTGAAGGAGTTGTCCAATCATCGTAATCCGGGGCTCGACCATCATGAGGTTGACCGTCAGCTAAAGGAAGACCTATCCCTTGAATGAACACGGCGCCATACTGCTCACAAATTTTATTTTCTCTTTGCGCTGGAGAAAGATGAGGGAATAGCTTTTGGAGTTCTTGAGCGTGGATAAAGTGAATTTCAGGAGGAAGAAAAGGACTGAATTGAGGATATTTTTGGCAGATGATTTGTTCCATTTGAAAAATACATTGATAAATTTTGGTTACTATTTCCTGGAGAAAAGAAAGACATCGTTCCTGCGGGGTAATAACTCTTTCCCAATCCCATTGGTCAACATAAATGGAGTGAAGATTGTCCAAGATTTCATCTGGTCGGATGGCATTCATATCCGTATAGATTCCTTGTCCCGGGGGGATTTTTAATTTGGCTAGAGCCAGTCTCTTCCATTTGGCTAAGGATTGAACAATTTCAGCTTGGAGATGATTAAGATTGGTTACAGAAAACTTAATCGGTCGTTCTCGGCCGTCAAGATCATCATTGATGCCTGTTCCAGAAGGCACGAACAGAGGGGCTGTTATCCTTTGTAAATTGAGGCTGTTAGCCAAGAGAGTTTGGAAAGTAAGCTTGATGTCCATAATCGCTCTCTCTGTTTCCAGAATATCGAGAGCAGGTTGGTAATCGTCAGGACAAATAAGGTGAGTCGACATAGTTTCCTCCTTGGATTTGGAATTAGGTCAAAGGGGAAGTGAAAATAGAGTTATCGGGCGGTGGGGACCGCCCGATTATTATTGGAAGTTGTGTAAACAGGAGGGGTTATGGGGAGGGAGAGGAGAGTTTTTTCTTTCTCATCCATTTAAGAAAATCATTATAGCTAAGAGGTGATGGATGTCAAGACCCCGATTAAAAATTTTTTAAAGGAACCAACTTGGTGAGGTTTTGTTCTTAAATTACTTAAAAAATTACTTAAGTATCAGACCTTCTAGAGGGAATTATTTATTGTTAAGGGGGAGGGAAGAAGTATTTAATGGTCTTGGAAGATAAGATAAAGGTTTGGTCAGTCTTTATACCAAGAGAAGCATAATTTTTGATTCTTCTCAGTAATTAAGGAAAAGAGAAAAAAGGCGATAATTAAGGTAAAGAAAAAAAAGCGATCTCCAAAAAATACATCTGCCTGAGGGGGATAAAGTAGTCTTTTTATTTGCTTAGACTTTAATTTTTACCGGACCAAGTTCAGGGTTTTCAAAATATAGGTTTGGTTCCGCCTCGAAGAAAATAGCTGTGGATTTGCTTTTCCAAAAAGATGAAAAAGGATAATAATTGACACAGTTGAGGTAGATGGATTATTGTTTTATCAGTTTAATCATGAGGGCTAATGATGGAAAAGGTAACGAGATTTAGTATTTCTGTCGATACCGAACTTTTAAAAAAATATGATGCGCTGTTAAAAGAAACCGGCTATTCTAACCGCTCCGAAGCTATTAGAGATTTGATCCGGGAAAGATTGATTAAGGAGGAATGGACGGACCCCAAGAAAAAGGTTGTGGGCGTATTGGTGTTAGTTTATGACCATGAAACTAGAGAGTTAACTGAGGTTCTCAACCAAATTCAGCATCGTCATGTTCAGGTTGTGATCGCTTCTCTTCATGTCCATATGGATGCCCATAATTGTTTGGAGATTATCGTTTTAAAGGGGTCGGTTTCTCGAGTCAGAAAAATTGCTCAAGAATTGCTTACCTTACGTAACGTTAAGCACGGTCAGCTGACTATGACCACCACAGGAGTCGACATACCGTAGAGAACTATTTCTAAATTAGACGGCTGCCCCGCGCGAGGCAGCCAAAGAGGGGATGGATTTATGGGTAAGGGGATTTAATGGAGATAAGTAAGTCGGTCTGTAGAGAAGATGACCGGTGCCCAAATAGTTGTTTTTTCTCTTCGATGAAGAGGCCCTTTCAACTTTCTTATTGCAAGCATTTCTATTAAAAAATACGAAAAATTAGTTAATTTAGTTGCCAAAAGGTAAAAAAAAGTTATTTTTTAGGCTTATTTGAGCGGAAAAAGGGGAAACTCGAAATTTTTTGTTGGTATAACTGGAAAGAAGCTTCCTTATGTTCATTGGAAAATGCTTGGTCCAAAGAAACTCTTTACCGTAACTTAAATTTTTTCAGAAAGATAGAAACAAAAAGGCTATTTCAATTTCCTTTTTTATCCCCCCTAAAATGACCAATAAATATTATATCATAGCTAAAAAATAAAATTCAAGTAATTTTTTTTATTTTTTAAAAAATTCCTCTTTTTAAAATAAGATGGTCAAAAAAATAAAGTAATTGACCTATTTTTGACGTTTTTTGGGAGTTAATGAAATTTACCCCTTTAAGAGAGCCGATGGTGATACTCATTTTAGTTTGCTTTCCGCATAAGGCTAATTTAAAATTAAAGGTTCATCGCAATAATGGATACCTGAGCTTAAAAAGAGAAATTTTATCCAGAGTGACTTAAGTTAAAAGCAAAGATATAAGTGATGTACCTCGTAATCTTGTCTCATGCGTTTGCCCTGGAG
>QMPV01000041.1 GCA_003648765.1 Candidatus Aminicenantota bacterium
ATATTTAAGATTAATAAGGTTTTTGAAAAAATTTAATTTTATTGATCAAATTTTAGTCTGGAGGAAACGGAGGTAAAAGATGAAAAAATGGGTCTTTCTAGGCGGGTTTTTAGGGCTGCTGATTGCCTTGCTTTCCCCTGCCTTGTTGGCTCAAAAAGCTAAATACTGGTATGAGCTAATGAATGTGATTCGCCGAGAAAAATTTGATTTAGTCTTACCCCAAGCGTTAAGAGACAACCAAGTTGATATGTGGATACATGTTATCAAAAGAGGTGATCCGGACCCTTTGGAATTAGATCTGGGAGGGACGATGGGGTATTTTGTGTTTACTGACCGAGGTGGAGAACGAGTAGAAAGGGCTGTGTTTGGAGTGCGGTTTGCTGAATTTGCTGACTGGAGTGTTTATGATTACATCGGAGAAGAAAGTGAGCTGGGGAAATATGTAGCTGAACGAGATCCAAAGAGGATTGCGGTTAATTATTCTGAGTGGTTGACTGTGGCTGATGGTCTCTCTTATACCGGTTATCAGAAATTGGTAAAATTGCTAGGCCCTAAATATGCTCAGCGCTTGATCTCTGCTGAGAGGGTAATTACAGATTTTCGCACCCGAAGAGTACAAACGGAAATCATTGCTTTTGCCCGAGCCTGTGAAATACAACGCCAGATAATGGAGAAAGGATTACGCCGGATAAAGCCTGGAGTCACGACTTTGGAAGAAATCGGGTGGTGGGCTCAAGATCAACTGCTCAAGCTGGGTTTGCCCATTTCTTACTTAGGATGTGAAGGCCCAGGAGTAATATGGTCAGCCAATTCATCATCAGAAGAGTTAGATCGCCCAGATTACATCATTCAGCGGGGAGATATGTTGCTCTGGGACTGGGGCATTAAATATCTAAATTTTGGAACTGATTATAAACGCTATGCTTATGTTTTACGCGAGGGAGAGACGAGTGTTCCTCCTGGAATTCAAAAAGCCTGGAAAACAGCCATGAAAGCTCGAGAAATTATCAAGCGAACACTTAAAGTTGGATTAACGGCGGGTGAAGCCCTTGAAGCAATGGTTCAAGCTTTAGAGAAGGAAGGTTTTATCTATACTCCTTTTACAGATATCGGCCCCAAGGACCGCGAGATCATCAATTCACTGGGCGATTCGGAAAAACCAGGAATTTCAATTGATTGTCATTGTGTTGGCAATACCGGCAATAGCGAAGTTGCCGTCGGGCCTTCGATTGCTCCTTTCCGACCTGACCGGGCGCATTTGAAGCTTAATCCAAATAATTTATTTGCTTTTGAATTTGTTGTTCATGTCTGGGTTCCTGAGTGGAAAACACGATTTCGGCTGAATCTGGAAGATAATGCCATTCTCACCGAGCAGGGAGTCGAGTTTCTTTATCCTCCCAATGAGAAAATTATTCTGGTCAAATAGATAAATGAGAGGCAGAGATAGGGAAGCAATTACTGCTCTCCTTCTCTTAAAGTTAGATTGGTAAAGAATGAAGAATATGTCCCCCAGAGCTAATTATAGCTTCTAAGGAAACTAAAATGAGGGATTGTTCCTGATGGTTGAGAGGAAAGGGTAAGAAAGCGAAATGTTAAGAAAAATAATCTTTATATTTTTTGGAGGTTGAATGAAAAAATTAATAACAATCACCATGGTTGTATTCGTTACATTAATCTTATTAATCGGTTGTCAAAAGGAAAAAGAAGAAGTCAAAAAGTCGGTTACCCCTTCTCCAATCGATGATTTTTTCTCTGTCGAACAGAATTTTAACCCTCCTCATCCAGCTTTTCGACAATTTTCTAAGTATGTCGATGTTTTTGGAGTAAAAATTTATGCCATGGAAGATGTAGAGGATCGAAAACTACTTCATGCCGCCAATGTATTAGCCCAGTATCTAGACAACAACGAAGATGGAGAGGTGGATAATCCATTGGTTCTCCAAGCGATGTTGGATCATAAAGCTTATGTTATCATGGTTAAAACCCATAATAGTCCAGATCTAGAAAGGTTTTTTCAGGCTGCTCCCCCTGATTGGGAAGGTCAAGACCTCTATGATGAGGAAACTATTCCTAACGGGGCAGCTCACGGCAAATTTGATGCTGCTTTAGAAGAATTACTCCATATTGTCACGCATGCAGGGTATGCTTATGCCTATCCTGATGTTTTTGGAGAACACGAGGGGAGTTTAGTGGCGAGAGCTTTAGATCAAGCCCGAGGTGGACATTTTTTAAAGGTGCCTGAAAAATATCCAGAAGGAGCCTGGTTTACTTATTATGATGAAACTTGTGATTATAGCTGTCAGATAACTGAATATATCTATTGGGCATTAACTTCCATTTTGGGAGCTCAGGATTTTCCTGGTCGCTATGAGTATATTAAAGATGAATGGCGCTTAAATACTCGGGAGAAGGTAAAAGAAGGTGATCCCACCATCTACAAATTATTAACTGACCCACAATATGCATTTCCTCGACGCTTGCCAGACGGTACTTACCGACGTTAAGACCAAAATGAATGATAACCCAAGTGTGAAAGGCAGGTGGAATTAAAGATACGTTTTAACAGAGTGCCAGTTACTGTTTTCCGGGAGTAGAGGAGCTAAAATTTGAGAGTTATTAAAATGAATTCATGATTATTTACAGTAGCTCTTATTCAAAGGGAGATAGTAAGGGAAGAGACTCAGTTCTAGTTAGCCAAGGAAAGAGGGTTTTTTCTTTGCGGAAAGGGATGGTGGCGTAGGAAATGAGGTCGGGAAATAGCGAATAATTTATAGGCCGGGCGAAAATAAGTAAGTGAAAAAAACATGATTTTGGGCGAAAAAATAAAATAATTATTGAAAAGAGGTGACAAATGAATAAGTTTAAGAAATTTGGGATTATCAATTCATTAATATTCTTGATATTTTCTTTAACCTTGTTGTTGGGAGCATCTTTGGCTCGAGGTGATGAATTGGGGAGGCTTATTCTTACTAATTGTCAAATTATTGATTGTTCTGAAAGACATCAAGATCCATTGAGAAATATGACAATTATCATCGAGGGGAATCGAATCGTCTCCATTAAAAAGGGCAAATATGATGCAAACGCTTCGGAAGAAGAAAGCCGAGTAATCGATTTAAAAAATGCATTTGTAATTCCCGGACTATGGAATGTACATGTTCACCTTTCGGATATTTTCCCTGATCCCAATCATATTCAGGATGGAGAACTTCTGGCTTCAGCGGTGATTCGGGCTGGACTTAATGCCATGGATGGTCTTCAACACGGATTTACCGGAATTCGAGTTGTGGGTGAGAAAGGGTATCTAGATGTTGCCTGGCGAGATGCTTTTGAGCAAGGATTATTCTTAGGACCTAGAATATTTGCTTGTGGAGAGGTTGTCTCTCCTACCGGAGGTCACCGGGGCGATATTGCTGGCGGTGCGGACGGGGTAGCGGCGATAAGGCGGGCTGTGCGGGCTCAAATCCAGAGAGGGGTTGATTGGATTAAAATCATGGAAGTAGAGATGTTAGATGACGAAGTTCAAACTGCTGTAGAAGTTGCTCATCATAATGGCTTACGCGTGGCCGCTCATTCCAGAGAACCAACTACCTATCGGAGTGTTAAATTAGGCGTAGATTCAATTGAGCATGGGTATGGTTTAAAAGATGAAACCATTAAGTTGATGGCTAAGAAAGGAACTTTTTATGTCCCGACGATTGTCTGTAATTTAAGTGACCAGTATATTCTTGAAAGAGAAAAAAGGTTAGCCCAGCTTGGTTTTGCTAATAATCCCAAAATTGTCAGGGCGCGGACAATGATCGCTTATGCTGATGAGCGCTCAGCGGAACATGCTCTCTGGCAGAGATTGGCTTTACAGAAAGCAGCTAGAGCAGGGGTAAAAATCTGTGTGGGTTCTGACTCCAATCCGATTGGAGAACTGGGGTATCTCGAGATTGAACAATTAGTGCTTTCGGGCTTGACTCCCCGAGAAGCTTTGGTGGCCGCAACCCGAAACTGTGCGGAGCTTTGTGGAGTGTTGGATAAATTGGGCACCGTAGAAATAGGCAAGCTGGCTGATTTAGTTGTTCTCTCTGATAATCCTATTGAGAATATCTCAAATATTCGCAAGGTCCAGATGGTTATCAAGGATGGGGTAATTGTGAAACCGGAGAAATTTTTAGGAGCAAGTAGACTTTGGGATTTTTATAACATCTCAAAATTAAAATCTGGCTTTCTTGCTGAAGCTGAAAAAGCTGCTGGTTTTAGTCGAGGTAAGATTAAGCAATGACAAGTCAAGTTAACCAAGATATTAAAGAGGTCTTGTCTAGAAAAGAGCCAAGTTTCTTAAAAAGGGAAGGGATTCAAGGCTCAGTTTTCGAGTTTGCATTTAGTGATCCTAAGCGGCAGATGAAGTTAATTAGCCTATCTTTCTCGGCCAGATGAAATAAGAGCAGTTATTTGGGGAGGAAGAAGTTATCTTAAGCTTTTTGTTTTCCTGAGAAAGGCAAGGAAATGGGTTCAAAAGCTGAAGAAGTGAAGTAGGAAAGCTAACTTTAGAACTTTCAAGAAAGCCATTTTTAAATAATTTTGATGAAATGAGAGGTTAATAAATTTAATTATGAAAGGAAGGGTGTAATGAAAAAGAGAATTACGGTTTTTATTTATGTCGTTTTTGTTTTGGGATTGAGTTTCAACCTGATAAGTTGCCAGAAAGAAGTATCAGAAAAAAAGTTTGATCCCCCAATTCTTACAGACGAATTTGACCGTTTCCTCGTCACTAAAGAAACAAAAATTGGTGATGTTATCGGAAAAATTGAGCCTGTTTTTCCGTGCAGCAAGAAAATCACCTGGAGTCTTGTGCCCCCTGTTCCCGGCGGCGATCCGCGCCATTATCTGAAAGAAGGCCAGTTAGATGCTACCCAAATAGTGAGTATCGATCCGGATACAGGCGAGCTCCGACTGAAAGCCCAACCTGACCAATATCCAGGATATTATTATGCTGAGGTTCGAGCTACTAATGAAGATGGGTCTATGGAAGAGGTGATAATCATTATTGCTCTTGAAGAAAAGCCAAAGAAAGAAAACGCTTTGGATATTTTTACTCAGAGGATTGAGGATCCTGCTATAAGTTTTTATGCCACAGCTAGTGTTGACCCTTCAAAGATTGAACACGCAGCCAAGGTGGCTAGGGCTTTATTGGCCAAGGATAGACAAGGTTCAGGGAAGATTACCGAGTGTCTCCAAAAGAAGAATCTGGTGATGACTATCTTTAAAACATTTGAAGAGCGCAATACAGCTATCGGATTTTACATGTATGAAGATGAACTGGGCATTATAACTCAGGACTTAGAGGATGAAGAGATTATCCCTGATTATTTCCGCTTGGGTGGACCAGAGAATTTAAGACGAGATGCGAGTGTGGAAGAAATTGTGCATTTAATCCATTATGGAGGCATTGAGGAGGCTTATCCTGAGTTGCAAGCTCGCTTGGAGGAAGTAACTCGAAAAGCAATTGAGAGGAAGTTATTCAGACCTTGGACCGGGTTACCAGCAGACTCATTTAGTCACGAATATCTGGCGATTGGGTTGTACATTTATCTTGGTGTCTATGAGAATCGCTTCTATTTGGGACCAATTGAAGATGAAAAGGGAAATCCTATCCAACCTTATTATCGGTTAAGCCTCTCTAATGATATTCCTCTTACGGCTGAAAATCTGAAAAAATATGACCCGGAATTATATGAAATTATCTCTTTTCTCTTCCCCACCAGAGAAGAGTTTTTTAAGGAAATGGGCTGGGTGAGTGAAAAAAGCTGATAAACATATTTAATCAAAAATCAAGAACATCGAACTAACTTTTCTAATTTTGAAGCAGTTAAAAAGTGAAAAGAGTTGAGATGCTAGCTAATGGTGAAAGTAAAAAATAAAAATGTGTAAATAAACTGGAAATGGCTAGTCTCTAGTCTTTTAATAGGTGAACAATAACGAGAGCTAGAATTATGGCCAATAAGATTAAAAAGAAAGAGAAAACTCTTTAATGTTGAGGGTTTATAGTTGTTGGATTTTTAATTTTAACCTTGGGAAGAAAATGCTTAAAATGAAATTAACTTAATTAGAAAAGGAGAAAAAATGCCGAAAATCATTAATTTAGGGGAAATTTTGAAAAGCCTCAAAGAGCTAGACCCCATCAAGGCCATTGAAGATGGATTTGTGGCTTATTCTCAAGGAAAAACAGTGGTCCCCCCAGTGGGAGAGTTGATTTTTGATGACCCGCCAGGCGATATGCATATCAAGTATGGCTATATTAAAGGAGATGATTACTATGTAGTGAAAATTGCCTCTGGCTTTTATGAAAACTATCGCTTAGGCCTTCCTAATTTTGATGGGTTAATGTTGTTGTTTTCCCAGAAGACTGGCCAGTTGCTGGCCATCCTGCTAGATGAAGGTTATCTCACCAACATTCGAACCGCAGCCGCCGGTGCGGTGGCCGCCAAGTATCTGGCCCCTTCTTCAGTTAAAGCCATCGGAATTATTGGAGCGGGGACTCAGGGAAAGGTTCAGTTGGAATACCTGAGAGGGGTTATCAATTCACAGGAGGTATATGTCTGGGATATTAATCCTCAGGCGGTGAGCGACTATCAAGAAGAAATGAACAACAAAGGATACAGGGTCCATCAAGCCTCAAGTCCCAGCGAAGTAGCGGCGAAAGCTAATCTAATTGTAACCGCCACACCCGCTAAAGAACCTCTTCTCCGGGCAGATGATATTCAGCCAGGGACGCACATCACAGCTGTGGGCGCTGATACCCCAGAAAAGCAGGAACTTGAGGCTCAAATTTTAAAAATGGCCGATGTCGTAGTTGTTGATAGTCGAAGCCAAGCTCAAAATCGAGGCGAAGTTTATCAAGCTCTTAAAGCCGGGCTGTTAAGCCTCGATAAAACCCGAGAATTAGGTGAAGTTATTCTTAACCCTTCCTTAGGCCGGGCCGCTGATTCCCAGTTAACAGTAGCTGATTTAACTGGTGTAGCTGTCCAGGATATACAAATAGCGAAAGCAGTTTATGAAAATTATCTAAAATAGACTCATTTATTGTTCAACTGCTTATTTTTCTTGTTTAGAATTGCTGGACATTGATGGGGTGGTTAATTATTTCTATTTTTTCTATGCGCTTTTCTTCTTTTCTAACTTCGTTTTGCTTTTCCCATTTCATTTCTTTTTCTATTTGAGCGTCAACAGTAACGGCAATTTCACCGTTTGATTATTTTTCTGGAACCCAGCTTCATAGATAAGTTTTTAATGGGCAAGAGAGGTTAGTTCGCCGATTCTGAAAATTGTTAGAGATAAAGAGGCCGAGGAGAAGTCAAGATTGTTATCGCCCCAAAATTCTCGTAAGAGTGGATAAATTTTCTTTTTAAAGAACATAAAGGAAAATTGTGTATTGAAAACGAAGAGGACAAGATTTTTTGAAGATGTGAGGATAAAATTATTGATTTTATTTAAGGAAGCGGTAGGTCTTATTCTAAAAGGATGAGGAAAAAGAGCGTTTTTTTCACCGCATTATCAAGGCGTTTTATGAAATAATTGAGCGATATTGGAGAATATTTTTTGATCCTAAATATAAAATAATTACTTTTTGACCAGGGAGAAAATTTTAGATAAGATAATAAACTCTCCGAGCTTTCCAGGCTACAGCTCTGCGGAGCCATGCCTAGAAGCCGAAAGGGTTAAGCTGGAAACGGCTTGACCTCCCGGTGAGGAAAGGAGGTGGTCACCATATCAATCTTGGCCTTTCACCGTTTTACTTCTTCCAATAAGTCGGCTTGTTTAAATCGTTTTCGCTTTGTTCCGCCTAAAGCCATTAAATATTTTACTCAGTTTAAGGGCTGGTTCCGCCCCTTGTCGGTGCCTTCCCAGCGACCAGCCATTTCCCCAGCCACTCCTTCACCAACTCCTCCTCCTTCTCTTTCCACCTCTCCTCCTCCATTTCAGTCTTCGTTTTCCTCTCCATGTCTTCTTCTATCTCCTCATCCCACTCCCACATCTCCTCTTTTCACTCCAGCGCCGTTTACATCTCCATCTCCTCATTCTACTCCCTCTCCATCTCCGTCTTTCTCTCAATCTCCTTCTTCATCTCTTTCTCTAGCTCCTTCAAATCCTTCTCCCTCATCTTCCCCCTCTCATCCCTCTCCGTCTCTGTCTCAATCTACATTTATATCTTCCTCCCCCCACTCAACTCCTCACCCTCCTCCCTCTCCTCTCCCCAGAAAAATAATCTCGGCCGGCCTAATTTTGCTCATCGGCTCTATCTGGCTGTTTTTTGCTGGGTGTTCCCGCTCCCCCTCAACCACCACCCTCCGCATTCTTCATGCCGGTTCTCTTTCAGTGCCCCTAAAGAAAATAGCTGAGGCCTTTGAGGAGAAAAATCCACAAGTCCGCCTGCTCCTGGAAAGTCACGGTAGTTTAACCTGCGTTCGGCAAATCATTGACCTTCACTACCCGGCTGATGTGGTGGCTCTCTCGGATGCTTCTTTAATTCCGCGTTTTCTGATGCCCGAGTATGCTGACTACACCATTGATTTTGCTACTAATGAACTGGTCCTAATGTATCGGCCCGACAGTCCAGGGGCGGAGAAAATCAACGCTGACAACTGGATGGAAATTCTTCTTCAGCCAGAGGTGGAGTTCGGTCAGTCCGACCCCAATTCAGATCCCTGCGGTTACCGGACTCTCCTAGTCTGGCAACTGGCGGAGAAATATTATCAGCAACCCGGCTTGGCGGAAAAGTTATCCCAGGCCTGTCCGCCGCGCAATATTCGACCCAAGGAGGTAGACCTACTGGCGCTGCTTGAGGCCGGAGAACTGGATTATATTTTTATTTATCTAAGTGTGGCCCGCCAGCATGGTACTCGTTTCCTCCGATTGCCTCCCGAGATTAATCTGGGCTCTCCTAGATTTGATGAATTCTATCGCCAGGCCGCAGTCAAAATCAGGGGCAAAAAGCCTGGCGAAACGCTCCTTCAAAGAGGCCAGGTGATGATTTACGGCTTAACCATTCCCCGCAATGCCCCTTTCCCCCAGCGGGCGGCCGAGCTGGTGGCCTTTCTCCTGAGTAAAGAAGGTCGGGCTATTCTTCTGGAAAACGGCCTCCAACCCCTTGACCCGCCGCTGGTGGATAACCCCGAGCGCCTCCCTCCGCTTCTTCGGCCGCTGCTCAAAGTTAAAGATAAGCCAAAAGAAACAGCCCCAAACAAAAAAGAGGAGACCCTTTTCCCATGAGATTCCGGGCGGTTTTCGGCTTTCTGGGATTTTTATTGGTTTTGTTTGTGGCTTTACCCATATTGCGCATGTTCTGGGGAGCCGAAGGTGACCAACTCCTTGAAGCCGCTGCCCAAGCCGAAGTTCGCTCAGCCATTTTCCTGACACTGCGGGCCTCTCTCTGGGCCACTCTTCTGGCCCTTTTCCTGGGTATCCCCCTGGCTTATCTCCTGGCCCGGCTGGATTTTAAAGGTAAGCAGCTCATCGAAGGCTTAATCGATTTGCCGGTGGTCATTCCCCATACGGCAGCCGGTATTGCTCTGCTGCTTGTCTGGGGGCGTCACTCGCTTTTCAGCCGGGCTACCAGCTGGACGATGGCCGGCACCGAGGCTGGGATTACCCTGGCCATGCTTTTTGTCTCGCTGCCTTTTTTGGTTAACGGCGCCAAGGAAGGTTTCCGGCTGGTTGATGTCCGACTGGAAAATACAGCCCGGACGCTGGGAGCCACGCCTTTTCAAGCTTTCTGGACAGTCAGTCTTCCCCTTGCTAAAAAATCAATTCTCTCCGGGGCGATAATGATGTGGGCCCGGGGGATTTCTGAATTTGGCGCAGTGGTCATCCTGGCTTATCATCCTTTGACCGCCCCGGTTTTAATCTTTGAACGTTTCCAGAATTTCGGCCTGCGGTCAGCCACCCCGGTAGCAGTTTTATTGCTGCTTCTTAGTTTGTTAGTAATTGTTTTTCTCCGAGCCGTAGTGGAGCGACGATGATTAGATTGGTCAATGTTTCCAAAAATTTTCGCGATTTCCAGTTGGTGAATATTTCCCTGGAAATCAAATCAGGTGAGTACTTCATTATTCTCGGTCCCAGCGGCGCGGGTAAAACCCTCATCCTGGAGTTGCTGGCCGGTTTGCTTCAGCCGGATGAAGGCCGCATTGAGGGCCTTTCCACCCGAAAAGTAGCCTTGATTTATCAGGATTATATGCTTTTTCCCCATTTGAATGTGCAAGAGAATATTGGTTATGGCTTGCGTTTCCGTAAGTTATCTTTGGATGAGCGATTGGCCAAGCTGAAGGCAATCGCTCGCGAACTACAAATAGAGCATTTGCTCCACCGCCAGGTAACCACTTTGTCCGGCGGCGAAAAACAGCGGGTGGCCATCGCCCGGGCCCTTATTCTCCAGCCGGAAGTTCTTCTCCTAGATGAACCCACGGCGGCTCTCGACTATGGAGCCCGGCGCCAAGTGCAGCAACTTTTCGCTCGCCTCCACCGCAAGTATCGCCGGACTTTCATCCATGTCACCCATGATTTTGAAGAAGCTCTGGCTCTCGGCGAGAGAATTGCCCTCCTTTTTAAGGGCCGAATTATTCAGCAGGGGGAACCCCAGGATGTTTTCCGCCGACCTGCCAATCGGGAGGTGGCTGACTTTTTAGGCTATAAAAATGTTTTCTCGGGCAGAATTGAAAACCACAGATTGGAACTCAACGGCCTGGCCATCTTCACTCCTGTCGCCAGAGCGGCCCGGGCGCATCTGGCTATCCGGTCCAATGAAATTATTATTTCCCGGCGGAGAATTCAATCTTCCGCCCGCAACTCCTTCCGGGGCCGGATTAAAGAAATCTATCCCCATCTCAACACCGTGGAGGTGGTGGTGGATGTCGGAGTGGAGTTGGCCGTGGATATAACTCCCCAGTCCTATCAGGAGATGGGTCTCGCCGAAGGCGACCAAGTCTTTGTCACTTTTAAGACTACTTCGGTCCGGGTGTTTGAATATTAGAGAGGAGACGACCATGATTCCAAGAGAAGAAGCAGAACAAATTTTAAAAGACATTCCGGTTAAACCCACCCCTGAAGAGGTCTCTCTAGAGGAATGTCGGGGCCGGGTGTTGGCCGAGGATATTATCTCTCCCCTTGACCTGCCCCCATTTGATAAAGCGGCCATGGATGGTTATGCCCTTCGCTCGAGTGACCAGGCGGAGAAATACCGCATAGTCGAAGTAATTGCCGCCGGCTCACATCCTCAGCGGCCTCTTCAACCCGGGGAGTGTGCCAAAATAATGACCGGCGGCAAGTTACCTCCAGGGGCCGACCGGGTGGTGAGACGAGAGGTCACTCAGGAAGAGGATGGCTGGCTGGTTATCGTTGGTGAGGATAAAGAGTCTAATGTTTGTTACCAGGGGGAAGACATCCGGCGAGGGGAGGTAGTTTTAGAAAAAGGCACGTTCTTACGCCCTCAGGAAGTGGCCGTCCTTGCCTCGGTGGGAGTAACTCGGGTGAAGGTTTATTGTCAACCCACCGTAGGTCTACTGGCCACTGGATCAGAAATAGTCAGCCCAGGAGAACCTCTTCGTGAAGGGCAGATATATGATAGTAATACTTATTCGCTGGCCGCCCAAGTGGCGGCGACGGGTGCCCGGCTGAAAAAAGTAGGGAGGGGTCGGGACGAACCCGCTCTCCTCCGCCGGGAACTGGAAGAGTTGCTTGACGAATGTGACCTAGTGCTGGTTTCCGGAGGGGTCTCAGTGGGTGATTATGATTATGTGCCGACGATTCTCCAGGAGCTTGGCGTTCAGATACATTTTCATAAATTGGCCATTAAACCCGGCAAGCCAACTATCTTCGGCACTCGGGGAGAGACCGCAGTTTTTGGTGTACCCGGCAACCCTGTCTCTACTTTTGTTATTTTTGAGCTGTTGATCAAACCCTTTATTTTCCGCTTGATGGGCCACTCTTATCAGCCACTTCTCTTAAAAGGAGAGCTGGCCGAAGAGTTAAAGAGAAAGAAAAGCCGACGGGAAGCTTGGCTGCCGGTTGAATATCGGCAAGGCCAAGTCCGATCACTGCCCTATCATGGCTCGGCTCATATCCATGCTCTCACCCGGGCTAATGGCTTAATTGCCTTTCCTCGTGGAGTGAAAATTTTACCGAAAGGAAGTCAAATTGTTGTTCGACCGATTTAACCGCCGCATCAATTATCTGCGCGTCTCAGTGACTGATCGGTGTAATCTGCGGTGCATTTATTGCATGCCGGCCAGTGGTATTCATTGGCGGCCTCCGGAAGAAATTCTTTCTTATGAACAGATTGCTCAAGTGGTAGCCGTGGGGGCTGAACTTGGGATTACCCGGGTGAGACTCACCGGGGGTGAGCCGCTGGTTCGTCAAGGCATAGTTACCTTGGTGGCTATGCTTAAAAAAATCAAGGGACTGGAAGAGGTAGCCCTGACCACCAATGGGATTCTTCTACCTCAATTAGCTCGTCCTTTAAAGGAAGCTGGCCTGGACCGGTTGAATATTTCGCTAGATAGCTTGCAACCTGAGAGGTATCGATATATTACTCGGAGAGGAGAATTGAGTCAGGCCTTGGCTGGGATTGAGGCCGCCCAAGCAGCTAGTTTTACTCGGACTAAAATCAATATGGTGCTTATTCCCGGAGTAAATACTGACGAGCTGCCCGCTATGAAAGAATTTTGTCGACAACGGGGTTTGATTCTCCAAAGAATCAACCATTATTCTCTCGATAACCATGAAAGTTGCTTCTCTCATTTCCAGGCGGAAAGACCCCCACTCTGTGAAAAATGCAATCGGCTTCGATTGACCGCTGATGGACGTCTTAAGCCTTGTCTTTTCTCCAATATAGAGATTCCGGTTGATTTTCACAATATAGCGGCTAGCCTGAAAAAGGCGGTTTACCTTAAACCTCGCCAAGGTCTCAGTTGTTCCAATCGAGGCAACTGGGAAATAGGAGGATAAGATGAAAATGACCCATTTAACCACTGAAGGTAAGGCCCGAATGGTTGATATTACTGACAAACCAGTCAGCCGTCGGGAAGCCAGAGCTCAAGGGAAGATAAAACTTCGCCCCGAGACCCTGAGCTTGATTAAAGACAATCAAGTGAAGAAGGGCGATGTTTTGGCCGTAGCCCGCATTGCTGGCATCAGTGCTGCCAAGAAAACAGCCGACCTGATTCCTTTATGTCATAATATTACACTTAATCAGGTCGGAGTGGATTTTGAATTCGAGGAAGATGGCCTGCGGATATTTTCACGCGTTATCTGCGAGGGCAAAACCGGAGCTGAAATGGAAGCCTTAACTACAGTAGCGGTGGCCGCCTTAACTGTTTATGATATGTGTAAGGCGGTGGATAAAGAAATGGTGATTGAAAAGATATTTCTTCAGGAGAAGAAAAAAGATGAGATTCAAAGTTGAAGCCATCTGCCTATCCCGCAAGAAGGGTACTCAAAAAATTCCAGTGGAGGAAGCTCTCCTGGTGGCCAATCACGGCCTGGAAGGAGACGCCCACGCCGGTGATTGGCCCCGGCAGGTCTCTTTTTTAGCTGCTGAAGACATTGAGGAAATGAAGAAGAAAGGACTGGAACTGCAGCCTGGAGCTTTCGGTGAGAACATTGTCACCCGGGGAATTGATTGGTGCCAGGTGGTCTGCGGGGGAAGGATCATCATCGGTGAAGCTGAACTCGAGATTACTCAGCTGGGCAAGGAGTGTCATACTCCCTGTGCCATTTATCATCAAGTCGGCTATTGTATTATGCCGGAAAAAGGTGTTTTTGCCCGGGTGAAGAAAGGAGGGCGCATCCGTGTTGGAGATTATGGTTATTACCATCTCTGATCGGGCTTACCGGGGGGAATATAAGGATCTCTCCGGGCCCAAAATAAAAGAGATTATTGAGGCCAGTGACATTGAAGCCCGGGTTGAATTGATGGTTGTTCCCGATGAGGCCGCCAAGATAAAAGCAGCCTTGCTCAGCCATCTGGATAAGGATTTTATTTTGACCACCGGCGGCACAGGACTTTCGCCGCGGGACGTTACACCCGAGGTAACCCGGGAAGTCTGTGAGCGGGAAATTCCGGGTATCAGTGAAATATTGCGCTTTGAATCCTACCGGGAAACCAGAAATGCCGTCCTTTCCCGGGGAGTGGCCGGGGTGAGGGGCCGGACGATTATCATCAATTTTCCCGGCTCAGTCAAAGCAGTCACTCTTTGCACCCAATTGGTCTTGCCCATCCTGGAGCACGCCCAGAAGATGTTACGCGGTGAAGGCCATTAGGTTTAAAAATTCAAAGGTGAGAAGTAGACCAGAGTAAAGATAATTACTCCAACGACAATCACCGATAAGAGCACATCTTTCCAGTTCCAGGTGGCCCGGGAAGAAGCTTTATCTTCGGCCAGGGTGGTGGCGTAGGTCAGCCCTTGGATCTGCTCGGCGCGGGGAGAGGGAGTCAACCAGCTGACGACTAACATGGCCAGGCAACAGCCGATAAAAGAAAAAATGGCGAAATAGAGAAAATTCACGGTGGCGAACCAGTGGAGGACGCCCGACAGACTGTTTTTATTCAGTTCGGCAATGAGGCGGAGAAGACCGATGGAGAAGCCACTGACCAGAGAAGTCATGGCGCCGTATTTATTGATTCTTCTGGAAAAAACACCCAGCAGGAAGACGGCGGCGATAGGCGGGGCGATGTAAGCCTGAACGCTTTGAAGATAGTGATAGAGTTCGCTGCTGATATGCTTCATCAGTGGTATCCAGACTACACCACTGACCACGACCACGGCTGTGGCAAACCGGCCGACCAGCACTAATTTTTTTTCAGGTGTTCGGGGTCTTAATTTTTTATAAATGTCCATGGTGAAAAGGGTGGAGGAAGAGTTGAAGACCGAAGCGAGGGAACTCATTAGAGCTGCCAGTAGACCGCCGGCCACCAGACCCTTAATGCCCACTGGGATAAGGCTCATCACCAAGGCTGGAAAAGCTTGGTCGGCCCGCTGGAGTTCCAGCTGACCACTGCGAGCCAGAGCAAAAGCCATCACCCCAGGTAGAATGAAAATGTAAAAGGGCAGCAGTTTGAGGTAAGAAGCAAAGATAGTTCCCCGGCGGGCTTGTTGTTCATTACGGGCGGCTAGGGCTCGTTGGACAATGTACTGGTCGGTACACCAATACCAGAGGCCGACAATGGGCGGAGCGAAAATCATACCCGGCCAAGGAAATTCCGGGTGGTTGGCCGGCAGGAAAAGATTAAGGTGCTCCCGGCCGGCCAGAGCCACCAGTTGACTCCAGCCGCCCAACTTGATCAAGCCCATAATGGTCACAACTATTGACCCCAGGATAAGCACCACGGTCTGGATGGCTTCAGTATAAACCACTGCCCGGAGGCCGCCGAGCACAGTGTAAATACCGGTAAAGATAAGAATGAAAAGAGCCCCGGTCCAAAAATCAATCCCGAGTAAAGTTTGAAAAACAACCGCTCCGGCATAGACATTCACACAGACTTTGGTCACCACATAGCTGACCAGGGTGATCAGTGAGAGTAGCCAGCGGGCGTTGGCCGAGTAGCGTTTTTCCAAGAATTCAGGCATGGTAAAGACCCGGCTTCTCATATAGAAAGGAATGAAGACCCAGCCGAGAAGAAGAACCAGCCACGAGTGAAGTTCGTAATGACCCATGACTACACCTGTCTTGGCGGCTGTTCCCGCCAGGCCGACGATATGTTCAGCCCCGATATTAGAGGCGAAGATGGAAGCCCCGATGACAAACCAGCCTACGTGACGGGAAGCCAGGAAATAGTCTTCGGTGGATTCCTTTCTTTGTTTGGTCGCCCACCAGGTAATTCCCAGAAGAACAAGAAAATAGAGGGATAAACTTATCCAATCCAGGAGATGAAACACCGCTTCTCTCCTTTCAGGTTAATATATTCTCTTTCAGCCATTCGCCAAAAAGCTGAAGCCCCGGCTGGAGGAAAGCGGGGTCAGCCCCCAGGCCGTGACGGAAGAAACCGTCGAGGCTGAAACAATCTCCCGGTGCCAGGAAGACACTTTTTGTCTCGCTGAGACGAGTGATAAATTCAGTGGAATTCATCGAGAAGTGATATTTAATAAAGGCCATCCCTTCAGCCTGAGGAGGGGGCAAAGGGAAAAGCTCCAGATAGCTGGCCAGCCATTCATTCAGAAATTGTAGATTGTTAATAAGAGGGTTGGCCTCAGCCGTACCGTTGGTCACCAAAATATTATCGGGACTACTGCCGGGATAAAGCCCGGCGATGGCCTGGCGAAGTTCAAGAGAACCATTGGTCTGGCTGTAGCCCAGTTCGAGGGCCAGGAGTTCGTCCATTTCTGCCGGGGTTAATAATTCCCGAAGAGAGAGGGGATGGACACCGCTGTCGGTTAAGTTATATTTAACCGTGTGTTCCCAGAGGGATTGAGTTCTTTCTGGGGAAAAGATTTCAATTTTCATAACCGTTTATTCCTCCGAAATTTTTCATGATTTATCCTTGCCAAATTTGGCATAAAGATTTAATCACAAAATTAAGAAAAAGGTCAAAATCCCTAGGACATTTCTTCCAGATATTTTTCATAGACTGCTTTGGCTATTTGAATGTCCTGGACAGCCACACCGGTTAGATCGGCGACAGTCAGCTGGTTGTTAGTCTGGCGTCTTAATTCGGGCTGAAGAATTATTTTTCCCAGTTCAACTGTTTTTGTAAGGGAAAGTACCCCTTGGCGAAGAGCTTGGTATACTTCGCCTCGTGATTGCGCCTGGCTCCGGCTGTCGACAACCACTACCTCCGACCGGGCTAAAATTTCCGGTTCCAGCTCTTGTTTCTCCGGGGTGTCGGCCCCCCACCGCTGTAATGTGGGTGCCTGGTTGAATATCTTTTGAATAAAGTAAAGGTTTTTTAGCCGGAGTGGCTGTAATTATCAGATTACAGGCAGCCGCCACTTCTTGAGCGCTTTCCGCAACACACACCTCAAAACCCTGCTTTTCCATCTCTTCCTCTGCTTTTTTAAATTGACTCAGACGGTCGTGATAATAGGTTGGGCTGAAAAAAGATATCAATCTTTTACTTGCTAGAAGGCTCGAAAATATGCGAGGATGAGAAAGCCGGATCACAAAAAAAGGATGATGGAGATGAAGCGGCGGAAATTCTGTCAATCTTTCGGCTGTCTGGCCCTCTGGTGGTCAGCAGGGGGTTTAGCTTTTCGACCCGGTTATAGTAGCGACCAAAAGATTGAGGAGGAAAAAATGGCGGAAAAAATCATCAGGGTGGAGGCCAAGGTTATCAGTCAAAAAGGAACCTGTGCTTTAGGACACAAGGTCGGCGATGTAGTTGAATTTACCGAAACCGGAGTTAAGGGAAAGATTTGCCTCCATGCTCTCTATAGCATGTTGCCGGCGGTTTTTGCCATGATGTTTGAGGCTCGTTTTCCCTGGTTGAGTAATCCTGATGTTAAGACCCACGCCTGCCCGGATGCTGCTAACCCGGTGGTGTTTGAAATTACTCGGATTCGAGAGAAGTAGTTCTTAAGTTGTCGTGGCTGGGTCAATGGACTCAGGCCTTCGCCTTTCACCTTTGGCTGCAAGAAAGAGTTAGCCTCAGGTTTTTCATATTTGACTGAAGGATAAGCCACCTCGGAGAAGAAACTTTTTTTCTCTTTTTCTTTCTTTCTTTCTTTCTTTCTTTCTTTCTTTCTCTTTCTTTTGGGTCGGAGCTCAACATTTTTATTATTATCAATTAGTTAACCCTTTTTACTACCCCAAAAATTAGCCTTAAACGCGATTTTACCCCCAAAAAATAGCCTCTATCTAAGGGTTTTTAGCTTTTTAGAGATCTTCTCCGCATGAAGAATA